>CAILAZ010000307.1 GCA_903832295.1 uncultured Acidobacteriota bacterium
CCCAGTAGCGCAGGTGACGCTACCATCTGCATTCACGGCTGTCACTGCTTGGCCAACGGCACAAGTGCCAGTCACTCGCTTCTGTACGGTACCTGCATTCACCGCAACTGTCGGAGCCATCGTTGTTCCCCCGACCACCACTGAATTATCCGGCGAACTCATCGACACTCCCTGAACCGCCGCCGATGCCTGTGTGGTTCCATCAGGGAAGCGAAACCCGCCGGTCATGCTCTGGATGGTTCCGTTCACAGAGAGCGGATATGTAGGGGCAGTAGTGCCGATGCCTACTTTGGTGTTCGCAGTGGCTCCATTGATGCCAATGATGCTGCCAAGAATAATGGAATTGCTGGAGCCAACACTTGCGTTGGCTCCGATGGCGGTGGCATTGGTGAGGTTCCCCGCGCTGGGATTCGCAAAGGCTCCAACAAAAGTGTTATTAGAGCCAGTGAGGTTGCTGCCATCAGAAGGCCAGCCTGACTCCTCCCCGACGGCGAGGTTGTCACTCCCTGTGGTGTTGGTGTACAGCGTGAAGGTTCCGACTGCGGTGTTTCCTACACCAGTCGTGTTGGCGTTGAGCGCGCTGACGCCAGAGGCGGTATTGTAGAAGCCAGTGGAGTTGGAATTAAGCGCGTCCACGCCGTTGGCCGTATTGCAGTAACCTGCGGTGTCAACAGCGAGTGCTCCTCTACCGATGGCGGTGTTGCAATCTCCAGTTAAGGTCTGATTTCCTGCAAAGCCGAAGAAGGAGTTTTGCAGGGAGTATGAGCCTACCGCGAATGGATAGCCACCCAGCCGATATCCACCGGCGTTGACGGTGCCGGTGATGTTTTGGTCAGCGGTAAAGGTGTTGTTTGCAGATAGCAGCGGTACGTTGGTGGTGTCGAGCGCGACGACAGGAACTTGGCCAGGTCCGACGGAGATACCAGATCCGGGGGAAATGCCAAGTAACCCGGTGTTTGAGATGGTTACGGTTCCGCTGGAACCGCCACCGCTGAGTCCTGCTCCCGCGGTAAGCCCAGTGAGGGTTCCGGTGTTAGGGAACGTCTGATTGGCCGCGAAATGGACGAGACCAGTAAAATTCGCAGTGCCGTGGACATCAAGAGTGTACTGAGGCGAGGTGGTTCCGATACCAACGTATCCGTTATCCGCGATGCGTACTTTTTCTGTCGCCGACGAAGTGCCCGGAGAGGTGCCAATCGGCGTGGTCGCAAAACTGATGTATGCGCCTTGTGCAGTGTCCGTCCAGTTCTCTGCTGCAAAGATCTTCATGAATGCGCGGCTGGACGCTGTGAAGCCCTGATTGATGCCGTCCGCACTGGAATAGTAGCCGCGTCCCTGAATCGTGAAGATGTTGTCATTGGCCATGAGCGCAGAGGGGGATGCCAAAGTCCCTCTCGCATGTCGGCCTACAAAGGCAACACCCGTAGTGGCTCCATAGCCATCCACTGCTACTACCGCTGGATTTGGACCCTGCGAGATGAAGTGCATCGGAAACGCAGGACTGGTGGTGCCGATTCCGATGTTTCCGCCCGACTGATAGAGCAGTGAGTTCCCTAGATCGCCGGACGCATCCGTAAACACCGGCAGATAACCTGCGCTTGCACCAGAAGCCACGATTGCAGGAGTGCTCGCGATCTGAGTCGCGGCGGAACCAACAGCAGCGGTGTTGATGTATGACGCGGACTGACCACTAGCGTCGGCACGCAGGAAGGCAGAGGGAGGGAGACCTCCGAGGGTCTCGGCGTCTGCCGCCTTCATCGCGTAAGGAACGCTGACGAGAAGTACACGAGGCTGATCGGGTTGGCCTTGAACATGGATGCCCAGCCAACGTGCTTCGCTGTTTGCGAAGACATCAACCGGAAGACCAGTCTGGCTTCCGGCACCGAGCATCGCGGAATAGTGCCCCGCTGAGTCGAGGACAACGCTCTGAACTTCCTGCCAGAGCGGGGCGCCCCCTGTCTGATCTTTGTACAGCGCAAAGAGAATAGAAGCGTTGCCGGGAAATGATCCGGTGATCGTACCGCTGAACTTAATCAGAGACGGTACGGCGCCATTCTGCGCGTAGGCACAACCAAGCAATGTCACAATAGAAAGCAGAACTATGACGACTCGGCGAAGTCGAGGATCCAGCACAGGAACGAAGTTGGGAGACATTCACCCTCCACGGATGACTTGGTTCAATTCCATTCCAGACCGGAAAGGCAGCATGGAACTGAGCTACGCGGAGAACGAAGTGTAGAAAGCTGGAACTCTGGATGTCAAGTTATACAACTATCTGTCGTCGCCAAAGGTGATCGTCCCAGTGGCGGAGTGAGTGCAACTGGTTGGGATGGTGTGGCAGGAGCTTCTTCGCGGCGGGTCCGCGCCCTGGGTGCCAAGACTTCGATGGGCGGCGGCCGGGCGGACGTCGCGACGTGAAAAAACAGCAATACTGTGCTTTTGATTAGAGCGGAACCATTCGGTCTGACGTCACTGCGCAAAACACTTGCGCGCAGAAGCAAACACGCCTAGCATCTCTGTCCAGCCGGACGGAAGACCGACAATTCTAGTAAGTCATTGATTTTATTCTGGCGGAGAGAGTGGGATTCGAACCCACGTTAGAGTTTCCCCTAAACACGCTTTCCAAGCGTGCGCCTTCAGCCACTCGGCCATCTCTCCGCTTTACAGGCAGGATTCGCTCGCACGAACTTTTCTATTGTAACGTACGCACACGCTTCCGTGGGCGCGCCCCGTGCCCAGCCTGTGGATTACTTCTACTCTCGCGTTTTTATTTGCGGGTTGCGTTCCACAGATTGCTCATCGACGCAGCCGCTTCGCCGACTGCGTTCGTCTCCACCATGGGCGCGCCTGGCCCCGGGTGGTGGTCCAGCAGACGGTGGTGCATGCAGTAGAGTGCCAGTTCCAGCCGGTCTGAAACCCCCAGCTTGTCATAGATCTTGCGCAGGTAATTCTTCACCACCTGCTCCGTAGTGCCAACGTCCACGGCAATATCTTTATTGCGCAGGCCCTGCGTCACGCCCGCAATGATCTGGATTTCCTTCGCGCTCAATTTCACCCGCTGGCGCGACGAGCTCAGCCGCGACGCCTGCGTCCGGTAAGCTTCGATCACCCAGTTTACCGCTTGGTTATCCAGCCAGGTCTCGCCCGCGTGGACCTTTCGCAGGCACTTCACCAGCATCTCCGGCGCAATCGAGCGCGTCACAATTCCACGCACTCCACGCCGCAGAAATTCAACGGTCTCTTCCTCTGTCGGCTCGGCGATCACCAGCACAACTTTCAGTGACGGAGCCGTCGCAATCAGGCTGCTTATCAGTGGATAGGGAGTATCGCTCAACCCGCATTCGAACAGCAGAACGTCAGCCTCAAACTGGTTGGCGGCTTCCATTGCGGACGCTTCCGTCTCCACCTGCGCAACTACGCAAACGTCCCGCTCCAGCGCAAGAATCTTCCTTACGCCCACACGGAAAATCGGCTCGCTGTCTGCAATGATCACTCGAATGGACGACGGCAACCCGCCTTCCTCATCCGAATGCAGCAGTGGATTGGCCTCCTGTCTGATGGCCATCAAGTTCCCGCTCTCTTCAGGGTTGCTATTTTGGTTAAGCTTAACGGGAGATGTGGTATTCGTCAATAATGGCGCCAACGGCAACCTTGCCGTCCGCCGGGGTAGCGCGCACCACCCGTCCAACGCACTCCAACTGCACATCGTGGTCACTGCCCAGCGACTGCGCCGGCATGCAAATCGAAAACTCGATGGTTGAGCCCACCGCGTAGTCCACTCCGCAGTTGATCAGCACTCCGCCCGCGGAAATATTCTCCGTCTCCGCAATCTGGGTCCCGCCGTCTTCATGCAGCGCAACCGGCAGATGCACCGGAAAACGGACAGCCCCACGCAGTTCGATTTTGGCCTCGGTCGTCACGTTCGCCAGAATAGCCGCGAACCCCGGAATTGGAAAATTACGAAAGTACGCTCTTTCGGTACCCGTCCGCCTAGAAACGCGTTACCTCCGTAAACTGAAAATCGCCCACCCGCATCGCCGGAACCACCATCTCAAACGCCTCTTCCCCGCATGCCCGCACCGGAATCCCCAAGTCCTTAACCTGCCTCAACATTTGCAACACGCTCTGGTTAAACCGGAAGTTCCGAATCCCCTTGCCCACTCGTCCGTTCTCCACCACAAAGGTCCCGTCCCGCGTCATCCCCGTCAATATCTTCTCGTACGCATCCACTTCCCGGATGTACCACAGCCGCGTCACCAGCAGCCCCTGCTCTGTCGCGGCAATCATCTCTCCCACCGTCTTCGCCTCGCCCGGCGCCACCTTGAACACGATATTTGCCGCTGCCTCCCCGCCCTCGTTCGGCAGCCCAAAGCCATGCCCTGTTGCCCGCGCCTTCACCTGCCCGCCCAGTTCCTCGCCCGCAATCCGCGCCGCCGTGCCTCTCGCCATCGCCACTTCCCGCACCACGCCCTGCTCCACCAGCGTCAATCCCTGCCGCCCTACGCCTTCGCCGTCAAAGGCCGCCCCTGTCTGCAAGGGATGGCTGACATCGTCCACAAACGTGATGTTCTCCCCAAACAACTTTGTCCCCAGCCGCTCGTTCAGGCAGGAGCGTTGTTCCAGCAGCGCCAGCCCGCTGAAGTCCGCCACCAGGAAGCCGATCAGGTCCACCACCGCCGACGGCTCCAGGATCACCGTGTACTTCCCCGGCGCAAGCTCCACCGGCGCCCCCGAGCGCAGTGCCTTCTCCGCCGCAATCTCCGCCAGCCTCCTCGCGTCCAGCGGCTTCGCGCTCGTGTAGTTCTGCTTTTGCCAGCCGGAACTATCCTCGGCCTGCATGGTCACCGAGGCCTCTGCCAGCGTCTGCCGGTACCAGCGCGCCACTCCCTTCGAGTTGAACAGTGCCTCAAAACTCTCTCCGCAGGAGTACGTCCCCGCCGAATTCAGCCCCTCGCGCCTGGCCACCGCCACCATCGACTCCACCTGCTCGGCACGCTCCCCCGCCGTCATTGCCGCCGTCTGGGCGCAGTGCCGCTCTACCTCCTCCGAGCTTCCCTGCTCGGCCGCGCTCAGCATCGGCAACAGTCCGGGCTCTTCCTCCTGCACCCGTGCCAGTTCTTCGGCCTGCCGCACCACGCGCCGCAGGCTCTCATCGTCCAATCGGTTCGTCGTTGCCCGCGCCGTGCGCCCGCCCATTTGCACCCGCACGGAAACATCCACACCCTCCTCGCTCACATTCTGTGTCGCCCCGTTGTTGGCAAAGCGCGTCAGTGCCGAGCGTCCGCCCGTCACCGTCACCTCCACGTCGCTCACCGTAGCCGCCCGCCGCACCCGCGCAAAGATCTCTCCGCACTCGTCCTGGCTCATCATCACATTCGCATTCATCAATCTTCTCCGTGCCTGCCTGCCATCAACTGCCGTACGCCCCGCCCACCTTCACCTGCCGGAACCTTGCCGGAGATGCTCCATGTCCGGTCCCCATTCCCTGCTCCGGCTGTCCCTTGCCGCAGTTCGGAGTCCCCCACAGCGTCCACTCCCGCCGGTCGCAGATCGCCTCCATAGAATTCCAGAACTCTGTCGTGATCCCCGAATACGATGGGTTCCTCAGCATCCGTCCCAGCTTGCCGCCCTTGATCTCCCACCCTGCCTCGCAGCCAAACTGGAAGTTATACCGCTTGTCGTCGATGGACCACGAGCGATTCGTCTCCATGTAGATCCCGTCGTCGGTCCCCGCAATCAGTTCGTCAAAACTCAGCGGTTTCTCTCCCGGCAGAATGCTCACGTTGCTCATGCGCACAATCGGCACCCGCGCCCAGCCCTCGGCGCGCATGTGCCCGCCTGAGCGCGCCCGCCCAATCTTCGCCGCCGTATCGCGTGAGGAGAGATACCCCTCGAACCGTCCCTGCGTGATGATCGGAACGCACTGCGCCGCCACTCCTTCATCGTCATACGCAAACGTCCCCAGCCCCGGCCCGTGTTCAGCGCGCGCATCCGCCACCACGTTCACCAGTTCGCTGCCATAGCGCAGCGTGTGCAGCTTATCCAGCGTCAGGAATGATGTCCCTGCAAAATTCGCTTCGTATCCCAGCACTCGGTCCAGTTCAATCGGATGCCCGATCGACTCGTGAATCTGCAGTCCCAGTTGCGAGCTGTCCAGCACCAAATCTCTCCGCCCCTCAGGACACTGCGGAGCCTTCAGCAGCGCCACGCACTCCCGCGCCACCCGCTCTGCGTTCTCCAGCAGCTTCAACTCAGCCACCAGTTCATAGCCCTTGTTCTGATACTGTCCGCCAAACGAATTCGGATACGACCGTGTCTGGATCGAGTCGCCCTCAAAAGCGTGCGCTGCAAATCCCGCTCCCGTCGTCGTCCGCGTCTGGTGAATCGCCGCCCCTTCCGTGCTGTAGAACCACTGCTCGTAGCGCCGGAACGTCATGCTCGTCTCTGCCAGGGTCACGCCCTCCACCGCCGTCAGCGCCGCGTCAATCTTCCTCAACAGCGCAAAGTTCTCCTCAATCGAAACGGCAAACGGATTGATCTCGCACGGCGAACTCCACTTTGCCACCGCCGCCGGCTCCGGCAGCAAGACAACGGGCTCGCTCTGCACCCGCGCCGAGGCCTTTGCGATCTCTACCGCCAGGGCCGCGGCCCGCTCCACGCCTGCCTTTGTCAGCTCCTGTGTCGCCGCAAATCCCCAGCCGCCATGGCAGAGCACCCGCACTCCCAGCCCCAGCGACTCCCCGTCCGAGGCCACCGCCACCCGTCCGTTCCGCGTCCCCAACGCCCGCCAGCGCTCGTCCACAATCCGCGCCTCGGCGTGGCTTGCGCCCCGCGCCACCGCCATCGCCAGCGCCCATTCCGCAATCTGCTTCATTCCCGCTCCCAATAAAAAACGCCAGCCTTCGCGGAGGCCCGCCTCTGCGAGCCGCCTCGAAGCTGGCGCCGGTTACTTCGCTTCTTTGATCTCCACCGTCAGTCCGGTGTTCTCCCACTGCAGGTTCAGCGTCGCCTTATCTGGCCCCGCCTTGTCCAGTGAGATCGCCATCTGCTCCACCGGGGCTGGCAGCGCCGTCTTCTTCAGCGGAACCCGAGCAAGGTCCTGCTCCTGGTTGTAAACCGTGCCCCACTGCCCCGTCTGCTTGCTGATGATCAGCGTCCAATCCCCAGCCGTCGGCAGCGTATAGAGGGTGTACTTCCCTGCCGGAACCCGCGTCCCGCCCACCATCACGTCCGTGTCGGTCTCAAACCCTGTGGCTGCATTTGCGCCCGTCCGCCACACTTTTCCGAACGGCACCAGTTCGCCCATGATCTTGCGACCCCGGGCCGACGGTGCGCCATAGTCCACCATCAGCTTCTTGCCATCGGCAAAGCTCAACTCCGCCTGCTTTCTGGGGCTCAGCGGCGCCTTCTTTTCTCCTCCGCCCATGTTTCCGCCCTGCGGCGCTGGATGTTCCATTTGTGCAACCGCCATGCTGAGCAGCATGGCCACGAAAACCGCGATCATCGAAATTCTGCGCATTCGGCAACTCCCACATCTAAAGATGCAGGAATTGTACAGCGAAGCCGACACTCACGTTCTCGCGGGCGGCTCAAGCCACTTTACGCCGCTCCCCCGCGTCCAATCCCCGGAGGCAAATATCCATGACCGACCGCTCCCCGAACCCCTATCGCGGCCTGCTCTTTGGAGCCATCGCCGGAGCCACCGCCGCCTGGGCCATGAACCGGTTCCAGTCGCTTCTCACTGAGGCAACCCAGCCCTCCCCCAGCCAGCACGCCACCTCCGCCCAAAGCCAGCCCGCCGCTGAGGACGCCACCATGAAAGCCGCCGACCGCATCGCCCGCGCCGCCCACTTCCGCCCGCTCTCCCGAGAGGAGAAAGCCAAGGCTGGCCCCGTCCTGCATTACGCCTTCGGCACCGCCATGGGCGCCATCTACGGACTCGCCGCTGAATACTTCCCCGAGGCCCGCGCCGGATTCGGCACCATCTTTGGAGCCCTGCTCTTCGCCGTCGCCGATGAAGCCGCCGTTCCCCTCGCCGGGTTTTCCGGCAAGCCCGCCGAGTACCCCGCTTCCAGCCACCTCCGCGCCCTCGCCTCCCACCTTGTGTATGGAGCCAGTGCCGAAGCCGTTCGCGCCACCCTCACCCGCGCCGCCTGAGGGCATTGCCCGGCGCAGCAAAAGGGCCGCGATTCGTCGCGGCCCTTCTGCAAACTCCCAAATTCTTCCTTACTGCTTCTGAATTCCCTCTGGCGTAAAGCTGATCGTGGCTCGACGCCCTGCATCGCCCAGCGTTCCCGCTGGCTTTCCGTTGAGGGTAACGCTCAGTCCTGCCGGATTGCCCGTAATCAACGTCACCCGCTTCTCCGCGGAATAAGTCCTGCTCCTCAACTCCGGCTTGTCAGGATCCAGGGTCACCGTCTCTACCGCATCGCCGTCACTGCGCACGCTCACCCATGAGCGCGCCGTCGCCAGCACCACAACCTCCACCGGAGAACTCCCAACCGTTGCAGCCTGGGCGCTCTTCCCATCCGTCGGCACCCCTGCCGCCGCCGTCGCAGGCACCGCCCCTGCCGTCGGGTTCACCGCCGCGCTTGTTCCCGCGTCCGTGGCTGCCGCTGGGGGCACTGCCGCCACCGGAGGCGGCACAACCGGAGCCGCAGCCCTCACCGCGGATTGTTCTACCCGGTGCTGTGCCTCGGTCTGCTCTCTTGCTTCCTTCTGCTGCTCTTTCAGCCACATTGCGCCCAGGCCCAGCGCCACTATCACCGCAAGTGCGCCCACGACCGTTCCTGCGTGAATAGCCAGCCATGGCTCGCGCATCGTCATCTCACGCGCCGCCGTCACCTGTTCAGACAGCGCCTGGATGTTGGTCTCTGGCTGTGCCACGTTCGCGGCTTCCATATACGCAGCAACCGTCTTTTCTTCGTCCAGTCCCACGCAGCGCGCGTATGAGCGTACAAATCCCTTGTTGAAAATGCCGCCGGGCAATTGCTCAAAGCGCTCATCTTCCAATGCCTGGAGAGCCCTCGTCCCAATCTTGGTCGAGGCGGCTATCTCCTGCAGCGTGATGTCGCGCGCTTCTCGCGCCTTGCGCAGATTCTCTCCAAACGATGTCACTTCGTTCGCCCTCGCCCGAGCGCCATATGCACGCCACCGCAATCGCTTGCAGCAACGCGCCGGCTCTCGCACAAATGCACTAATATGAATGCAGGTCTGCGGCCATCATAGAAACGCCGCATTCGCAAGTCAAACAGAAACAGAGGAAGCTCGTGATTATCCAGATATTATCGTAATTAAGCCAAGTTCCCCCTCCGCACCACTCCATTCAAAAAATTGGCAATCCCCGCGCCCTAACCCTCTCACCCCCATGCGCCGTTTCCTTTCAGGCTCTATAATTGTGAAATCCTCACGGAGTTGTGCTTGCAGGTTAAACTAGGGATACCTTGATGACGCGACCACCCCAGGCTGGCGATCTCAGCCAGTCCAAACCGGAACTCGCCATTCTGCACGACGTAGCCAAGGCGCTCACGTCTTCCCTGAACCTCGACTCCGTCCTTCAGACCATCATGGAAAAGGTAGCCGCATACTTCAAGCCTGATACTTGGAGCCTGCTCATGGTGGATGATGAACATCGCGAGCTCTACTTTGCCATCGCCGTCGGCGCCGCCGCCGATGCCCTCAAGTCCGTCCGCCTTCGCATCGGCGAGGGAATTGCCGGATGGGTCGCCAAGTACGGCGAAGCTCTGATTGTCCCTGACGTCTCCAAGGATGAGCGCTTTGCCCCCCGCATCGATGAGATCACCAACTGGAAGACGCGCTCCATTCTATGTGTCCCCCTCGCCTCCAAGAGCCGCATCCTCGGCGTCATTCAGCTCATCAACGTCGAGATGAGCACCTTCGGAGCCGACCAGTTCATGCTCCTCCAGGCCCTGGCTGACTATGCCGCCATCGCCGTCGATAACGCGCACGCCGTCGAGAAGATTCAGGAACTCACCATCACCGATGACTGTACCGGGCTCTACAATGCCCGCCACCTCTACAACACCATCGAATCCGAGGTTTATCGCTCCACCCGTTTCGGCTACGAGTTCAGCGTCCTCTTCCTGGACCTCGACCACTTCAAGCTCGTCAATGACAATTACGGACACCTCGTCGGCAGCCGTCTCCTCTTTGAGATCGGCATGACAATCAAGAGCCGCCTACGCCTCATCGACTACGCCTTCCGCTACGGCGGAGACGAATTCGTCGTCCTCCTGCCCCAAACCAGCAAGCCCTCTGCGCTCGTCGTCGCCCGCCGTCTCCGTGACATTCTTCGCACCACCCAGTTCCACCTCGGCGAAGACCTCGACCTCAATATCCGCGCCTCCATGGGCGTCGCCAGCTTCCCCGATGACGCTAAGAATGCCCATGACATCATCCGTCAGGCCGACGAAATGATGTACACCGTCAAGAACTCCACCCGCGATGCCATTGCCGTCTGCGGCCTCGGACGCGCTCTCTAACTCTCCTCTTGCCCGCTCTACCCTCCTCCGCTTACCATCACTGGACTCATGAAGCGACGCACCTTCCTCCTCTCCACTCTCGGCGCCGTAGCCTCCGCCCAGGTCGCTTCCAAGGACAACCAGGTACCTGAGTGGGTTCGCAACGCCCTTATGGAAGACAACGCCCGCGCCAAAAGCCTCCCGCAATTTCCTCCCGGATTCCTCTTCGGAACCGCCACCAGCGCCTTCCAGATCGAGGGTGCCACCCACGAGGGAGGCCGTGGCGAGAGCATCTGGGACCGATTCTGCAAAACTCCCGGCAAGGTTAAGGGCCGTGAAAACGCCGACGTCGCCTGCGACCACTTCCACCTCTGGAAGTCGGACATCGCTCTCATGAAGTCGCTCGGCATCCAGAGCTATCGCTTCTCCATCGCCTGGCCCCGCCTCCAGCCCCCCGGCTCCGGAGCCGCCAACCAGACCGGCATCGACTTCTACTCCCGCATCATCGATGAGCTGCTCGCCAACGGCATCCGGCCCTTTCCCACTCTTTATCACTGGGATCTCCCTCAGCCCCTGCAGGACCGTGGTGGCTGGGCTGCGCGCGAGACCGCCGACCGCTTTGCCGAATACGCCCAGATCGCCACTCGCGCCTACGCGGACCGCTGCCCGAATTGGCTCATCTTCAATGAGCCCACCATGTTCATCAATCTCGGCAACCTCAGCGGAATCCACGCCCCCGGACTCCGGGACCCCGCCGTCACCATGCGTGCCGGCCACATCGTCAACCTCGCCCAGGGCAAAGCCTTCCGCGCCATGAAGGCCGTCTCTCCCAAGCTCCGCATCGGCAGCGCTTTCAGCATGTCACAGCCCTACCCCGCCTCCACCTCCGACGAAGATCGCCGCGCCGCCGAGCGCTTCCACGCCTGGGAGAACATCTGGTACATCGAGCCCGCGCTCCACGGACGATACCCCTCCGCCATCGGCCCCATCCCAGACAAGCTTCTCGACATCCGTCCCGGTGACATGGACCTCACCCGAGCCCCATTCGACTTCATCGGCATCAACAACTACTCGCGCGCAGTCATTGAGCACGACCCTCACTTCCCCATTCCCTTCGCCGCCTTCCGCTGGCTCTCCGGCGAAACCGGCCCCAAAACTGACGTTCAGTGGGAGGTCTATCCCCGCGGTCTCTATGAAATCACCATGCGCATCTGGCGTGACTACAAGCTCCCCATTGAAATCACCGAGAATGGCGCCGCCTACAACACCCCGCCCGGTCGCGATGGCGAAATCCCCGACCAGCAGCGCATCGACTTCTACAACAGTTACCTTCACGAGCTCTGCCAGGCCGTCGCCGACGGTGCCGACGTCCGCGCCTACCACGCCTGGAGCCTCCTCGATAACTTCGAGTGGAACGAGGGCTACACCCCCCGCTTCGGCCTCGTCTATGTGGACTACAACACCCTCGCCCGCACCCCCAAAGCCAGCGCCCACTGGTACGCCAAACTCATCGCCGCCCAGAAAAACAGTCTGTGATCATTCTCGAACCTGCTCTCATCTGACCTGCTCTTTTCTTTGAGCTCTTGAACCTGCCCTGATCTTCCGAACTTGAGCTCTCGAACCTGCTCTGATCTTTCGAACTTGAGCTCTTGAACCTGCCCTGATCTTCCGAACTTGAGCTCTTGAACCTGCCCTGATCTTTGAGCTCTCGAACCTGCTCTGATCTTTCGAACTTGAGCTCTCGAACCTGCTTTGATCTTCTGAGTTTTAGGTTTTGATTTGAAGTGTCATCCTGAGCGCAGCGAAGGACCCCAGCGCTGCTCATCCCACCTGTGCTGTCCCCAGCTTTCCAGCCACCAACCGATTCCCGCCCTCTTACCAAGCGCTCTCGCGCATCTTTCCTACTTCTCCACCCCAAAGTCCCACACCACGCTCCCCCCATCGTCCCCCGGAGCCGAGATCACAATCGCGTACTCTCCCGGCGCCAGATCCTCCAGCGGGATGATCTTCCACCAGTCCCCGCTGAACTTCTCCGCCCGCGAGTGCACAAAGCGTTCTGTCTGGCTCTGGTCGCCGTTAATCAGCACCTTGTTCTTCGCCAGCACTCGCAGTCCGTGCTTCTGCTCCAGCCGCACAATCCTGAAGCTGTCTCCCGGTATCGCCCCTCGGTCGTTTTCGATATCGACAAAAATCCCCGGCACTGCCGTATGCACCCGCGTCTTCGCCGACGCCCCTGCCAGCTCCACCGTCTGCACCTGGCTTGAGATCGGATTCACCGAGCGCATCAGGATATTCCTCCCCACCTTGTCATTCACCTGGATCTTCGCTCCCTCCACCTTGCTCAGCCCCGGCTTGCCTCCGCGCTCGTCCAGCAGAAACACCCCTCCCTCGGCCGGCAATCGCAGCTCCGGAGCCACCAGCGGAGTATTCAGCATCTCTTCCTTCCGCGCCGCCACCTCCTCGGCCGTCACCTGCTTCATCTCTTCCGACGCGCTCTTGGCCTGTTCGGAGTTCCACTCCTCCGTCGCCTTCCAGTCCACCAGCGCCACCGGAAGCTCTTCCCACTCGCCCCGCTCCGCGCTGAAGTATTTCAACCGGTCGCCTTCTTTCTTCCACTCCGTCGCCGTCTGGTAGCTGCCGTCGGCCAATATCAACCGCTTCACCGTCTGTGCCAGTCCCGGCACGCCCAGCACTGTCCACACCGCCGCCAACACCGCCAACTTCTTCCATGCGCGTAACATAGTTCCCCTCACAGCCTCACAAGATACCACCACCGCCGCCTCCCGTTGCCCTCCTCTCGCCCTCCCTTCCAAATGTTTTCCAATTTCATTCCCTTCCCCGCCTTGCCCCCAGCCCCGTTTTCGTGGAAAATTGATTGTGCACCCCTCCCAAATTCACCAACTGAAATACAACCTGGTTTCGAGGACGATATGTCGGCAAAGTACATCTTTGTGACTGGCGGTGTTGTGTCTTCTCTCGGCAAGGGACTGGCTGCCGCGAGCATCGGCTGTCTGCTTGAGAGCCGTGGCCTGCGCGTCAACCTGCAGAAGTTTGATCCCTACCTCAATGTCGATCCCGGAACCATGTCGCCCTTCCAGCATGGCGAGGTATTCGTCACCGACGATGGCGCCGAAACCGATCTCGACCTCGGCCATTACGAGCGCTTCACCCACTCCCATCTCGGGCGCGAGAACAATCTCACCACCGGCCGCATCTATGAGCAGATCATCGCCAAGGAGCGCCGTGGAGACTATCTCGGCAAGACCGTCCAGGTCATCCCCCACGTCACCAATGAGATCAAAGCGGCCATGAAGAAGATCTCGCATGATGTCGATGTCGTCATCTGCGAAATCGGCGGCACCGTCGGAGATATCGAATCCCTCCCCTTCCTCGAAGCCATCCGCCAGATGCGCCAGGAACACGGCCGCGAGAACACTCTCTTCGTCCACGTCACCCTCGTCCCATTCATCGCCGCTGCCGGAGAGCTAAAAACCAAGCCCACCCAGCACTCCGTCAAAGAACTGCTCTCCATCGGAATCCAGCCTGACATTCTTCTCTGCCGCACTGACCGCTTCCTCCCCCAGGAGATGAAGGGCAAAATCGCTCTCTTCTGCAACGTCGAGGAGCGCGCCGTCATCACCGCCCGCGACGTCGCCAGCATCTACGAGTGCCCCCTCGCCTTCGCCCAGGAAGGTGTCGACAAGCTCGTCCTTAAGTACCTCCACATCGACGCCAAAGACTCCGACATGAGCAAGTGGCAGGCCCTCGTCCACCGCGCCTACAATCCGCAGGACGAAGTTCTCATCGGCATCGTCGGCAAGTACGTCGAATACGAGGACAGCTACAAGTCCCTCAAGGAAGCCCTCGTCCACGCCGCGCTCAATTACAACCTCAAGCTCAACGTCCAGTGGGTCGAGGCCGAGGGCCTGGAAACCCGCGACAAAAACGACCGCAGCTATGAGTCCCAGCTCACCGGATTCGACGGCATTCTCGTCCCCGGCGGCTTCGGCAAGCGCGGCATCGCCGGCATGCTCAACGGCATCCGCTTCGCCCGCGAGCATAACGTCCCCTACTTCGGCATCTGCCTCGGCATGCAGACCGCATGTATCGAATACGCCCGCAACGTCTGCGGACTCGACGAGGCCAACTCCAGCGAGTTCGACCCCGCCACCCCCCACCGCGTCATCTACAAACTGCGCGAACTCCGTGGTGTAGAGGAACTCGGCGGCACCATGCGCCTCGGTGCATGGGATTGCAAGATCGAGCCCGAATCCCGCGCCCTCATCGCCTACGGCCAGTCCGACATCAGCGAACGCCACCGCCACCGTTACGAATTCAATCGCGAATACGAGCAACTCCTCACCGGGGCCGGACTCCGCATCACCGGAAACTCACCCGACGGCACCTACGTCGAGATCGTCGAAATCCCCACCCACCCCTACTTCCTCGGCTGCCAGTTCCACCCCGAGTTCAAGTCCAAGCCGCTGGAACCGCACCCGCTCTTCCTCAGCTTCATCCACGCCTCCTATCAGCACCGCGCCCTGCGCCTCGCCCACGCCGAGCCCGCCGAAACCAACCAGTACCTCCGCCCCGAAGGTGCCGGCAAACATTAGGGCCGCTCTGCTCATGCTTCCGCTTTGGCACCCCATTTCTGCCCCCAGTTGGCAGAAGTGGGGTCGTTGACCCGCTCCTGCTCTTGCTCTTGCCCTTGCCCTTGCACTTGCTCTTGCCCTTGCCCTTGCACTTGCTCTTGCCCTTGCCCTTGCTCTTGCCCTTGCCCTTGCCCTTGCTCTTGCGCTTGCCCTTGCTCTTGCCCTTGCCCTTGCTCTTGCCCTTGCTCTTGCTCTTGCCCTTGCTCTTGCTCTTGCCCTTGCCCTTGCCCTTGCCCTTTCCCTTGCTCTTGCTCTTGATATTTCCCTTTCCCTTGCCTTTTCCCTTGCTCTTGCTCTTGCC
>CAILAZ010000308.1 GCA_903832295.1 uncultured Acidobacteriota bacterium
AGGCATGTCGCGCCGCGCACGCCGGGGCATTGCCCATACCATCGCTGGAAACTACTTCAGAGGAATTGCCCAGGAGTCCAAGGCGACCGGCAACCCGCTGTCGTTCCTCTTCCAGAAGTTCGCCGCCCAGACTACCAAGGCGAGGGCCAAGCAAGTCTAGGCATAGACAAACACACATTTCATCCTGAAACAATGAAAGGGAAGCATGTCAGAAACAGTGAAAGTTTTGAACCTCGAACGTGACCACAAAGCAGCCCTCTACTACATTGACGGCGAGGGCAACGTTTGCTCGAAGCCCAAAAAAGGCGACGGGCCATCTGTGATCTTAGTCGAACACGCAGTCACCCGCGAGAAAGGCTACCTCTATTTTTTGGATAAGCAGGGCAATATCGCCCGCAGTCCGATGAAGTCGAAGAAGGCCACCATTGAAAGCCCCAGCGTTTAACCTGGACAGGCCGCAACCGGGAGAGGCCGTAGTGTATTATGACCGCGCCGAAAGGCAGCACTACGGCACACTCCTAACCGTAAAGAAAGGAATCGCAACCGTGACGCACCCAACTAAAGGTCAAGTTAAGATCGCGGCTGACAATGTGAGGCGACCATGATGAACGTAGAACTTTTGCAAGCACTGAAAGACATCCGTGACGCTCTGGATGCCGACAACCCGGATAGTTTCCGCAGTGACGATCCAGAGGGAGCGTCAGATTATGCCTATGAGAAGGCCCGCAGTTCCATTGCCAAGGCCGAACGGGAAGGGTAAGACGATGCCGATACAAGAAAAGATCGTGATGTACGACAGTCCCGAAGCTGCGTCCTATCAGACCGGATTGAGCGGTTGGGTAAACCGTGATGGGTTCTTCTGGAAAGAAGATGAACACATGGCCCGCTGGTCCGGTTGCACTCATCTCATCTGCGAGAAGTGCGGAGCCGTCTATCCGCGCAATGGATGGTGTCATCCCTGCCGAGAGAAACGGATGGCAGAGCAGTTCGCGGCCTATCCGGTCGAGAAGTGGGATGGTGAAACTCCTTGCTGTGTGTTTGACTCGGACATCTATTTCTTCGATGAAGATTCCTTACTGGATTACGTTGCTGAGCATGAGCCGGATACAGAACTGCGAATCTGCAAATGCAAGCCGATGCATCTCTCCTTCGTGAATGAGGACAACTGGGCCGACGACTTGCCGGAAGATGGGGAATTACCCGATGAAGTTGCTGCTGCGGTAGAAGCTCTTAATAAAGCCATCTCGGAAGCAGGCCCGGTGAGTTGGTGGGAAGACAAGATTGCTATCGACGTGGAAGATTTGAGATCACAACTCTAACGCCGCAGGGCGAAGAAAGGAATATTCGTATAGCTCTCGGATACAATGACGGCGACTTCGATGACCTCGATGATGACGACTTCGAAGACGAAGAAGATGAGTTCGACGACGAAGACGACGAAGATGCTGACTACTAACCAGCTCCAAATCCTTCAACACGCCTTGGGAGTCGATCAGTACGGGCGATTCCCAAAGGGCGGACAGTACCGCAACTTCTTTTGTGCAGGCGGTGCAGATGAGGCCGTGTGCCGCGAACTGGTTGCGCTGGGCTACATGGTGCAGCACAAGCGGACAGAAGTTTACCCGTACTTCAATTGCTCAGTGACC
>CAILAZ010000309.1 GCA_903832295.1 uncultured Acidobacteriota bacterium
CGGTCTTGTCGCTCACCACAAGCGCCCAGCGCCCGTAATCCATCCAGGGCAACGTGCCCACCTGTGAATATTGTGCGGTCGCGTCCACCCAGAGTTCCGGCTCCTTGCCGGATGCCGGTATGTAGGCGATGGCATGGTTGAAGATTCCCATGCCGGGCAATTCCGTGTTTACATCGCGCCCCTGCCCCGCGTCCAGAAGCGCCAGGTTGGCGGGGATTCCAGCCGCGCGCAGCATGGCCACCAGCAGGGCCGCCTTATCCTTGCAGTCGCCGTACTTGCGCTTCAGCGTCTCGGAGGGCAACTGCGGAATCAGGCTCGACTCGCCGAACTCAATCCCCGTATAGCGCACGTTCTTGTGCGCTGCGGCAACAATGCGGCGGATGCGCTCCAGACGGCTTCCATCCTTGACGTTGATCGTCGGCAGCAGTTCCTGCACCTCGGAGGCCTTCAGCTTTTCTTCTGAGAGCCGCGCATACTCCGCGGCCAGTTCGTGCCATGAACTGCCGGTCGAGAATTCAAGCTGCGGATAATCCACAACGTCCGGGGGCAGGTTGGGGAAATGCTGCTGCAACGCCGCCTGCGGACCATTCTCAATCGTGATCGTCTCCACGCCATTCTCGGTGGCCTTTGTCACCACGGCGTCCGGCATCAGTTGCAACTGGTAATGGAATACAACCGAAACCGGATGCGTGATGACAATGTGAGTTCTGTTGACCGGGGCAGACCATGCCAGCCGCCAGCGCTCCACGTTTCCTGCGGCAAACATCGGGGCTGTGTCGCGCGTCACAACCTCTTCTTCCACAATCGCGCCAATTGCGACGGCAGGCAGCGGACCGCCATACTTGCGCTGATCGCTGTACGTCTCCGGCACATTGGAGTGCACCGCCACGTCATTCAGCGTCTTGCTGTCAAGCCAGTGCTCCGTTCCCTCTGCGGTAATCACGCGCCCGCGAATCTCTGGCCTGGACTGGTGCCAGGCCTTCCAGTACCCGCTGCTCTCCGCCCATCCTTCCACGCCCTTCTGCGTCTCCACCCGGTAGATTAGGTGGCGCGTCTGCACCGCCTTGCCGCTCTCGTCAAACTGGAAGCGCAGGTCGTTGATCAGCACCGTGGCGTCGGTGTGCTTCTCCGCTTTCACCGTCTGCGCCGCCTGGCGCAGCGCCGCCGCATCCGCCGAAAAAGCCGCGCCGCTCCAAATGTCAGTGGCACTCAGGGGATTGGCAGCGAGAAGCAGAATAATGCCGAGAAGTCTGCGTACAGGCAGGCAGGATCGCACGATGAATTCCTCCGCGTTCTGAGTAGAGAATAATTTTGCTCCAACCCTGGGGGGAAGGAAAGCAAATTGACCGCCACGGAAGCCTCTGTCGCAGAAGCTCCCATGGAGGGTTGGTTACTGGCCGGCAGGCTTGGTCGTGCTCTTTGCCAGCGCACGCACGGCACTCAGTCGCTGTTGCGCATAAGCCCAGGTATCGGCAGGATCTTCGTTCTTTGGCTTCTCTACCCGGGCATACATCTTCTCAGCCGCGTCCATCACGCCATACTGTTCGGCGATCATTGCCAGTCCAAACCAGACGGACGATCCCGGTTCCTCGTCGCCCTGGAGTTCCATGACTTTCAACAGCAGGCTGCGCGCCTGGTTGGGTTTTCCTGCTGCTGCGTACACGCAAGCCAGCGTATGCATGACGGCCCAGTTGTTCTTCGCCCGCTCGTTGGCTTTCACCGTGATGTCAATCGTCTCCTGGGAGATTGGCCCCGCCAAAGGCAGTGCGTGCCAGCCATATAGATTCATGTCGTTGGCCGTGCCTTCTCCCTTGTCGATGATTGCCTTCACAATCTCGCGCGACTTCTCAAACTGTCCCCGGCGTCCGGCCAGCGTCGCCAGCATCCGGACATAGTCCAGTTCGTCGGGATGCTCCTTGATCCGCGCCTGGATCAGCGCCTCGCATGCGTCATAGCGCTTCAATCCGGTGCATGCGGCCACCACGAATTGAAACGCTCGCAGGGAGGTCGGCTCGGCCTTGGCCAGCTCCTCAGCCAGCGGAAGCATCTCCAACCAGCGCTCCTGCTGCCAGTACGCATACACCATCGTCATCGCAAGCTGATTGCGCTCGGCGTCACTCTTTGCGCTCTGCCGGGCCGCCATCAGCCATTGAATATGCGGCGATTTCACGTCTCTCGACGAAAGCAACACGATCGCGGCCGTACGCATGGCGGAGTCATCCGCCGGCTGTCCTTTGGTCCAGAAATGCGGGAAGTTCGGACCACCCAGCGGATCATCTCCGCCGCCCTGGTGCACAGCCTCGCGTGCCCGGTCCAGCCATTTTCTTGCCGCCTCCGGCTTGTGTTGCTCCAGTGCCTCCAAGGCGAGCGTCCCCATGTGATCCATCTGCGGAGAGCCAGCCATTGAGAACGCCAGCACCTTGCAGCGCGCCCCTTCGCGCACCACGTACACGGTTTGGGGCTTCGCGCCTGGGCTCTCCACAATCACCTTGTAGCCCAACACCTCGTCCCCATCCACGCTGAAGTGCATGTTGGAGGCCGCGATGTCAGCAATCGTGGTGAGCGGCAGTGACCCGCCCAGCGCCACGGTCAGCTTTGTCATCATCTGCTGAAATTGCTTTTCCGCAGCCACATCCGAGTTCTCCAGCGTTCCCGTCGTCAGCTCGTTGAATTCCGCGTAAGTCAGCTTCCCGCTCAACATGGCGCCGTAGAGCCGCCGCACTACGCTCGCTGGATCGCCCGCATCGAATTTCAGATTCTCGTAGCGTTGCGTTTTGCTGAAGCGCGCCGCATTCTGTGACAGTTCGCTCTCGTTGCTCTGTCCCTTGGCCCCCTCCGACATCAGCGCTCCGGCCTCCGCGTACTTGCGCACCCGGATGAGCACCGCGGTCGCATTCGTCAGAGCCTTCACCCGCGCCGCATCGTCGGTCGTCATCTGCAAGGACCGCTTCAGCGCCGCGTCCGTGCCATCGGTGAGCGCAATCGCCCCCAGCATCAGTCCGTTGCGTCCCTCGCTGGCCGGCAGTGTGGCAACATATTCCAGCACGCCCTTGTAGTCGTTCGCATACCACAGGTCGTACAGAACGTTGTCCTCGTAGCCGCGGAAATATTCCTCGTCCTGCCTTTGCAACTCGCGCAGTTGGCTCACGGCTTCTTTCAGCGGAGCCTTCTCGCCGTAGCGCACGCCGTCGGCGTCATACTCCAGCAGCAGCGCCAGGTTCACCCGCGTAAGCTTGTCCTTCGGATCGAGCACCAGCGATTTGCGATACGCCGCAACCGCGCCTGGATAGTCCATGCCCTTCTTTTCGAGCCTGCCAATCAGATCGTATTTCAGCACTCGGCCCAGGTTGCTGTAGGCCTGCGCCGAATCCGGCTCCAGCTTCACTGCCTCCTGCGCAACGGTGCGGGCCTCTTCTCCCAGCCCCGCCGTCAGCAGCGCGTCGGAGAGCTGTATCTTGTGCAGCGCTTCTTTAGGGTGCAGCGTGACCAGTTCGCGATAAGCCGCCAGCCCTTCTCTGATCTTTCCGGCCGCAATCAGCGCATGCCCCACGTGGTCAAACGTAATCAGGATGGAGTCCGCTCCCGCCAACTTTAGCACAGCGTCGCGCAGCGCTCTTCCCTGCTCCGCCGTCAGCCGCGATGTTGTGTTCTCCGCCCTCAGCACTGCTTCTACCATAGTGCCTTCGGCGTTTGCAGAGTACTTCTGCGTAAAGCTGATTACATTCACCTTCTCGTTTTTGTCAGAGGGCAACGCCCGCAGCTTGAAGCCCGGCGGCGCTACAATCCGGTAGTGCCACTCGTAGGTGAATGGTGTGATCGCCCAGTCCGCCGTCCGCTCCTTCGGTTTCTCGGCGTCGTCACCTTCTGCTTTCTTCGGTTCTTCTTTCGTCTTGAAGTATTTTGGCAGGCCTCCGAAGAGCGAATCCACACTCCAGATCGCCATCACCGCCGAGGTCAGATCCGTGCTGCCGCGCCTTCCCTTCGTTACCATCTTGATGGAGCCGGGTTTGTCCAGGTCTGCAAGTTCTCCATGCTCCAGCGAAATCAGCGACTCCGCTGCATACGCGCTCTTCACGTAGCTTTCGCTGTTCTCCTTCACCTGCTTGCTGTCTCCGCTGTAATACTCGCGGAAGTCGGCTTCATGCGGACCAAGCTGATCGCTGGTCTCGGTGATGGTGGCCATTCCGAACTCCGCCATCACAAACTCGCGCACCTCTCTCTGCACGTTCTTATCCGCGGTCAGCTCCGGAATCTTCTTCAACTGCGCAGTGTTCTCACTGATCACCAGCGCCTGCCGTCCGTAGTCCATCCAGGGCAGAGTGCCCACCTGCGAATACTGCGCGGTCGCATCTACCCAAAGCTCGGGTTCCGTGCCGATTGCGGGAACATAGACGATGGCATGGTCAAACATCCCCATCCCGGGCAGCCCCGGATTCACATCCTGTCCCGGCCCGGTATCGAGCAAGGCCAGGTTGGCTGCAATCCCTGCGCCTCGCAGCATCGCCACCAGCAAAGAAGCCTTGTCCTTGCAGTCGCCGTACTTGCGCTTCAGCGTCTCTGAAGGTACCTGCGGAATCAGGCTGGACTCGCCGAACTCAATCCCCGTGTAGCGGACATTCTTGTGCAGTGCCGCCACGATCCGCCGGATCTTCCCATTCCGATTCGCGTCCTTCAGGTTGATCTTTCCAAGCAATCCCGCCGCCTCCGACGGCCGCAGCTTGTCTTCGGACAGAGCGGCATAGGCGGCAGCAACTTTCTGCCATGACTCTGCGGTTGAAAACTCCAGCTCTGGATACAGCACCACATCCGAGGGAACGCTCTCGGAGCGCTCCGTGAATCCGGCCAGCCTTCCCTGTTCGATCGTGATCGTCTCCACGCCGTCGCGCGTGAACTTTGCGACCACGGCCTCTGGCATCATCTGCAACTGGTAGCACAGCGCCAACGACTCCGGATGGCTGATGACATAACGCGTTCTGTTCACCGGGACGCTCCAGCCCGCATTCAACCTGTGCACCTGGCCTGCGGCAAACATGGGAGCCGTGTCTCGCGTGACTACCTCTTCCTCGACAATTGCGCCTACCGCGACAGCAGGCAGCGGTCCGCCAAACTTGCGCTCATCACTGTAAACCTCAGGATCGCTCTCGCGCGCGGCCACGTCATTCAGTGTCTTCGCGTCCAACCAGTGCTCCGTGCCCTCGGCAGTAATCACCCTGGCGCGAATCTCCGGCTTGGACTGGTACCAGGCCTTCCAATATCCGCTGCTCTCCGCCCAGTTCTCCACACCCTCCTGGGTTTCCACCCGGTAGATCAGGTGGCGCGTCTCCACCATCCGCCCGCTCGCATCAAGCGTGAAGCGCTGGTCGTTGAGAAGCACAGTGGCTTCACTGTGCCTGTCGGCCTTCACCGCGTCGGCAGCCAATCGCAGGGCTGCTGCATCCACGGAAAACGCCGCGCTGTTCCATATCTCCGTCGCGCTCAACTGCATGGCAAAAAAGAACAGACCAATTCCGATGAGCCTCCGGAGAGGCAGACGAGATCGCACGATGAATCCTCCGAGTACTGGTGCCTAATTTTTACGCTAATCGCAGGGGGAAGAAAAGCGAGAGAAATGCCCCAGGCGATTCCCTCTCAGTGGAACCGCTGAGTCCCCACGATCAAAACCAGTCGCGCCTATTCGGAATTCGCAATTGCAAGTTGCTCATTCCCCGCCTATCCTTTCCCGATGGAAAGTTGGACACCGGAAAACCGTTGGAGTCGCAACCATTCGCCCAAGACTCGCTCGAATATCGCCTTGCTGGTGATTTCTGCTGCCCTGCTCGCGCTCTGCATGTCCTGCAACAAACCGCTTCCGGCGGAGTCCGTCCAGCTTGTCGCTTCCACTCCGTCCGTCACCATTACCGATGTTCGCTTCCCCACCACGGCCATCGGAGGACTGCTCTGGTATCGCGCCATCGTCCCGGCCGTTTCTCCCGGCGAGCGCCTTCCTGTCCTGTACCTGCTGCGCGGAAGCAACAGCGATCCGGCCGAGGTGCAGCAACGCTCAGGAGCCGTCGAGCTCGCCATCGCCTCGCGCCTCATCGTCATTCTGCCAGAGGCCGGGTACTCCTACTACACCAACGCCAAGCACCGCCGCCACGCCCGCTGGGAAGACGCAATCGCTCTCGACCTTCCGCGCGACGTCGAATCACGCTTCCCCGTCTTGCCGGGCCGCGCCCACCGGGGCATCGCCGGAATCTCCATGGGAGGCTATGGAGCCGTCAAGCTCAGTCTGAAGCATCCAGACCTCTACGCCTTCGCCGCCAACATGAGCGGCTCGCTCGATATCACCCGGCGGCCAACGAGCCTGAAACGCTGGGGCCAGTCGTGGATGATCTGGACCACCTTCGGACTGACCCAGGCGGAGCGCAACAAGGAAGATGTGTTTGAGTTGATCGACCAGGCCGCCAGCGTGGACAACATCCAGTGGTTCGAGTCCTGCGGAATGGCCGATCCGCTGTATGACGTTAACGCCCGCTTCCTCCATCACCTGCATCAGCACGGAGTCGTTCTGGACGGGATCTCTTCGCCTGGCTTCCACGATTGGGAAACCTGGGGCGCCACCATGCCGGCCATGTTCCACGCCGCAGGAGAAGCGCTGCGATAACAGTGCGCTCTCACATGAGAACAGCAGCGACAAGCGAAGTGTGCGTTGCCTGGAGGAGTTAATCGCCAGCAATCTTCTTTGGGCGAGGTTCCGATTTCAGCGCGGTGTGTTCCACCCGGATCAGCTTGTCAGTATCGAAATCGCGGGCTTCCAACTCTTCGGTGATCTCGCGATACTGCGCTTCGCTCATCTGCGGAGTGCGGCTCAGAATCCAGAGGTACTTGCGTCCGGGCTCGCTGACCACTGCGTATTCGTAATCCTTGCCGAGTGCGATTACCCAGTAGTTGCCGAAGAACGGCCAGAAGAAAGTGACTCTAAGCCTGGCGTTGGTGCGCGGGTCAGCGACCTTTGCCCAGCCCCTTGCCTGCTTGGACTGGCCGTTGCGGATCGTGGTGTTGATCACGCTGATCTTGCCGTCAGGGCGCAGTGCGTATTCGGCCGTGGTGTCGCGGTCGCCCTGCTTCTCAAAGCGATTCGCGAAGCGAGCAATTTCATACCAGCGGCCAAGGTAGCGCGGGAGTTCGACGCGGGGAACGGTTTGCAGTGCGGGCGCGGTTCCAGCAACGGCATACACAGCGGTGGAGGCCACCGCCGCACTGAGCAGCAACCAGGTGCGTTTCGTCATTCTGAACAAGTTGGATGTTCCTTCCGCGCGGCGCGTGGCCCGCGCTAACTGATCTCTGCTTTGGCCATGTATTTGGCCGTGTCCACGTTCCAGTGAAGCTGCTGCACAATCTGCTGCCGAAGGGCCTCGGCGGAGTCGGGTTCGCCGTGGACGATGTGCGTGCTTTGCGGAGTGCGGTGGAAAGTGCGAAGCCACTCGAGCAACTCGTCCACGTCCGCGTGATCGCTGAACTGTTCGAGCGCGGCGACCTGGGCGCGGACGGGAACGATCTCGCCGAATATTTTGACCTCATGCGCGCCCTCCTTGATCTGGCGGCCACGGGTTCCAACGGCCTGGTAGCCGATGAAGAGCACGAGGTTGCGCGGGTCTGGCAGGCGCTGGATGAGGTGATGCTGAATGCGTCCGCCCATGCACATTCCGTTGGAGGAAACGATGACGGATGGGTAGTGATTTTCATTGATGCGCTTGGATTCCTGCGCGGTGCTGGCGAAGTGGAAGCCGGGCCACTGGAGGGGCGAACCGTGGCGCGCGATCATCTCGCGGGTCCCGGCGCTGAACTCCTCGGAGTGCTTGAGAAATATCTGCACGGCGTGAATGCCCATGGGCGAATCAGCAAAGACAGGGATGCGCGGAATGCGGTTCTGCTCCATGAGTTCCTTGAGAAGGAAGAGGAACTTCTGAGTGCGCTCGACGGCGAATGCGGGAACGACGATGCTGCCTCCGCGCTGGACGGTGGCGTTGATGAGCGAGGCCATTTCAGGGAGCACGTCGTCGTGCGGATGATGGCGGTTTCCGTAGGTGGATTCCATGACGAGCACGTCGGGCGATTCGCCCTCGGTGGGTCCGGAGTGCACGACTTTGCCGGGTGCGATGGTGCTGTTGCGAACGCGGCCGATGTCTCCGGTGAAGAGCAGAGTGCGGGGCGCGCCGCTGTTGGCAAGGGTGATTTCCGCCATGGCCGCGCCGAGGATGTGAGCGGAGCGCACGAAGCGGAAACGCAGGCCGGGAGCGAGTTCGACGGTCTCTGCGAAGGGCACGGCGCGGAAGCGGGAGAGCGATTGCTGCGCCTCTTGCATGGTGTAGAGCGGCAGGGCGGGAGAGTGCTTGGAACTCTTCTGCTTGTTGTGAAATGCGGCGTCTTCTTCCTGCAGGTAGCCGGAGTCCGGAAGGATGATGCCGCACAGGTCCACCGTGGCGGGAGTGGCGTAAACAGTGCCCTGGAAGCCTTCCTTGCAGAGGCGAGGAATCCAGCCACAGTGGTCGAGGTGAGCGTGAGTGAGGATGACGGCGTTGACCTCACGGGCGGGGATGGGAAGGTCAGCCCAGTTCTTGAGGCGCCACTCTTTTTGTCCCTGGAAGAGGCCGCAATCGACAAGGAGTTTGTAGCCGCTGTTTTCGCGGTCATCAGGGGCGGTGTTGAGCAGATGCTTGGAGCCGGTGACGGTGCCTGCGGCGCCGAGGAACTGGATGTAGCTCACGGTTCTCCCCCTTGGCTGAAGATTGGATGGAACGAAAGGACGACCAATAAACATAGGCCTCGGAGAGGATTTGTTCAATGCTGCAAGGGTCAGGTTGTCAAGTACGGACTCGCCCGCGACTGAGTATTCACGCAGGGGAGATGCTTGTTACGGCTGCATCCCTCTAGTTTCAGAATACCAAGTTTAAGGGGGGAAACCCTCACCTGGAAAAAGCTGGATTTGGTTTGGAATGAGGGAGTTGCAAAATAGAGGGGGTTGACAAAAATGGCGAGAAAACAAGGAAACGAGGTATTTGCACCGGAAGTGGTGCAAAAACGGGGAAAGGATTGGCGATCGGGTTCATCGTTGAAAAGGCTGTGTTAACGGATTCGGGCAATGGTTGAGGGAGGTCCGAAAGGATTGACTTTGCGGTTATAGGAAATGCGCGGGGGCGATTGCGCGGGCGGCAATGGTGGCGCAGGCGGTGGTTTTGCACAGGGGAAGAGGGGTGGGCCGAAGTGGGAAATCCACAGAATTATTGACTGCGGGGTGAGGGGATTTTGGGTGTGTTGTATCCCACTGGACACGGCCATGGTGTGTTGCCGTGCTCATCCTTCACGACGCACTCACCGCTTAGTGCAGAGGTCCGGGGACGACGGGCGCGGTGCTGGGGCGCGGAGTGGGCGGTTCGGTGATGGGCGGGGACTTGACTGGAGAGACGGTGACGGGCGAGATGTTGTCACGGCGTTCGGACTCAGGGATGCTGCCGTCGTTCACCTCGGCCTCGCTGGGCGTGGACTCGAAGGGGATCCGGATGATGCCCTTGCCGTGGGCGGGGACGATGACGCGGACGGAGGACTCACCGCCGCGGGAACGGATGGCGACGGGCACCTCGCACCATGCGTCTCCCAGATTTTCAATGGTGATGGCGGTGACGGTCTGCTGGCCGAGGGTCTGGCGGACGTAGGCGGATTCGACGCGGAGTTGCGGGAGGCCCCGGTCGCGATAAACCCAGTCGTCAAAAAAGGTCTCAAGATCGCGCCGGGGGGTGAGCTGTTTTTCGATGAGGCGCTGCATGTACGCGGAGTCGCGGTCATCGGTGGCGCGGTATTGTGCGAGCGCGGCCTGCAAGGGGCGGTCTCCGAGAATATCGCGCAGCATCCACCAGACGTATGCGGCCTTGGTGCGAAAGAACATCTCATCCGAGGTGGTGATGAGGGGCTGCAATCCGATGGCGGGAGGCTGTGAGGAAGCGGCATCGGCGGCAGGGGCGTGGGATTGCAGTTCCGCGAGGGAGAGGGCGTGGGAGAACTGGCCAAGATAGGCGACGGCGGCGCGTCGGCCGGACTGACGCTCGCGGATGAGAGCCTGGGCGAAGCCGGCAAGGCCTTCGCGAATCCAAGGGCGGGACGACTCCAGCATGGAGTGGACAACGGGGCGCGCGAGAGCGACCTCGGCAGCGGCGTGGGGCACGGCACGCATGGGGACGAAGTAGAACGGTCCGGCGTCGTAGGGCAGAGCTTCCGGATCGGTAAGTTCGACGAGAACGACCTTGCTGCCCGGGGTTCCGAACCATTCCTCGAGGGGAGGAATGACGGTTTCCGCAGCGGCCATGTAATCGCGGGCGAAATTGGTGTGGGCCGCGCTGTAGTAGGCAAGGACGCGGGGACGGTCCGTGGTTTGGGCGGGATCGTTGAGGAGAACGATGACGGGGTCAACGTCACGGAATTCCGTGGTGAGCTGGTCGGCGGATTTGGATTCAGACCCGTTGGTGATGAAAGCGGAGGAAGGCTCATCGCCTTCCGGCGGGGCGAGGCGCGAGAGTTGGATGTGGAGGACGGAGGTGCGTTCCCGCTCGCGCCAGTTGCGGAGTGCCTCAAAGAGTTCGTTGCCCTGAGCTAGATTGGCAGCGTCGATGGAGACCGGGTACCAGACGACGAAGCCGACGCCGCGGAGGGCGGTGAAATTATCCCCGATCTGATCCCAGTCACTACGGCGGGCGATGGCGGCAGGGGTACCGATACGCTCGAGGCGGGTGGTGTCTTTTTGAATGGCGCCGGAGTAGCGGATATTGAGACGGATGGATGCGCCGGGGGCGAGGGGCTGCTCGAATTTGACGATGGCCTCACTGAGTGCTCCGGTGTGGTCGATGTCACTGGTGTAGTCCTGGGAGAGCCACTCGACCTGTGAGCCTTCGGCGAGGATAGCGAGCCAACGGAGAGAGCTGGAGAGCTGGAGGACGGCTTCGCGCTGGGCGATCCTGGAATCATTGCGCAACTCGACCGCGCCCTCGGCGGCGAGGGAGTGCTGATGGGGATCGAGGGTGAGCCGCAGATCGTAGCGGGTAAAGGTGAGGGCGTTGCGATCCAGGGCGGCAGCGGGGAGCGCAAGGAGAGCAAGTAAGGCAAGGACGAGGAGACGCCGCAAACGCTACTCCTCTTTCCGCTTCTTGGCGGGTTTCTTGATGGCGGACTTTTGCGCGTTGCGGCGCTGGCGCTGGACTTCATACATGACGATGCCTCCGGCGACAGAGACGTTGAGGGACGAGATTGCGCCCATCATGGGGATGGAGACGAGCATGTCGCACTTGCGGCGGACGAGGTCGTGGAGGCCCTTGCCTTCGGCTCCCATGACGATGGCACAGTTCATGTTGTAGTCAAGCTCGTCGTAGGTTTTGTCGCCCCGCTCGTCGAGTCCGACGACCCAGACGTTCTCGGATTTGAGTTCATCGAGAGTGCGGGCGATGTTGACGACGCGGGCGACGGGGAGGTGCTCACTGGCTCCGGCAGAGGCTTTGACGACGGTTCCGGTGATTCCGGCGGCGCGGCGCTCGGGGATGACAACGCCATCGACGCCAGCACCATCGGCAGAGCGGATGAGTGCTCCGAGATTGTGGGGATCTTCGACGCCATCGAGGACGAGGAGGAAGGAGTATTGGCCGAGCTTGTTCTCGAGGAGTTCCTCGACGCCGGTGTATTCCTTGCGCGAGGTGATGGCCATGACACCCTGATGGGTGTTGGTGCGGGTCTCGCGATCGATGTCTTCACGGGGAACGAAGCGAACGCTTATGCCCTGCTCGCGGCAGTCATCGAGAATCTTCTGGAGACGGTTGTCGGTGCGGTCACGGGAGACCGCTACATAGTCAAAGCGGCGGCCACCGCGCTTGAGTGCTTCGCCAATGGCATGAATGCCGTAGATAACTTCGCTCATAACCTATCTAGTGTACGGTATGGGGGCTTAGCTTCCGTTGCAAAAATGAGACACCGCGCTTTCTCCGCATCCTTTGGCGTTCTATACTCGTCTGTACTGTTGAGGACGCGCCAATGTCACTATCGGTCATCATCGTGGACGATGAACAGCTAGCCCGCGACGAACTGTCGTATCTGCTGCGCGATGTGGAGGACCTGGACATTATTGGCCAGGGGAAGAATGGGCTGGAAGCGGTGACGCTGATCAAGGAAAACTCGCCGGACTTGGTTTTCCTGGACGTGCAGATGCCGGGGCTGGATGGCTTCGGGGTGATCAAGAAGCTGGTGGAGAAGAAGATTCCGCTGCCGAAGATTGTGTTTTCGACGGCGTTTGACCAGTACGCGGTGAAGGCGTTTGAGGTGAGCGCGCTGGATTACCTGCTGAAGCCGTTTGAGAAGAAGCGGGTGCTGCAGGCGATTGAGAAGGCGCGGAAGACACAGGACTCCGATGTGCCGCCGAACGAGAAGCTGGACACGCTGGTGAAGCTGCTGGAAGAACAGAAGACGCAGACGACGACGAAGGTTCTGCTGAAGGCGAACAACCGGCTGTTTTTGGTGGACCAGAAGGAAATCTGCTTTGCGTCGATTGAGGACGGGGTGATTACGGTGGTGGCGCAGAACATGGAAGGACAGTCGAACTGCAGGACGCTGGAAGAGCTGCTGGCGTCGCTGGATTCGAAGCTGTTCTGGCGGGCGCACCGGTCGTACCTGGTGAACATCAACCGGATTAAGGAAGTGGTTCCGTGGTTCAAGAGCAGCTACCAGATCCGGATGGACGACAAGAAGCAGACAGAGATTCCGGTGAGCCGGGCGCAGACGCGACGGCTGCGGGAGTTGTTCGGGCTGTGAGCGGCAGGACTGTATAATCGGGGGAATTTATGAAAGCCTACGTGTACGTTTCGATGAAGAAGAGCGTCCTTGATCCGCAGGGCAAAACGATTCAGGGTGCGTTGACGAAGATGGGATACAAGGGCGTTGCCGACGTGCGGCAGGGCAAGTACTTTGAGCTCTCGCTGGACGGCACGCTGGACCACGACGCGGCGCGCAAGGAAGTGGAGCGCATGGCGAGCGAAGTCCTGACGAATCCTGTGATTGAGGAATTCCACTACAAGCTTGAGGACTAGCTGAAATTGCAGCGCGCAACACAACCCGCCACGGCGGGTTTCTTCTGATATTACCAACGGCTTTTTTTATTCGGGGAGTGGCTCATGTGCGGAATTGTTGGCTACGTAGGCAAGAAGCAGGTTGTTCCGGTCATTATTGATGGATTGCGGCGGCTTGAATATCGCGGCTATGATTCGGCGGGAATTGCGGTTGCCGGCGGAGAAAGCGGACTGCAGATCCGGCGCGCGGAAGGCAAGCTGCGCAACCTGGAAGAAGTCATCCGGCATAACCCGATTGATGGAACCTACGGCATTGGGCACACGCGCTGGGCTACGCACGGACGGCCAAGCGAGGAGAACGCGCATCCGCACCGCGACTGCAGCGGAACCATCGTGGTGGTACACAACGGGATTGTGGAGAACTACCTTGCGCTGAAGAAGCAACTGCGCGAGGAAGGCCACAGCTACAAGACCGAGACGGACACGGAAGTGATCGCGCACCTGATCGAGAAATATTTCCTGCTGGAAAATCCCGACAAAAAGATTTCGCTGGAAGAGGCCGTGCGAATGACGGTGAAGCGGCTGAGCGGAGTGTTTGCGATGTCGGTGATCTGCAGCAGCGAGCCGAACAAGATTATTGCGGCGCGCAACGGGCCTCCGGCGGTGATCGGGCTGGGCAAGGATGAGTATTTTGTGGCGAGCGACGTGCCGGCGATTCTGTATCACACGCGGGATTTGTTTTTCCTGGGAGACGGCGACCTGGCGGTGCTGACGCCGGCGGGGGTGACGCTGACGGACTTCGACGGCAAGCCGGTGCAGCGCGAGGTGCAGCACATTACGTGGGATCCGATCATGGCGGAGAAGGGCGGCTTCAAGCACTTCATGCTCAAGGAAATCTATGAGCAGCCGCGAGCGGTTCGGGATACGGCGATGGGGCGGGTTTCGTTCGACACGGGCAAGGTGTTCCTGGACCAGATGGATGTGTCCGACGAGGAGTTCCGCACGCTGCGCAAGCTGAATATTGCGGCCTGCGGAACGAGCTGGCACGCGGGGCTGGCGGGCAAATACATGATCGAGCGGCTGGCGCGGGTTCCGGTGGAAGTGGATTATGCGAGCGAGTTCCGGTATCGCAATCCGCTGATTGGGCCGGACGAGATGACGATGGTGATCACGCAGTCTGGCGAGACGGCGGACACGATTGCGGCGCAACGGGAATCAAAGCTGAAGGGCGCCAAGACGATTGCCATCTGCAACGTGGTGGGCGCAATGATTGCGCGCGAAGCGGATGGGACAATTTATACGCACGCGGGGCCGGAGATCGGCGTGGCTTCGACGAAGGCGTTTACGGCGCAACTGGTGGCGCTGTTTCTGTTTGCGCTGCGGCTGGGGCAGATACGCGGCACGGTAACGGATGAAGAGTCCGTGAAGCTGACACAGGAACTGGCCAAGCTGCCGGGTCTGCTGGAAGGCGTGCTGGCCAGAGATGAAGAATTGGAAGAGCTGGCGAAGACCTACCAACGGGTGCAGGACTTCCTGTTCCTGGGACGCGGCATCCACTTCCCGATTGCGCTGGAAGGGGCGCTGAAGCTGAAGGAAATCTCCTACATTCACGCCGAAGGCTATGCGGCAGGGGAGATGAAACACGGGCCGAATGCGCTGATCGACGAAGACCTTCCGGTGGTGATTATTGCCACGCAGGACAAGAACGATCCGGGTTCCGTGCTGCGGTATGAGAAGACGATTTCAAATCTGAAGGAAGTGAAGGCGCGCTCAGGCCGGGTGATTGCAATCGCGACCGAGGGCGACGAGGATATCCGCGAGGCCGCCGACCACGTGGTGTTTATTCCACACGCACCGGAACTGCTGCTGCCGATCCTGGAGATTGTGCCGCTGCAACTGCTGGCGTACCACATTGCCGTGCGAAGAGGGTGCGACGTGGATCAGCCTCGGAATTTGGCGAAGTCAGTGACGGTGGAGTAGAGGTTCGGCTTCCGATCGCACAAAAAACAGCAGCAAATTAGACGCACGCGGGGGCTCACCTCGCGTGCGTCTGGTTTCGGCTCCCTTTCTCTCGCATGATGTCAGCGGTGCGCAACCTCCTCCACGTGCAGGCTGGAGATATCCATAAGCCACAAGGTCAGGGTGTGCGGTCCGGCAACGGCGTCGCGACTGGAGGAGAAGAGCAACCAGTGACCATCCGGCGAAATTACTGGAAACCCATTGAAGGCCTTGCGGTAGGTGAGCTGTACCTGCTCAGAGCTGTTCAGGTCGCCGAGGAATATCTGGTAGCTGCCCTGGATGGAGCGCACAAAGACATAGTGGTGTCCGTCGGGCGCGGGATAAGGCGACCAGTTCATGCCATCGTCGTTGGTGATCTTCTTTAGATCGCTGCCATCGTCGTTGATGGTAAACAAAGACATCGGCAGTGGATGCTTATTGGCCTTCTGGTCTTCGACCTTCCATGCGCGGAAGAGAATCTTGCTGCTGTGGGGAAAGTAGAAGGCGCCGCCCGGCTCCCAGCCATCGAGGTGCGTGACCTGGGTAACCTGGCTGCCATCGGGTTTGGCGCGCCAGAGGTCCAGTTTTCCCTCTGCCTGATGGCCGTAGAGGATGTACTTTCCGTCAGGGCGCACGGAGACCTCGGCGTCATAGTTGGTGTTGCTGGTCAACCTGCGAACATCGCTGCCATCGAGATTCGAGGTGTAGATCTCGGCGCCCTGAGGATAGTTGTTGGGGTCAGAGTAATTTCCCTTGGGAAGCTCCGGATGGTCGCGCGTCGAGGTCCAGATGATGCGCTTGCCGTCGGGAAAATAGTAGGAGCAGGCGTCCTCACCGCGGTCGTTTATGCGGCGAATATTGCTGCCATCGAGATTCAAGGTATAGACGTGATAGCTCTCATCACCCTGGCGCTTGGCGTTTCCGATGATGCTCCGGCCATCGGGGGAGAAGTAGAACTCCGCCGCCGGACCGATGTTGGGAATAAAGTGCACGGGGAGTTCCTGCGGGGCGCTCTCCGCGGGGGATGGGGCAGAGGCCGGGGCCGTTGCCTGAGCCCGGCCGCCCGTGGAGAGGCTGGCGGCAAGCATCGCCGCCAGCACCACGCGTGACATCCAGTACTGCGTGCTATTCCGCACTTTCGTAGCCTCTGTTGTGTTCATGGATTTCCTCGTCTTTTCTCAGGCCTAGAAGGTAATTTTGAGCGACAGTTGTGCGTTGAAGGGCTCGCCCGGACCGATGCCGGGGAGGCCAAACTGGGAGCCGTTAGTGTAGCCGATGGGAAAGCCCATGCTGAAGCCGGGAACGGCGATGATGCCGTTGGCTCCGGTGAACAGAGGGGCTCCGAGGTTGACGCGGTTGAAGATGTTGAACAGGTCCGCCCGAAGTTGGGCATGGACGCGTTCTGAGATTGCTGTTTCCTTGGAGAGATTCAAATCAACGTCGGCGAAACCAGGTCCGAAGAGCTGGTTGCGGCGCGTGGTTCCCCATGAGCCAAATGAGCTGGTGAAGGAATTGGCGTTGAACCAGTAAACCGGCTTGTGATTGACAACCGAGTGGGAGATGCCAGCGTAGGGATTGGCGATCTGGGTTGCACGGTCGGTGATTTCGGCGGTGCCACTGGGATCGACGTAGTTGTTGACGGTGAAGGGCTGCCCGGATCGGATGCTGAGCAGGCTGCTGACCCGCCAGCCTTTGCTGAGCCGTCCCAGAGCAGGCAAGAACGCGGGCACGTCATAGGAGAGGAAAGCGGTGAAGTTGTTCCGCTGATCGAAGTCGCTGTTGCCGTACTCGCCGCGCCGGTTCGTGCTGTCCTGGGGAAGAAGCAAGAAGCTGCCGTAGTCCAGCGTATGCGCCCAGGTATAAGCGAACTGGGAAGTTACGCCGTGCCAGGATTGCGTTTTGAGCGTAGCCTGCAGTGAATTGTAGTTGGAGGTGCCGCCACTGGAGAGTTCGTTGATGAAGGTGTAGTTGGGATATTTCGAATAGAACGGGCGAGTGGTGTTGTAATCGGCCGCGTAATACTCGCTGCCCAGCGCCGCCTGGTTGATGTCATTGATCAACAGCAGATGCCGTCCCAGGCTGCCTACGTAGGCAATCTCGGCGAGGGCGGCTTTGCCCAGTCCATGCTGGATACCCAGCCGGTAGTTGAGCAGGCGGGGCGTGGTGAGGTGCTGGCTGACGGCGAAGAGGCTGATTGCGCTGTTCGGGGTGGCGCTGGCGAAGACATTCGAGCCATTCGTGGGAAGCGCCGAGGTGCCACCGTTGTTGTAAAGATTGAGGGTCTGCACCTGGTTGTTTCCCACCGGATTATCCTGTGCGCCGCTGGCTCCGCCGTTGGCGAGGTTGCCGTCAGCGAGGAACGACGCGGCACTGACGGTATCAAAGGCGAGACCGATCGAGCCCCGGATGGCAGTGTTGGAGTCATGGAAGGGGCGGAGAGCAAAACCAAAATTCGGGGCGAAGTTCGTCTTTACTCCCGGGTAAAGCGTCCTGATGTCTTTTCCGGCGACCAGCAGGCCGCGCTGCGGATCAAAGGTTGTGAGATTCTGGTTTCCATTCTGCACCGGCTGATTGTAGCCATAGCGCAAGCCGAAAGTGAGACTCAACCGGCGCGTCGCCTGAAAGCGATCCTGCCCGAAGAAAGAGAAACCATTGCTGCTAAGCCAACGGGTAGGATCTCCGTGAACGAGCTTGGCGTTGCTGTAATATCCGGCAAGAAAGTCGGCGAGGGATTGCAGGTAGGGGTCGGTGACGGTTGAGAGCTGCGGATTGGTCCACGGACCCTGGTCTCCATAGAAGTTGAACACGCCGCGCTGATTGTTGTGATAGAACGCATGGATCTTGTTGTATCGGAACTCACCGCCGAAGCGCAGTTCGTGGCGGCCGACGCCGTAGGTCACGGTGTCCGTCAGGTGCCAGCTCAGGTCGCGGCGGCCAGAATAGGGATTGATGCCGATGGGATCAAAGAGCGAGTTGCCGGTGCCGTCATTACCGATATTGATGCGAGGCGCGCCGGCGAGTTGCGGATCGGTGACGCCGGTATTGAGTCCCAGTGCCGCCGGACTGTAACTGGTGTTGGCGTCGGCCTCGGTCTGCTGGAAGAAGTTAATACCCAGCAGGAGTTGATTGGCGGCCCGGTCCGAGAGTGTGGAGTTCTGTACCAGCGCCCAGTTCTGCACCCGCATGGGCGAGGACTCGAAATAGGGTGAGAGGAAGGAAGAAGTGGGCGCCGTCTGGTGGCCCTGCGCGATGAAAGCACGGAGGCTAAGCCGCTCGCGCTCGCTCAATGTGTGCTCAATCCTGACGATTGCGTTGTTGCTGTAGCCGGTCTCCGTGCCTGGGTTGGAGTAGTTGCCCGGGCTTGCCGGGCCGTTGAGCGCGGAGGACGGCCAGAGGTTGGCGAGCAGCTTGGCCGATACCGGGTTCTGGACTACCGGGGCGTAGGTGCCGTACTTGCCTCCCGGATTGTTGAGCACATCGAGAGCGGCGGCCTGGTAGCCCTTGGGACCAGCGGAGGGTTCGGTAACCACCACCGGATTCGTGAGATTGAAATTCTGGCGCTCATAGCTGGCGAAGTAGAAAGTACGGTTCTTGAAGATAGGTCCGCCAATGGTGAAGCCGAGTTGCTGGTTGCGCAGCTTGTTCTTGTGGACGATGTAATTGCCGCTGGCATCCGCGGCGCCGAATACCGGGTCAGCGGCCAGTGCCTCATGCCGCAAGTAGTAGTAGGCCGAGCCGTGCAGCTGGTTGGTGCCCGACTTCAAGGCAAGATTCACGGTGGGGCCGGGGTTGCGGCTGGTCTCGGCGCCGCCCTGGGTGAGAATTGAGAACTCTTCAACGGAATCCAGCGGCAGCAGCACACCGGGAATTCCATAGACGCCGCCCTGGTTGACCGCCGAAGTGTTGATCCACAGGTCGTTGTTATCGGCACCCTCAATCTGCCAGTTTGTCTGCGAGGCCTGCGAACCATTGATGGCGCTCATGAAGCCGACTCCATAGCCGGAGTAACCGGGAGTAAGCGTGAGCAACTGGGTGAAGTCGCGGCCGTTGAGAGGCACGTTCTGTACCATCTGGGGCAGCAACACATCCACATCAGAGGACGCCGAGGTGTCCACTGCGAGGGCCGCCGCCGTGACGTTTACCTTCTCAGCCACGGCATGCACCGTGAGCTTGAGCGCGAGGGGGTAAGCGCTGCCCGCGCTGACTTCGATGCGCTGAACCGTCAGCGGATCAAAACCAGCATGGGACACGGTAAGCGCGTAGCTGCCCAGCGGCAGATCCAACAGGGAGAACTCGCCGGCAGTGGTGGTCTGGGTGGAGTAGCTCTGCCCGGTGGATGCACTGACAGCTTTGACCTCGGTGCCGCTCAACAACGCTCCGGAGGCGTCCTCCACGTGGCCACGAATGCCTCCGCGGAATGTCTGGGCCTCAACAGGGAGGCTGGCAAATAGAAGGAAGGTGGCGGCCAAGAAAACGCTCAGGCCCAACGACAAGGACTTCAGGGTACGGGAATACATGGCTCTTTTCTCTCTCATGTGCAATCTGTTTGAGGAACTTCCAATGGGCAGAAGCGGCTTGCGTTCGCCTCCCTTCCCGCCGTTGCGACGGGCAAAAAGCAGAAGGCCCACGATGGGTGCTCGTGGGCCTTGCTGAACTCGGAGATGGAATTACTCTATGGAGTAACTCGGACTCTGGCGGCAAGCGCGCACGCACCCAGGGTGGGCTGCATACAACAACAGATCGCGGCTTGCGAAATCGCCTTCATGTAGAGCGAGAGTAACTGGAAAGCAAAATTTCTGTCAACTTGAAATTGCGGCTTCACTGATTTTTCACTTGTGCAGCGCTGGAAAGTTCGCTAGAGTGAGTGCATGATTTTCTCCTCCACCATGGCCTGTTGTTGCGCGAGCATGTGTATGTGCATGCGCGACGGCTCTGGCATGGGGAGATAATCGACAGCTTTCAGTAATAAGTTTTGTCGAACCCACTGCCAGAGCGCAGTGGGTTTTTGTTTTAGGCACGGGTGGCGAAGCGGCTAACGCGGCGGACTGCAAATCCGTTATTCATGGGTTCAAATCCCATCCCGTGCTCCAGCATCCGCAAGGACGTAAGACGATGACGACCACGCCCAATTCGACGATGACCGGCACGGCCACCATGGCCATGTGCATGTGTATGCGTCACGGTATCCCTGGCGTGGGCGGAGAATCCGGAGAGTAAAGCAGCAACATCCGGTTCGATTTTCCGAAGGCCCACGCCGAACAAGCGTGGGCCTTCCCTTTTGGCGCAGTACAGGAGCAACGACGATGAAACAGCAAGCGCATTCGCAACCGCAAACCAAAACCCTGACGCACATCTACGTCCGCGACGCACAGCAGGGCTTTGTGCGCCCCTGCTGGGCCAGCGGCCCGGAGCTGTATTGCGGCATGTGCATGCGGGGTGTGGTGCGGGCGGAGCTCGGTGCGACCTGCCCGGTGTGCAGCAGCACGGTGGAGCGCATTCTGGAAGTTACCGAAGGGGGTACGCCGAAGTTCACACGCCAACGACGTGAGTGTTCCATCCGCGTGGGTGCGGCGCGGCAGGAGGAACGACAGGCTGTGCTGTTGAACTTCAGGGCTTCGCAGCGGGGGCTTGCATAAGCCTTTCTTCTGCGAACGGGTCGGGGGCAGAGTGCGCTGCCCCCGAGCCTTCGACGCAGCCGTGATGCGGCCTAGGCGGCCATCATCATCTTTGCAGTCATCGAACAGGACTCGGCGCAGCGTCGGCACATTTCCGCGCAACGCATCATCATCGGATTGTCGCTCATGCCTTCGCACATCATCGCGCAGGCGCTGCACATCTCGGCGCACATCATGCACATCTTGCCGCCCATGGGAGACATGCGCATCATCATGTTTGCGCACATCTGGCACATCTCCATGCAGTCCATGAGCATGGACATCTTCTTCATGTCCATCATGCCCATCTTCATGCACTGCATCATGGCTTCCATGCACATTGCCATGCAGCTGCGACAATCCTCCATACATCGACGCATGTCCATTGACATTTCCATTTCCATTGCTGTTCTCCTGTATTAAGTTCGGGACTTGCCCGTCATGGGTTGACGTCGCTCCGGGTGGCACCACCCAATCCCAGAGCTCCCGAGTGCGCGGGAGTTCATTGTAACTCGAATGGGCCAGGGGAAAAAAGCCCGGTATCTTTGCGAACACCGGGCGGAGAGGCACTGGCGGGTAAGCCCGTTTATTTGGCGGCGAACGAGAGCGCGTGGCTGGCGGCGGCGGTGAGCGCCTGATCGAGGTCGGCAATGAGGTCTCCGCTGTCTTCAATGCCTACGGAGATACGCACAAGTTCCGGCGGCAGTACGCGCGTGGCGGCGATCTCCGGGGGCACGCTGGCGTGCGACATGGCGGCCGGGAGGCTGATGGTTGAGTGAACGCTTCCAAAGCTGACGCAGATCTGGAACATCTTTGCATTCTCGGCAATTGCCTTTGCGGCCTCCGTGGAGTGCGCCGTAAAGCTCAATACCGATCCCGCCCCGCTGGCCTGGCTGCGCTGCAACGGGGAGTGGGTGAGCCCGGGATAGAAGACATGGCCGACTCGCGCATCGGCGGCGAGGAATTCCGCAATCGCCTGGGCGTTGCGCTGCTGCGCATCCAGGCGGAGCTTCAGGGTCTTGAGTCCGCGTTGCAATAGAAAGCAGTCAAAAGGCGCCAGCGCATTGCCCTCGGCGTTTTGCAGGAAGGCGATGTCGCCGCCAAGTTTCTCATCCCGAACGACCACCATGCCGCCGGTGACATCGGCATGCCCGCAGAGGAATTTTGTCGCGGAGTGGAGGACGACGTCGGCACCCAACTCCAAGGGACGCTGGAGGTAAGGCGACATGAGGGAGTTATCCACCACAAGCAGCGCACCATTGGCATGCGCCAGCGCAGCGAGGGCGCGGAGGTCCAGTACGCGCAGCAGTGGGTTGGTGGGGGACTCGGCATAGATGATGCGGGTGCGCGGCGTGATCTTCGCCGCAAAAGTCTCGAGGTCTCCGGCATCGGCGTAATGTGCGGTAATTCCGCTGCGCTCGAGCACGCGGGTAAAGAGACGGCAGGTGCCGCCATAGAGATCGCTGTCTGCGAGAATTTCATCCCCGGCGCGCAGGGTGCGCGCCACGGCAGTAATGGCCGCCATGCCGCTGGCGAAGGCAAAGCCACGCTGGCCGCCTTCCAGCTTTGCCACGAGTTCCTCAAGAACCTTGCGGGTGGGATTACCACTCCGCGAGTAATCGAAGTCGCCGAAGCTATCGGCGTGCTCCTGCTCAAAGGTCGCCGTCTGGTAGATGGGCGTGGCCGTGGGACGGTAGGGGTCGCCGGGGGCGGCCTGATGCTGCACGAGCTGACTAGCGAACTTCACTGGCGGCCTCCTGAGCGCGTTGGGCGCAAGACAGAGCGCAACCCGCGGCGGCAAAGGCCTGCGCGAGATCGGCGATGATGTCGGCGGGCGACTCCAGCCCGACGGAAATGCGGATGAGTCCCTCGGAAATTCCGAGAGCCGCGCGCGTCTCCGCACCGAGGTCGGCGTGAGTGGTGGAGGCCGGATGGGTGATCAATGTCTCCAGCCCTCCCAGGCTTTCGGCGCGCGAGCAGAGCTGGACCGAGTTGAGCACAGCGATGGCGGTCTCAAAGGGAGCGTCGAGTTCAAAGCTCAACATGCCACCGGCGGCGCGCTGCTGTCGCAACGCAAGCTCGTGCTGGGGAAAGCTCCGCAGGCCCGGGTAGTAGACGCGGGCAACCGACGGTTGCGACTCGAGCCACTCGGCGATCTGCTGCGCGTTCTCGCAGTGGAGGCGCAGCCTGGCAGGGAGCGTCTTGATGCCCTGAAGGGTGAGCCACGCCTCGAAGGGCGCCTGTATGGAGCCGAGCGTCTTGCGAATCAAACGGAAGCGCTCCGCAAGCTCCGGGTTTTGCGTAGCCAGCGATCCGCCGACGGTGGCGTTATGTCCGTCCATGTACTTGGTAGTGGAGAGGACGCTGATATCCGCACCCAGTTCCAACGGGCGCTGGAGCGCGGGAGTCAGGAAGGTGTTATCCACGGCGAGCAAGAGTCCGTGACGGCGCGTAATTTCAGCAACCGCGGCAATGTCTGTGAGGGTGAGGATGGGATTGGCCGGAGACTCGATGAAGACGATGCGCGTCTGCGGGGTGATTGCCGCTTGCACGTTCGCGGCCTCGGAGGTGTCCACAAAACTGGCGGTGACGCCGAAGGGCTCAAGGATTTCGCGGAAGAGACGGATGGTGCCGCCGTAGAGCACCTTGGAGAGGATGGCGTGGTCGCCGGCCTTGAGGAGGGAGAAGAACAGCGTGCTCTCTGCTGCCAGACCGGTGCGGAAACACACTGCCGGCGGCGTACCCTCGAGTGCGCCGATGGCCCGCTCGAGCGCATCTACCGTGGGGTTGGAGACGCGCGAGTAGCTGAAACCCTTATCTACACCGACGGCATCGTGAACGAAGGTGCCCGTCTGGTAGAGCGGGAAGAGCAGCGAACTGGCGTGCGAATCCAGCGAGCGTCCGCCGTGAATAGCAAGGGTGGCAATGTCGTGCGGGGAAGCCATTTGTTCTCTCCTGGCAGGTGAGTGGTTTATGTCCTAAAACAAATTTGCCGTCTTGAGAGTCCCCCAGACGGCTGCCAGAAAAGAGTTGTGCGATTACTCAAACACTCCGTGCTGGACGACCACCGCCTGGGGGGCACATGGCCATACGCATTCGAGAGTTGTTGAGCATCGTCATCTAGAGTTTCCTATCACTGAAAACGGATAGAGGATCATAGCATGGAAAGTCACGTTGCCAAACCCCCCGATCAAGATTCGCGAGTTTTTCATCGTTGCGCCAAGGGACAGGCGCCCCTCGCTTCAGTGGGCGCAAGGGGCGATGGTGACACAACAAAGTCCCCGCCGTGGCGGGGACTCTGCTGCGTGGACCGGATTACTGCGCGGTGTAGATGTAGTCGTGGTATTGCCAGACTCCATTGCTGCGACTGAAGAGCCGGACGTAAACGGGCTTGCCAGTTGCGGGAATGGAAGGAACGGTCGCCGTAGTGGAAGTGATGACGCCCGAGTTGTAGAGATTGACCGCACCCTTGCCGGAGGTTCCGACCTGCAACTGATAACCACCGTTGATGCCAACACCCGGGGTCCAGGTGAATTGCACGGCGGTGGTTCCCAGGACCGAGCCTGGAGCAGGCGTGAGCATCTCGGCAGCAGTGATGGTTCCGGCCTCGGTGTAGAGGTAGTCGATGAACGACCACACGCCGTTGATCTTCGAGAAGAGGCGGACATAGACAGGAACCGCGTTTCCAGGAAGGGTGGGGATGGTGGCCGTGGTAGCGGCGATGATGCCCGAGCTATACAGATTGCTCGAACCCGCGCCGTTGGTGCCGGCGATCAGTTGATAGCCGCCGTTCACTCCTACGCCCTGATTCCATGTGAATACGACATCCGTGGTTCCCAGCTTGGTGCCGGGAGTGGGAGACTGCATGGCGGCAGGAGTGGGAGTGCCGGCTTCGGTATAGGTGTAATCGACAGACTGCCATGCGCCGCCAATCTTGGAGAGAAGGCGCACATAGACAGGGAAAGCACTGACGGGAATTCCATTTACGAGTGCCGATGTTGCCGCAATGGTACCCGATCTAAACAGATCGCTTGAACCCGCGCCCGTGGTACCAACGAGCAACTGGTAGCCTCCGCTGACGCCAACACCGCTGTTCCAGGTGAAGGTCACGCTCGCTCCGCTGAGCGCGGTGCCGGGAGTGGGAGACTGCATGGCGGCAGGAGCGGGAGTGCCCGATTCGGTGTACGTGTAGTCAAGGAACGACCACACGCCGTTGATCTTGGAGAAGAGCCGGGCATAGACGGTTTGGGCATCCGCAGGGATGTAGGGTACGGCTACCGATGTGGCCTTGATTACACCGGAGACGAAGAGGTTGCTGGAGCCCGCTCCGGTGGTTCCGAGAAGAAGCTGATAGGCAGCGACTCCGCTGCCGGGAGACCAGTTGAAGGTAACGGGGGAATCAGGCAGAACACCGCTGGGCACCGGAGAGATCATCTCCGCCGCGCTGGGGCTGCCGGTTTCGGTGTAGGTGAAGTCGATGTTCGTCCAGAGTGCATTGACGCGCCAGAAGAGCCGGGCGTAGATGGTCTGGCCGGCGGTGGGGACGGAGACCGTCGCCGAGGTTGCGGTGGTGCGACCGGAATCATAAATGTCATTGAGCCCGATGCCGGTTCCGAGATAGAGCATGTAGCTATTCGCGGTCTTGCCTGCGTCCCATGCAAAGGTGACGGTAGAGTCGGACAGCGAGGAACCTGCGCTGGGACTGATGAAGGGATTGACGGTAAAGGAGACACTGACCGGAGGGGCCGCGAGGGTGTTGCCGTCACCGGGCTGAGTTGCGGTGACTGTGACCAGGCCGGCTCCGTTGATGTAGAGGGTGCTTCCGCTGATGGAGGCTGGACCGGAGACCGAGTAAGACACCGGCAAACCGGACGATGCACCGGCGGTCAACACGATGGGAGACACCGGATAGGTCTGCGCACCCGGGTTGGGGAAGGTGATGGTCTGCGGCAACGAGTTCACCGTAAGGGTCCCGTTGATGTAGGTGATGGTGTAAGTATCCAGACCATTTCCCACAGCCGCGCTGGGAACGATGTCATAGGTGCCGACAGGGGCCGAGGGATCGGCACCCGTGCTGCTCAAGGTCACGCCGGTGACGCTGTCGCCGTCGGCAAGGCCAATGTAGGTGAATTCCGTCCCGGCGAATGTGAGAGTGTCGCCATAGGTCTTGGCGACGCTGTTGGCGGTGATCTTCAGGGCCTTCCTTTGCACGGTCAACGTGGTGCTGGCCGTGGCGCTGGTCAGGAAGTTGTTCCCGGCATAGTCATAGGTAACGGTGTAAGAGGCTGTGACGGCCGGAAGGGTAAGAGTGTCAAAGGAGATTGAGAAGTTTCCGCCGGAGAGGTTCGCCAGCACCGGCGTTCCATTGATGGTGATCGTTACGGTCTCTCCGTCCCCGGGCAGCAGACCTGAGGCAGTCAGCGATCCCGAGAGCGTTACGGGCAGCCCGTAATTGACGGTCTGAGAGGACAGGCCACTGAAGGAAGGTGTTGGAGTCCAAGTGGTCGATTTGCGAATGCGATTGGTCCTCTGGTCAGTGATGTAGAGATTGTCCATCGCATCAAGCACCACGGCGGAAGGCGGCGCGCTGAGCCTTGCGCTGGTGGCCGGGCACCCATCGCCGACAGAGTCTGTCTGATAGCTGCATAAAGCAGCAAGCCATGAGCCGGCCACGGTGGAGACGATCTGGGTATTTGCATCGACCTCGCGTACCAGTCCAAAGTCGAAGGCACCGCTATACCCGTCTGTGAGATAGAGGTCATTCAAGCTATCCAACGCGATGCCGTTCGCATAGATCATTACCTCGGTGGCGAGGCAACCGTCGCCGAAGTTGTCGATCACCGCACTACAGTGACTGTTGCCTCCACCGGCGACAACAGAGACGGCCTTGGTGTTCGCATCCACTTTGTGAACCAGCGAGTACTCGGTGTAATAGATATTGTTTGCCGCATCGACCACTAACGCCGTTGGATACGTTGTGGACACCACCGAGTAGATGTATCCCGGAGTGCGTCCGCCGCAGTACGGGCCGCCCCCTGATCCGCAAATTACACGAATCTGGCCGACACCCGAGTCGGCGATGAATATGTTCCCAAGCGCATCTACAGCGAGGGAAGACGGCCCAAATACGCCGCCTCCGGAGAAGGAATGCAGACTAATCTGCCTCTGGAATAGCAGGGCACGGGTTGCGGGACAGCCATTTCCGGAAGTATCCGTGGCGCCGGGGCAGACGTCGTAGTTGCCTCCGCCAACCCAGGAGATTTTCTGGGTCACCGCATCCACCTTGTAAAGCGCTGAGGCGGCCCAATCTCCGAGGTATAGATTTCCGGCGCTGTCAATCGCCACATTCATCATTACGCCCAGCGGAGTGCTGGTAGCCGGGCGCACGGTGAAATTGTAGTAGCCGCGATTGCCGTTGCCCGCCACGGTGTAGATGTAGCCAGCGGTTTTGTCGGCGCAGAATGGGCCGCTGTTCACCGTGCAGATTACGCGGATACGGTAATTGTTGGTGTCAGCAATGAAGACGTTGCCATAGCTGTTGACGGCGGCCTGGCCGGGATAGTTGACTTGCGCCCAAGTTGCGGGGAAGCCATCGCCGTTGTAGCCGGCATTTCCGTTGCCGGCCAGGGTGCTCATGATGCCGGTCTGGGAGTGCTGCCCGGCAATTACGGTCTGAGTGGCGGTGATGGACAACAGCCCTGCGCTGGATGCCGAGTAGGTGTAGGAGCCAGCGGTGTTCAGGGGCGTGGCAGACAAGTTAAAGCTGGCATAGCCGTTGACGGCGTTGGTTGCGTAGTCCTGCGAATACGCGTTGGGTCCGGTGACAGAGAGCGATACGGAGGCGGATGAACCGGTGACTGCCGAGCCAGAGGCGTCAAGGATTGCGACGACAACGATGCCGGCGTTTGCGCCTGCCCGGACGGTGGGGTTTGGGGCGGTCGTAAACTTGAGACCGGCAGCGACATTGGCCGAGCACGATGCCGTGCTGCCACCATTTGCGCCTGAGCAACTCCAGCTCCAAGTCTTAGAGGAGAGGCTTACGGACGAGGGAAATCCGGACGAGCATAGAGAATCGGTGGGTGCGGATTGGAACGCGCCTCCGTTGGACGCGCCGCAAATTCCATTTGACTTGAATGAGCTGGCACCACCGAGCTTCACGATTGCGTTGTTTGTAATGTCGGTGACATAGGCGTTTCCCGCTCCATCGACCGCGATCTTGCGGGGCGACCAGGAAGAGATGCCGGGATCCAGCAGCATCTGGGTTCCGCCAGAGAGCAACACAACGATGTTCCCGAAGCTGTCCACGATGTAAACCGACCCGGCTCCATCGACTGCGATTCCGGTAGCCGATGACAAGACCGATCCGCCGCCACTGATACCGGTCCAGACCTTGGTCCGGGCCGCGCCGCGTGTCACCTTCCAGACGTAGCCTGCGGAGATGCATCCGGGGAACGCGTTGCAGGGATGATTGTCGCCGACATAGAGACTGCCGGCGGCGTCCATGGCGATTGGGCCGACGTAGGCAAACTGGGAAGCGACGGTGGTCTGGCTACCATCAGGCGCAACCTGCAGAATGGTCTCGGTGGTGGAATCTGAGATGTAGAGGTTTCCGGCTCCATCGACGGCCACGGAAACGGGATAGAGGTCAGCCGGGGCATTGACCTTTGTCATCTGTCCGCCGGCAACTTTCCAGACGCAGTTGGCACCGGGGTCGGCGATGTAGATGGCTCCTGCGCCATCGACGGCCGCGGCGACCGCAGAGGTCAATCCGGTGGCGACAGGCACCACTCCGACAAAGTCAGGGGAGATCCTCCAGAGAGCGCCAACATCGGCGACGTAGATGTAGCCCGCGGCATCGACGGCAATGCCCATGGGACGAAATGAAATGCCCGCCGAGGTGGCGACGGGTGGAATCGCCGGCAGGGCTCCGCTGCCCGAACCTTGTATATAAGTGGTGGCAAGAGGCGTTCCACCAAGGTCGCTGAGGACGACAGCGCCCATGCGCAGCCCAGGATAGGCCGGAGTGAAGGAAAGAGTCAGGGTGCAGGTGTCATTGGACGCATAGGTTCCGGCGACACAGGTCCCGCCGGCCATGGTGAAATCCAACGAGCTATAGCCCTGGGTGAGCACCTGGGGGGTAGCAATGGTGACGGGCGAGGCGAAAACATAAGTGAAGGTAGCAGTTGCGGACTGGCCGACGGTCTGAGTGCCGAAATCCGGTGCCCCGGATTGCAAGGCTACTTGTGCCGAAAGAGGCAGGAGGGCAAAAAAGACGAAGAGGATGAATCGGCAGGCCTTAGCCGCAAACCGAGAGCTGGAAGAGCTCATGTTTTGTCCGCTTTCTGAGCCCTGGGTGGAAGGGCTACGACTCGGTGTTCACACCTAGGCGGAGGCAGTTACGGATCACATGCTCGGCGATAGAGCGCAGTGCCGATACCCACCGGACCAGAGAGCGAATTTATTGAGAGTCGCTGAACGTTACTAGGCACCGGGGGAGAAGACAAGCAGTTTCCACGATGGCCGATACGTGGGGGTTCCAATACGGGAAATGCTGTAGCTCGCGATGGATGGCTTTCTGACGGTTACTCGAATTGGGCCTAATGAGATGGCAGATTCTTGCCACTCATTCTGAAAACAGACATTCCTCCCCGCTTGTTTCGAAAAATGGTGGTATTGTGAATGCGTTGATTCTGGACTATGCGGGGGGAACTGAGTAGAAACGCGCGGCGCGGGCTGGCAATAAATATCTTTTTATTTATCGATGTACGGAAGTAGTCCTTAACGTCTTCATAGCAACTGCCGCATTTCGCTTCCACCACTCTTCCACGTAATGGGGACCGTCTTTCTTTGAGGCGGCCGCCGGTCCAATCACGGAGGCACTCGTGAGAGTAGTCGGTGGCGACCCATGGCGTTTCTATGCCTGCGCGCTTTGGCAGGCATTCGTGTTTATTCCTGCGGGTTCAACATGCCTGGAAAGTAACAGGAGATCTTCAGAGCCTGTGCGCTCGCTGGGGAGGGCATGATGCCTACACCCGGCGCACTTGTCCCCTGGGCTTTGTGGCCTCTGCTGTGTGGCATGGGTCTGGAATTGATGGGAGCGAAGCTGCTCTCGTCGCGATGGAAAGGCGCGCTCGCATTTCTGTGCTGCCTGGGGAGTCTTGCGGCGGTGCTCGGAACGTATCCGGGCGTCCGCGACGGATCTGCGATACATCTTCAACTGGGAGCCTGGGATGGTCCACTTGCACTGGTGCTGCATGTGGACGCACTGAGCCTGCTGTTTGCCTTTATGGCGACCGGGATCGGCACCCTGGTGCTGCTTTACTCCATTGACTACATGGCCGAAGAGGTTTCCGCGACACGGTTCTATTGCATCATCCTGGCGTTTATCGCCGGGCTGGTGGTGCTGGTCTATAGCGCAAACCTGCTGATCTTCTACCTTGGCTGGGAACTGGTTGGCCTGTGTTCGTTCAGCCTTGTGGGCTTCTGGTACACGAATCCCGAGGCGGTGAAGGGAGCGCGCAAGGTTCTGCTGATGACGCACCTTGCGGGCTACGGGCTGCTGGCGGCGATTCTCGTTATTTATGCCCGAACGGGCAGCACGCTGTGGACCGATCCGGCGGTTGGAAAGTCGATGGGAAGCGGACTGTTTGTGCTGATGCTGATCGCGCTGGCCGCGAAATCAGTGCAGTTCCCTCTTCATACATGGATTCCCGAGGCGATGGCGGCTCCCACTCCGGTGAGCGCGCTGCTGCACGCGGCGTGCTACGTGAAGGCAGGGGTTTACCTGGCAGCACGCATGCACAGTTTTGCGGCGTGGCCCGCTTCGTGGAGCTTCATCATGCTGTGGGTGGGGACGGTGACGATGCTGGTGGGCGTGCTGTACGCGCTGGTGCAGACAGACCTGAAACGTCTGCTGGCATTCAGCACGGTGAGCCAGATCGGCTACATGATTACCGGCATTGGCCTGGGAAGCCCGCTGGGAATTGCCGCCGGACTGCTGCATTGCGTGAACCACGGATTTTTCAAGAGCACGCTGTTCCTGGCAGCCGGATCGGTGCAGCACGCCGCGGGTACGAGGGACATGAACAAACTGGGCGGACTCGCCTCCAGAATGCCGCGAACGACGCTGGTGTGGATGATCAGCATTGGCAGCATGATGGGAATTCCGCTGATGAGCGGCTTCGCGAGCAAGTGGCTGGTCTATACGGCGGCGCTCCAGAAGGGGATGGTGATTCCCGCGCTGGCCGCCTGGATTGCGAGCATCGGCACGGTGTTCATCGGAGTGAAGGCGACGAGCGCCGTGTTCCTGGGCGATACGACAGAGCAGACAAAGAACGCGCACGAATCGCCGGCGACGATGACGACCGGCATGATGTTGCTGACGGCAGTGACGATCATTCTGGGGATTGCGCCGCAGTTTGCGATCCGGTACCTGATCAACCCGGTTCTGGCTTCGTTTGGAATGCCTGCTGCGATTGGCGTTTCGTGGTTTGGAATGACGGACGCAATGGGGAGCTGGGCAACTTCGATGGGGCTTGTGATGGCAGTGGTTTCGGCTGTCATCGGCGGCATTGTGTACCTTGCGGTCGTGCGTCCGGCGCGGCATGTGGTTTCAGGCGGCGTGCTTGCGGGCGCAGGTGGCGGAGCCTTCACAGGCGGCGAGCCGATGCGCGGGTCCGCGGAATTGCAGGCAGTCGATTTCTCCGAGGTATTCAAGCGGCAGTGGGCTCCGATTCTGCGAGCATTCGACGTCGATGCGTTCTACAAAGGATTCTGGCGGCTGGTGCTGAACTTCTCGACACGGATGCAACGCGCACTCTCCTGGCTGGAAACGCACGCGGTGGTGACGCTGGCTGGTTGCGCGGTTGTCGTCCTGCTGTCGGTGTTCCGGGCAGTTCCGAATGCTTCGCTTGCAGCGAGCGGAGAGGGAATTCCAACGCTGATTGGCGTATGCAGCGCATTCGCCTTCCTGGCACTGGTGCTTACGGCATTGAGCAGCAAGACGACCCGCAAGCTGGCGGGACTGATGTTCCTCTCCGGAGCCCCGGCGATTCTAGGGCTGATGGTGGAATCCGGGGTCCTGAGGATGATTCTGCTGGAGGCATCTTCGTTCCTCGCGCTGCTGCTGATCTGGAAGAGCGCAAAGACGAAATCGGCGAAGTGGACATTTCTTGCGGTCGTTGCGGCTTCGGCGGCGACGCTGGTTCCAGGCTTGCTGCTGCTGGAACACGGACATGCGGACCTGGCACGAACACTGCTGATCGTTGGGTTCTTCCTGAAGCTGGGACTGGTTCCGTTCTTCCTGTGGCTGCCGAAAATTGCGGAGCAGGTTCCGGCACTGGTGCTGGGACTGGTGGTTTGTGTGCTGGATATTGCCGCCTTCGGAGAACTCTGCGCGGTGGCAAAAGCGGCACCCTGGGTGCTGGAACCGAAGAGCCTGTGGCTGGGCGTAGCGGCGGCCTCAGCACTGGCGGCCGCACTGTTGATGCTCTCACAGCGCGACATGAAACGCCTGCTGGCGCTCTCAACGGTGGAAGACATGGGCTTCCTCTGTTTTGGACTGGCGTCAGCGACGGTAATTGGATTTGAAGGCGCGGTGATTGGGGTGGCAACACACGCAGTTGCGAAGGCGTTGCTATTCCTCTCCATCAGCTCTCCGGAAGCGAACGGAGAGTTGCGAGCCAAGTGCCGGGGACTGGCGTCGCGTTACCCGGTGAGCGCCGCAGGCTTCCTGATTGGGATGCTGGCGGTGCTTGGCATTCCTCCCACGATCGGGTTCGCGGGACGGTGGCGAATTTACGAAACAGCGGCACAGTTGGGAACGCCCTGGCTGGTGATGCTGATAGCGTCCTCGATGCTTGCGCTGATTGCATACGTCCGCGCACTGACGGGAACGTGGTGGGGAATGTCATCTGCGGAAGCGGGCGTTGATTGTGCGGAGCCTGTGGAAACAGGGATCGCAAAGACACTCATTGTGGTAATGGCGGCATTGCTGGTAATTGCCGGGACGTGGCCCTCTGGGGTCGATTTTCTGCGGGGGATCCGATGAAATTGCTTGAGGACTTGCTGAATCACTGCCGCCAGAAAAGCCCCTGGCTGTTTCATATGAACTCCGGCAGCTGCAATGGCTGCGATATCGAACTGGTTGCCAGCATTGCACCGCGCTATGACGTAGAACAACTGGGTATCCACCTGGAAGGCAGCCCGCGCCACGCCGATATTCTGTGCATCTCCGGCCCGGTGACGCATAACACTTTGAATGCGGTGAAGGCGGTCTATGGGCAGGTACCGCATCCGAAAGCGGTGGTCGGACTTGGCTCCTGCGCCGCGTCCTGCAACGTGTTTGCGGGCAGCCGGACGGTGGTAGGGCCGCTGCACCTCCACGTCCCGGTTGATGTCTATGTGCCGGGTTGCCCGCCGCGTCCTGACGCCATCATTGAAGGCATTGCGAAAGCTGCCGAGTTGCTCAGCCATCCGGAACGGAAGCAGATTTCGGAGGCGGAGATCAAGGCTGCGTCGGCTGCCGGGTGCCAGTGTGACGGCGCTCCCGCAGAAGGAGAGACGCCGTGCAAGTAACAACTGCGATTCTTCGGCTGCTGGTATTCCCTGGACTCCTGTTTGCCATCCCGGCGGCCTGGTTCTTCCTGTACGTGGAGCGAAAGACGATTGCGCGGATGCAACGGCGCATTGGACCTCCATTGCTTCAGCCGTTTTACGATTTTGTAAAGCTGCTGGGAAAAGAGTCGCCGCGCTATACCGGCATCGAGAGCCTGATGATGAAGGCATGGCCGGCGCTCTCCGTGGCCGTGCTGCTGGCGGCGCTGGCACTGATTCCGATCTTTCCGGCGAAGGGCGGCTTTTCCGGCGACCTGATTCTGCTGATTACGCTGCTGGAGCTGCCTTCGATGTTCTACATGCTGGCGGGCTTCACTTCACGTTCGATTTACGGGAAGGTGGGTTCGATGCGCGAAGCTTCCCTGAGCCTGTCGAGCAATCTCCTTTTTCTGACCGCAGTGATGATGATTGCGGTGACATCGCATACATTCCAGCTCTCAGAGCTGGCGATGCCGGCAGCGTCTCCGGCGAGATGGCTGGGGCTGGCTGCAATCATCCTCTGCATCCCAGCAAAGCTGCGGCTGAATCCGTTCTCCACTTCGAGCGCGGAGCAGGAGATCTATGCCGGACCGCTGACCGAATACAGCGGGAGCGACCTGGCGCTGTGGGAACTTGCCCACGGACTGGAGTGGCTGGCGCTTTCCGGCTTTGTCGTTTCGATGTCATTTCCACGAACCGGCTTCCGGCTTGTGGACGCGGGAATCTTCGCGTTTCTGTGCATTGCACTGGTGATTCTGCTGGCGACCGTCGCGGCAGCTACCGCGCGCTTCACCATCGACCGCTCGGTGCGCTTCTACTGGCGCTGGAGTGTGACGCTGGCAGTCGTCTTTCTGGTAACGGCAGTCGTACTCAGGGGGGTCGCATCATGAAAAGCATCCTTCGTCTTCTTATGCAAAATCTTCGTGACGGCAGCATCACGCTTCCCTACCCGGAAAGGCCGGCGATCCAGAGCAACTTCCGCGGGATGGTGCAGAACGAACCCGAAGAGTGCACGGGGTGCGGCTTGTGCGCCTATGTGTGCACCTCCAGCGCGATTACTGTGCTGCGCGTTCTGGACGGATTCCAATGGAACTACGACCCAGGACAATGCACATTCTGCGCGCGCTGCACGCAGCGCTGCCCCAAGCATGCGCTGACAATGGAAGGTACCCGTCCGCCGGTTTATCAACTGCGCGGCGCATTGCGGCAATCCCACGACGTTAAGAAAAAGAAGAAACCGGCGGGAACTCCCATCGGTCCGCTGCCGATTGAGGCGGCTGGGTCGAAGGACATGGTTGCAGGCATTGGCGAGCAAGGAGAAGTGAGATGAGCGAGAGCGCAACCATGTTCAAGAGAGAGCCGCGGTTTGACGCGCAGCTGCTGGAGTTACGCGAGGAAGACGGTTGGCAGCAGAAGAACGGCGCGTGGTGGATTGCGCCGCAGATGCTGGATGCGCGCGCCATGGCCCGGCTGATGGTTCCGGTTGCCCGTCTGATGACGGTGGCTTCCAGAGTGTGCGATGGCGGAGAGACACATCTTGATTATCACTGGGACCTGAATGGCGTGATCCTGACTTTTTCCGCGCAAACGAGCGAGAACAAGTTTGCGAGCATCAGCGACCTTTGCCCCGCCGCGGACTGGGTGGAACGCGAAATCCACGAGTACTTTGCTGTGGATTTCACCGGACGCGACAATACCAAACCGCTGATGTTGAGACCCGGCCTGGAAGCCGGCCTGAACCGCACCCAGGATGGAAAACTATGAGCTACCGAATTCCGATTGGACCTTTCCATCCGGCACTGGAGGAACCTTACGAACTTGAACTGGTTTGCGAAGGCGAGACCGTGCGCGAGGCCGAGCTGCATGTGGGCTTCAATTTCCGCAACATCGAGCACCTGGCCGAAAGCCGCAATTACCAGCAGGCGATCTCACTGGTTGAGCGCGTTTGCGGGATCTGCTCGAACGTGCACTCGATGACGTTTTGCCTTACGGTGGAGCGGTTGCTCGGGCTGCAAGTCCCCGAACGCGCGCAGTACATTCGGGTAGCGATGGGCGAGCTGGAGCGGTTGCATTCGCACATTTTGTGGGCGGGAATCGCGGCGAAGCTCATTGGTTTCAAGACGATGTTCATGAGCTGCTTTGCGATGCGCGAGAAGGTGATGGATACGCTGGAGATGATCTCTGGCAACCGCGTGAACTACGGCATGAACTGCTTCGGCGGCGTGGTGCGCGACATCCATGACAAGGAAACGATCCTGGGCGTAGTAAACGCGATTGAGAAGGAACTTGTGAGCTCAATCATCCCGGTGTTCACAACCAACTCCACGGTACGGGACCGCTGCGCTGATATTGGCGTGCTGACCAATGAACAGGCAAAAGCAATGGGCATCGTAGGTCCTCTCGCACGCGCTTCCGGTGTGAACCAGGATCTCCGACGCGATGCGGCTTACCTGGTCTATGACCGGCTGGAGTTCGAAGTGCCGGTGCAAACAGCTGGAGATGTGCGCGCCAGGCTGGTGGTGCGGGCCCTGGAGTTGATTGAGAGTTGCCGCATCCTGCGGCAGGTAATGCGGGATATTCCGGAAGGTCCGATTGCGGTGTCGTCCGGCGCGCCCCGGCTGAAGGTGCCTGCGGGGACGGCAGTGGCGCGTATCGAAGCTCCACGCGGAGAGGTGTTCTACTCGGTTACTTCGAATGGGACAGATAAACCCGAGCGGGTGAAAGTTCGGACGCCGACGTTTGCCAACATGCCTTCCATGCAGTGGGCACTGATTGGCGCCCAGCTGGCGGATGCTCCGCTGATTCAGGCCTCGATTGACCCCTGCTACTCGTGCACGGATCGTTGAGGCGGGGTTGGAATGAATTGACTGAAATAGAACAGGGATGGGCTCTTCCGCTCATCCCTGTTTCAGATGCTGGCTCTCAAAGAGAACATTGTAGCCGCGCTGGAAAAGCTGGAGATGAATGCGCATGGCCTCGCGGGCCTTTGCGGGGTTGCGCTGCTTTAATGCCTCGAGAATCTTAACGTGACCGCGAAGGGCAATCTCCAAGCCCTCTTCGAGAAGCAGACTCTTGGTGATGAGTTCCATCGACTGCTCACGGATGCTGGACAAAATCCCATTCAGCACGTCATTTTTGGCGGCGCTGCCGATACAGACGTGAAATGAGAGATCGAGCTTTGAGAATTCGATCGCGTCGCGGACAAACTCCTTCATCTGCTCGACCAGGATCTCCATCTGCTGAAGTTCTGCCGCGGAAATCCGCTCGGCGCATAGAGCGACAACTTCGGTTTCAAGGAATAGCCGGGCCTCGACGAATTCACGCAGCGCCTTCTCATCGGCCAGCAATCCACCCCTGAGCCAGGAACCGGTGAGATAGGCGGATGGTTGCTCTGCTACAAAACTTCCGCCGCCGGCGCGGACACGGATGACTCCGATGAATGCCAGCGAGGCCAGCGCCTCACGCAGACTGGAGCGTCCGACGTTGAATGCCTTGCACAGTTCAGCCTCAGAGGGAAGCTTCTCTCCGGGCTGCCACGCCCCTTCAGCAATGCAAGCAGCAAGTTTTTTCGCCACTTGTTCGCTTAAGGTGACTCGGGACAGCGTATCCAAGTTCAACAACTTAGAGTTAGTCGCATCCACGAACTAAGCATAGGGAAAAAGAAAGTTGCGGTCAATCGGATTTGCTACTTGTCTGACAAGCTGACCTGCTGTATTGTCTTTCCACTCAAAGCCACTGAGTAACGCGCCCGAAACGGAGCGCGAAGGGAAAAAGGGTCAGAATACTGCCGACCCAATCCTGATGGCCCTCGACGGAGGTTCTACTTGAGCTCCCACACTGTTTCCGCAGCTAGCGCTAACAAGGTTCCAACGCCTTCACAGCCTAGCCCGAACTACTTGATATCCGCACTGGTTGTTGCCGCGGGAGTAATCGCCGCGGTGATTATCTTGAGACTGCCTTCGCTGGGAGGAGCCTGGCAGCAGAATTACGATCCAACGGGACACTGGTTTCTGTCCACGTTGATTGCCGCTATTCCGATCGTGGTGTTGCTGGGTACGCTGGCGCTGGGTCACATCAAGGCGCACTACGCAGCCCTGGCCGGGCTGGCAGCGGCTCTACTTACGGCAATTTTCGGATTCCACATGCCGACACAACTGGCCGCCGCCACGGCGGTGTACGGCGCAGGCTACGGCCTGTTTCCAATCGGCTGGATTGTGCTGAACGTGATCTTCATGTACCAACTGACGGTGGAGTCAGGGCGATTCACCGTGCTGCAACATAGCTTGACGGGGATCACCAAGGACCGCCGGTTGCAGTTGCTGCTGATTGCATTCTGCTTTGGCGCATTCTTCGAGGGTGCAGCCGGGTTTGGAACGCCTGTGGCAGTAACGGCTGCACTGCTGATTGGACTCGGATTCAAGCCGCTTCAGGCTTCTGGGTTGTCGCTGATCGCAAACACGGCCCCGGTGGCATTCGGGGCGCTGGGCACGCCGATCATCGCACTTGCGAAGGTGACTGGGTTTAGCGAGGTGATTCTCTCGGCGATGGCCGGACGTATCCTGACGCCGTTCTGCATCCTGGTTCCCTTCTGGCTGGTGTGGGCGTTTGCAGGGTTCAAGGGCATGGTTGAAGTGTGGCCGGCGATTCTGGTTGCGGGTGTCACGTTTGCAATCCCGCAGTTGCTGGTCTCAAATCTGCATGGCCCGTGGGTGGTGAACGTTGTGGCTTCGGTGGTTTCCATGATGTGCCTGATTGGATTCCTCCTGATCTGGAAGCCGAAGAGGATATGGAAATTCGAGGGACAAGAGGAAGAGGAGCAGGCTGAACTGGCGCGCGGAGAAATCAAGCAGACGTATTCGCGGAAAGAGATCACGCAGGCCTGGGTTCCGTGGGTGATTCTGAGCGTAATCGTATTTGTGTGGGGTACGCAGACCGGCAAGCTGTGGATGAACACGCCGGAGAAGATATTCCCCTCGACTGCAAGCTGGTCCACAAAGCCCAGTGAAATCACCAATCCTCAATTCAAGGTAGCAGTGCTGCACAACATGGTGGAGCGAGTTCAGCCGGTGGTTCCGAAGCCGACAAAAGAGCCGGCAGTTTACGGACTGAACTGGGTGAGCGCCACGGGAACGGGAATTCTACTGGCGGCAATTCTCTCCGGGCTCATCATGGGGCAGGGACCGGGCAAGATTTTCTCAATTTTCCTGAAGACTGTAGTGAAGGTGCGATTCTCACTGCTGACGATTGCGGCCATGCTGGGGATTGGCATGCTGACGCGCTACTCCGGGCTGGACGCCACACTGGGGCTTGCGTTTGCGCGTACGGGCCATCTGTATCCATTCTTTGGCACGCTGCTGGGTTGGATGGGCGTGGCGGTTACGGGCTCGGATACATCGTCAAACGTACTGTTTGGCAGCTTGCAGAAGATCACCGCACAGCAGATCGGCGTTTCTCCGGTGCTGATGTCAGCGGCGAACACGACGGGCGGGGTTATGGGCAAGATGATCGATGCGCAGAGCATCGTGGTGGCCTCGACCGCGACGCAATGGTATGGGCACGAAGGCGACATTCTGCGTTACGTCTTCCTGCACTCGCTGGCGTTGGCTGCGCTGGTGGGCGCTCTCATTTTCATGATGGCGTATGTGTATCCGTTTACCCAGCTGGTGGTTCACTAAACACGCGTTAGAAGTGCATGGCGGACGGCTAAGGCCGTCCGCCAATAGAAGGAAATTATGAACGCAATTCTGGAATCGTCACAGGTTTTCGAATCTTTCAGAACGCGCGCTGAAGCGGTGAGCGCCCAGGTGGAACGCGTTGCAACAAGCGAGCTGGCACTGGAGCTGATTATCAGCAAATTGCATCTCGAGGGTGTGCGAGACGAGGCCCATTGCTACGCGGTGTGGGCCGAGTGTCCAATGATAGGCACCCCGGAGAAGAAGCGGCTGGAGGCCGCGGTGCCGGGCCTGAAATTTGATGTGACACGTGAACTGGCGGCGGATGCAAAGGTGGGAGTGAGCCAGATGGACTGGGCGCTGGCCAATACAGGCACGCTTGTGCAGAGGGCGGATGAGGTGGATCGGCGGCTGGTATCGACCCTGCCCCTGCTGCACATAGCGCTGGTGGCAACGGCGGCCCTTCTTCCCGATCTTCCCTCGGTGCTGGCGAGAATCGACCCGGCGAAGTCAAAGTACTTCTCATTTATCACGGGACCGAGCCGCACGGCAGACATCGAACGAGTGTTGACAATTGGAGTGCACGGCCCGGAACGGCTCCTGATTGTGCTTGTGGACGACCTGGAGGTGACGGCGTGAAACAGGAATTCAAGCAATCCATACTCGATGCGCTGGCAAACCCGAATCTGACTGGAGCGCTGGGGAATTTCTCGGTGGCGTACCGCGCAGGGCGGGCCAAGGCTTACGAGGGCGTTGATTTTGAGGCGCTCCGCGATCAGATTGCAGAAATCAAGTCTTCCGCGTCCTCGCAATTCGATGTGCTGGCAGAACGGTTTTCGCAAGCGGCAGAGGCACAGGGGACAAAGGTATTCCGCACGAATGATCCGCAAGCGGTGAAGGACTACATTCTCCGGCTGGCGCAGGATCGTGGAGTAAAGAGGATCGCCAAGTCAAAGTCGATGGCGACCGAGGAGATTCATCTTAACAAGCACCTGGAAAAGGCTGGCATCGATGTGCAGGAAACTGATCTCGGCGAGTGGATTATCCAGCTTGCAGGCCAGACGCCCTCGCACATGGTAATGCCCGCCATTCACATGACCAAGGAAGAGGTCGCCGACGTTTTCAGCAACAAGGTGGAAGATGGGCAGAAGCCGGATATTCCGAAACTGGTGAAATTCGCGCGAGGCAAGCTCCGCCCGATGTTTCTAAGTGCCGAGATGGGAATCAGCGGCGCCAACATTGCGGTAGCGGAAACAGGCAGCATCGTCATCGTGACCAATGAAGGCAACGCCAGACTGGTGACTACACTGCCGAAGATTCATGTGGCGATTGTGGGACTGGAGAAGCTGGTGGAGCATTTCCAGGACATCGCGCCGATTCTGATTGCACTCCCCAAGAGCGCTACCGCGCAACTGCTGACCAGCTACGTTTCCATCATCAGCGGGCCGGTACCGAACACGGACGGCTCAGCCAAAGAGTTGCACGTGATCCTGATGGACAACCGGCGCAATGAGATGTCGCACGATCCCCGTTTCAAGCAGGCCCTGCAATGCATCCGGTGTGCATCCTGCCTGAACGTCTGCCCGGTGTTCAGGCTGGTGGGCGGGCATGTGTTCGGCAAGGTGTACACGGGTGGCATTGGCACGATCCTTACGGCGTGGTTCAGTGCGCTCAAGGAATCCGACGAAATCCAGAGCCTTTGTATCCAATGCGGCAATTGCAAAGACGTGTGCCCCGGCAAGATCGATATCCCGGACCTGATTCTGGAGTTGCGACGCCGACTTGCCGTGGAACAGGGGCAGCCCTTGATACAGAAGGCGATCTTCTCAGTGGTCAACAACCGGAGGCTGTTCCATACCATGATGCGGGCTGCATCGATTGGGCAGAAGCCGTTTGCAAAGCAGGGATTCATCCGCCATCTGCCGCTTTTCCTGAGCAACATGACGGAGAACCGTTCACTGCCTGCGATTGCCGATGTTCCATTCCGTGACCGAATCAAGCAGATCGAGCAGCCCAAGTGCACGGAGAAGGCCGCGTTCTACGGAGGGTGCCTGATCGACTTCGCGTACCCAGGGATGGGCGAGTCCGTGGTAAAGGTGCTGAACAAGGCGGGCATCGAGGTAATCTTTCCCGAGGGCCAGACCTGCTGCGGCGCTCCGGCGCGATACAGCGGAGCTTACGAAGTTGCCGCGCAGAACGGAGCCGACAACATCAAGGCGCTGCTGGGAGAGGATGTGGACTATATCGTTTCGGCGTGCCCCACATGCACGGTAGCGCTGAAGCACGACTTCATCGCCAACCTGGAATCCGTGGGGCGCACGGAGGAACTCCCGGCGGCACGACGGCTGGCGGAAAAGGTGGTGGATTTTTCCACGCTTGCCAGCCAGTTGGTGGAGCAGGGCAGGCTGAAGTTCAAGGCGGGCATTGAGCCGATGAAATTTACGTACCACGACTCATGCCACTTCAAGCGCACGCTGCACGCCGACCAGACTCCGCGCAAGCTGATGAAGCAGGCGGGATACGAAGTGGTTGAGATGGAAGAGGCTGACATGTGCTGCGGAATGGGCGGCTCCTACTCGATCAAGCTCCCCGAGATTTCGGCCCCGATTCTCGAACGCAAACTGGTGAACATTGAAAAGACGGGAGTGCCGCTGCTGCTGATCGACTGCCCGGGGTGCGTGATGCAGATCGGTGGAGGCCTGGACAAGCGTGCTTCCAACATCAAGGTGGAGCACACGGCACAGCGACTGGCAGAGTGCCTTGAATAGCAGTAACCGGTGAATCACTTCAGCCCGCACAGATTCTGTGCGGGCCTTTTTCGGTTGGCGAGTCTATCCGCAAGACTGAAGTTCCTTGCCCCTGGTCTCAGGAAGCATCAGCACCGAGATGATCATGACCGCATAAGCCAAGGCAGCGAATACGGCGATTGCCCGGCCGAGGGTGAGGCGAACGCTGAGGTAGCCAACCAGGGTTGGAAACAGCGCTCCGACTCCGCGGCCGATGTTGTAGGAGAAACCCTGTCCGGAGCCGCGCACGCGGCTAGGAAACAGCTCGGTGAAATATGCGCCAAAGGGACTGAAGGAGCCGGACGCAAAGAATCCGAGCGGGAAACCCAGTACCACGACGAAGCCATTGCCAATGGGCATAGAGGTGTAGGCGGTGACGGTGAGGGCGCAGCAGGCGGCAAAGAGAATCAAGGACTTCTTTCGTCCAAGCGCGTCGGAAAGATACGCTCCGGTGAGATACCCGCAGAAGGAGCCGCCGATGATGACGATCATATAGGCCCCGGTGTTGAGCACCGAGAGGTGGCGCACCGTCTTGAGATAGGTGGGCAGCCAGGTGGTGATGGCGTAGTAGCCTCCCTGTGCTCCCACACTCAGGGCCGATGCCATCACGGTGGTCTTCAGCAGTGACGGAGAGAATATCTCGAGAAAGCGTAAACTGCCGCCCTCGGATGCGAGTTCGCGGCGGGTACGAAGATAGACCTCGGGCTCAGGGACATAACGGCGAATGTAGAACACCAGCAACGCGGGGAGAATTCCGATCCAGAACATCGCGCGCCAGGCAAGGTTCGGCGGGAGCCAGGAGAACATTGCGACAGAACAGATGGCGGCAATTCCCCACCCTATGGCCCAGCCTCCCTGAACGGTGCCAACGGCTTTGCCGCGGTGTTCAGCGCGAATGGTTTCCCCCATCAACACTGAGCCAACGGCCCATTCTCCACCGAAGCCCAATCCCTGGAGGCCTCGAACGATGAGCAACTGCCAGAAGTTGGTGGTGAATCCGCTGAGGAAGGTAAACACCGCGAACCAGAGAATCGTCCACTGTAAAACACGGGTACGTCCGAATCGATCTGCGAGCAGTCCCGCGAGCCATCCTCCCACTGCGGAAATGAGCAGAGCCGCAGTTCCGAGCATTCCAGCTTCCCCCTTGGTGATGTGCCAGGCGGCAATCAAGCTGGGAATGACAAAGCTGTACACCATTACGTCCATACCGTCGAGCGCCCAACCTCCGAAGGTTGCGACGAAGGTACTCCGCTCGGAACGGGTCAACTCGGTGAACCACGCATTCGGCGCGTGCGCTCTGGTTGAGGCCGGTGTTGCCTTGGAAGGAGTGCCCATAAACTTCTCCTGTCTAGGAATGTGATGAAAGCAAATCAGCGCCCAAACGTCTTGAGCGTTACGCCGTCCTTATCGAGCTTGTGCTTTATGGCCTTGATCATTGCAAGCGCGCCCGCAGTGTCTCCGTGCACACAGATTGTTTCCGCTTGAATCGGTATCCCGGTCCCGTCAATGGCCAGGACTGTTCGATTGCGCACCATGTTCAAGACTCTTTGCGCGATGAAGTCAACATCCTGAAGGACTGCTCCCGCCTGAGTCCGGGGCACCAACCCGCCACTCCGGGTGTATGCACGGTCCGCAAACACCTCCTGCACGAAGGGCAGGCCTGCAGCCTGTGCCGCGGCGACCATGGCTGAACCACTGAGGCACACCATGATCAACTCCGGGTCCACGGCCTTGATGGCTTGCGCAATTGCAGTTGCAACCGACGGGTTCTCCGCAGCCTTGTTATACAGCGCACCGTGGGCTTTTACATGATGGAGGCGTACGCCTGCGCGCCTGCAAAACGCCCAGAGTGCACCGACCTGATAAGTGACGTCGGCGGAAACTTCCTCGGCCGACACATTGATCTCCCGGCGACCGAAGCCGACCAAGTCAGGATAGGAAGGATGTGCTCCAACGGCTACTCCGCACTGAACAGCGAGTCTGACCGTCTGCCACATTCTTGCCGGGTTGGAAGCATGAAAGCCACAGGCCACATTTGCGGAGGTGATGAGTGGCATGACCTGCTCGTCGATGCCGCAATCGTAAACCCCGAAACCTTCTCCCATATCGCAGTTCAGATCAATCGATAACATGGCTGAGTCTCCGGTGAGCATCTTCATAGCAAGCCTGTTCGGCGATAAGGGCAGCAACGGCTTCTCGATCTGTGCAGATGGTGAACCTCACACGGTCGCCTGCTTTCATCTGCGCTACCTTGGGCAGATCGGGGCCGATGACTGTGGCTATCTTTGCGTATCCTCCAGTGGTCTGGCAATCGGAGGCCATGATGATAGGCATGCCGCTGCCGGGGACCTGAACCGATCCAGGACACAGCGCGTCGGAGACGATATCCGGGCCGCTGCCGTGGGCGATGGCAGGTCCCTCCAGTAGATAACCCATGCGGTCATGCCGGGTAGAGACAACATAGGGGCTATTGAGGAAGGTCAGCATCCCCTCGTCGGTAAAATGGTCATTTTGAGGGCCAAGCATGGCGCGCAATTGAAGATCACTTTCATAGGCTGGAACAAGGGACGATGGAAGTTCTGTGCGAGAGCTGCGGGAACATTCAGACGGAGCGATGGAGAGGACATCCCCACTTTTCAGAGCTCTACCTTCATACCCTCCAAGATGAGCACGCAAGAATGTGGAACGGCTTCCCATGATCTCCGGCACGTCGATTCCCCCTCGAAAAGCGACGTAGGACCGGCAACCAGTTACCGCGCATCGGAAAGCAAGCTCACTGCCGGGAGCAACGTAAAGAGCCGACCAGTTGGGGATGCGGGCTCCATCCAACTGGGCCTGCATTTCTGCGCCGCAAATTGCAACGTAAACCCTGGCGGAGAATCTGAAACGGGCCCCGCGCATTGTCATTTCCACGACAGCAGCGTTGCGCGGATTGCCCGCGAGGATATTGGCCATCGTGAATGCATAACGGTCCATGGCACCGGAAAGCGGCATTCCGAAAGCGCGATACCCGGAACGCCCATGATCCTGCACGGTACTCAAGATTCCGGGATCAATGACTGTGAGCACGGTTCTCGCCTCGGGCTGAAACGGTCATGAGCGGAGCGTAGGTACCTGAATCAACCTGCTCCCTGATGGAGATGTATTCATCTTCAGAAATGGGTGCAAATTGAAGGTAGTCTCCGGCCGCAAAGAGAAATGGGCTTGGGGCGAGCGGGCGGAAGATGGTCACCGGGGTGCGCCCGATCAGTTGCCATCCGCCGGGGCTCTCCACAGGATAGATTCCGGTCTGCCGAGCGGCAATGCCAACCGATCCGGCCGCGATCTTCACCCGGGGCACAGCGAGCCGGGGCGCAGCAATGCGCTCTGGAAGACCGCCGAGATAGGGAAAACCGGGCATGAATCCGAGCATATAGACGAGGTATGGCAAAGAGGAATGAAGCGCGATCACCTCCTGCGCTGTTATGCCATTGTGCCGTGCAACAAACTCGAGATCGGGACCGAATTCGCCACCGTAACACACGGGGATTGTAATGGTTCTCCTGGTTTCGTTTACTCCCGCGGGTTCGGGGCTCTCCAATAACTCCGCAACCCTCTGCTGGAGGGCTTGCCAGCTGATGACGGCGGGATCGAAGTAGATCATGAGGGAGCGATAGGTGGGAACAACCTCGAGGATACGCGTCGGCATTTGGGCCATCAGAGTGCCGGCAAGGCGATGGACCCGTGCATTCACCACGGGATCTATCTCGTCGCCGAACTCAACGACCAATCCTTGCTCGCCTGCTTCGAGTATGCGAATCGGCTTCATCGTCTCCCCGGAGAGACCGTTGCGTGATCCGGCTATTATGCCACCCCGCTTCCGGGACAACCAATCGGCAAGCCAGGTTCGCTAGACGCGAGACCGCTGCTTCCATGCATATTGCGCGGAAGCGGAACGGTTCAGAGGGAAGAGGAAATTCGGGAGCCGGGTCCGGAACCAACGAAACGCCCGAGGCGTCCGATTCGCATGCGAAGGCAATGATTACACTGGGTGGCGTTCTCATCGACACAGGCCTTGCCGGGATAGATTTCGTACATCTGGCGATAAGGGGCGGGCGTGAGGATGGGCATGAAAACATTCCCGCCGCTTTCCAGTCCATGTTCGCGCCCGTCGGTGGTGTTGATGGTGGCGAGGGCGGTGGTCGCGGGCAAGTTGGCTTGCGGACAGACGATACGGGTGAGAGCAACGGTCTTCAGGACCATCAATTCGGTGCTGGGAACCTGATCCTCCGCGGCGCTGGGGGTGGCGGGATCTCCGAGGGGCGTTTGAGGATGAGCAAGAAATGGACCGATACCGACCATGTCGAGATCGAGTTGCCCAAAGAGGCCGATATCGCAAGCCAGCATCTCGCAGGTCTGCCCGGGGATTCCGACCATGACGCCGCTTCCGACTTCGTAGCCAATCTGCCGCATGAAACGCAACTGTCCGATGCGATCACTAGGCGTGGCTCCCCGCAGGGGATGAATGCGGGCGTAGAGTTCTGGATCCGAGGTCTCAAAGCGGAGCAGGTAACGATCTGCTCCGGCCTGCCGCCACAGACGCAGTTCGTCGGGAAGGCGCTCACCAAGGCTGAGGGTGACGGCGAGTGGGGTTTCGCTCTTGATGACGCGAACTACTTCGGCAATCCATTCCGGCGCGAGGCCGAAGTCTTCACCGGCCTGCAAGACCACAGTTCCGAAGCCGAGGAGCACTGCCTGGCGAGCACACTGAAGAATCTCCTCCCGGCTCATGCGATAGCGCGGGATGGCGCGTGCAGCGCGCAATCCACAGTAGAGACACTGGCGCACGCAGTGGTTGGAGATTTCAATGAGTCCGCGCAGGTGAACCGCGTCGCCCACATGAGTGCGACGAGTTGCATCGGCCCGGGCAAAGAGCTGCTCCAACGCTGCCGAATCGGGCTGGCGCAGCCACTGAAGAATCTCTGGGTGGGTCAACCCTGGCACTGGATGAAGTTCCTCCGCTGGCTACACGAACACATCACGCTTGCCTTTGCGCACAGCATCGATCATCGGGGTAGCGATTCGCCTCTGCTTGTCATCCATGGTCGCAACCTGATGGAGGATGTGCAGCTCCCCTGCCTGACGGGTGGCTGGAGAAGCATAGTCCTCCAGGTATTCGGTGAAAGTGGCGAGCGCGTTGGGCTCGCAGTGATACTTGATCGCTCCGGGCTTGGCGATGTCCATGAAGTCGGAACCGGTGCGTCCGGTGCGGTAGCAGGCAGTGCAGAAAGAGGGAGTGAAACCCATCTCCGCGATTTCGCGGACGACCTCATCGACAGGGCGAATGTCTCCTACGGCAAACTGGCTGCTATGGAAGTCGCCCTGCGAGCGGGCGTAGCCGCCGGGATCGGTTCGGCTGCCGGCGGAAGTTTGTGAAATGCCGAGTTGGAAGCTCTGGTGGCGGATTGCGGACGACTCGCGGGTGGACATGATCAGGCCTGTGTAAGGAACGGCAAGGCGCAGGATCGCAGTCAACTTGAGGAAGTCGGGGTCGCTCACCGTGTACGGGGTTGTGGCAGTAAAGTCGGTTCCCGATGCGGGTTCGAGGCGGGGAACGCTGATGGTGTGCGGCCCACACCCAAAACGCTGCTCAAGGTGCTGTGCGTGCTGAAGCATCGCCAGCAACTCAAAGCGCCAATCGTAGATGCCGAGCAGAGCCCCAATGCCGACATCGTCAATTCCTGCCTCCATGGCACGGTCCATAACGGTGGCTCGCCAGTCGAAATCGCGCTTACGGCCCTGAAGATGGACACGGGCATAGGTTTCACGATGGTAGGTTTCCTGAAAGCACTGATATGTGCCGATGCCGGTGGCCTTGAGGTCACGAAAATCCGAGACGGAAAGAGGCGCGACGTTGACGTTTACGCGGCGAATTTCACCATTGCCGGAGCGGGTTGCATACACGGTTTCCACGGCCGAGTGGACGTACTTCAGACTGTTGTGGTCCGGGTAGGACTCTCCGGCGACAACGAGAATACGCTTGTGTCCCTGCTCGATGATGACCCTGGTCTCGGCGGCAATTTCTTCCTGGGAGAGAACGCGGCGATGCAACTCACGATTGCTGGCTCGATATGCGCAATAGGTGCACTCATTGGCGCAAAGATTGCTGATGTAAAGTGGCGCGAACAAAACCAGGCGTGATCCGTAAATCTCCTGCTTGATGGAGCGGGCAGCGGCAAACAACTCACTCATGAGCTCAGGATCGTCCACGGCTACAAGGGCGGTGGTCTCGTTGAAGCTTAACCCCTGCATGGCTTTTGCTTTGTCCAGAATGGCCCGAATGCGCGCGGGTTCAGGACGAGCACGTTCCCTGAGACAATCGAAGATGACCTGTTCGTTGATGTAGGTGGCAATTCCCGCAGCTTCAGACACTAATAAATCTCCTACCATACGAATAAACCCAATCCGGCGATAGGTGCGGTGATTTGGATCACTCGCGGGCTTACTCCGGACTTGGCGGTTTGGACACAATGGATAGACAATTGACTGCATGGAGATGGATCGAGGGCAAAGCATGACCCAGCCGCAACGCATGGAAGCCGACGATCTAGGCCAGCGAGCGCTCCCCATTGAGGCGCTGTTTGGAATCCACACTGCACGTGCGATCGAGAATTTCACCCTGGCGGGGCGTCCGGTCCATGGAGCGCTGGCCCGCGCCTTTGGCGACGTAAAACTCAGTTGCGCGCTGACAAATCGCGCATTGGGATCGTGGGCAGATGATGCCGCCAAGGGCGATGCGATTGAGCGCGCCTGCCGCGACCTGGGTGAGGGGCTGCTCGACGCCCACATTGTGGTGGACGCTTTGCAGGGCGGGGCCGGCACCAGCACAAACATGAACGTGAACGAGGTTGTGGCGAACCGTGCACTGGAGTTGCTGGGGGAAGCGCACGGCAATTACGACCGGGTTTCACCGCTCAACGATGTCAACCTGCATCAATCCACAAACGATACCTACCCGACGGCGCTGAAACTGGCGGCGATCCGATTGCTGCACAAACTGGAAGCGCAAGTGATCTCTCTGCAGGAGTCTTTCCAGAGGGCAGAAAAGCGCTTTGCGCACATTGTGAAAGTGGGCCGGACTCAGTACCAGGACGCTGTGCTGACCACTCTTGGCCGCGAGATGGGCGCGTATGCGGAGGCGATCAATCGGGACCGATGGCGTATTTACAAGTGCGAGGAACGGTTGCGGGTCGTGAACCTGGGTGGAACTGCGATTGGCACCGGACTGGCTGCGCCGCGTGAGTTTATCTTTGGCGCCGTGGAGCAGTTGCGCTCACTGACGGGGATCGGGTTTGCCCGCGCGGAGAACCTGGTGGAGGCAACGCAGAATACAGACGTCTATGTCGAAGTCTCGGGAATCCTGAAGGCACACGCCGTCAGCCTGCTGAAGATCTGCTCGGACCTGCGACTGCTCTCCTCCGGTCCAGATGCGGGGTTGGGCGAGATTCGTCTGCCTGCAAGGCAGGCGGGCTCGTCGATTATGCCTGGCAAGGTGAATCCTGTGATTCCCGAAGCCGTCAGCCAAGCGGCCATGTTGGCAATTGGAAATGACGGAGTAATCACCGCTGCCTGCGCCGCAGGCAGCCTGGAACTCAATGCGTTCCTGCCGTTAATCGCACACTGTCTGCTTGGAAACATAGACCTGTTGACGGGAGCATGTGACATCTTGAGCCGTCATTGCGTGGAGGGGATTGAGGCAGACGAGGCCAGATGCCGCGCTCACGTGGAGAATTCCACGGCGGCCGCAACGGCGCTGCTTCCTGTGCTGGGATACAGCCGGGCTGCAGAAGCTGTCCGGATTTCGAGATCAGAGGGCAGAACATTGCGCGCAGTAGTCACGGAGAACGAATGGATGAGCGCGGGAGCTTTCGACGCATGCATCAGCCCAGAAGCGGTCTGCCGACTGGGTTCGCCGCGCGCGGCGGTGGAAGTGCCGGTTACTGCTCGCCTGTCTCCTGAGAAGGGCCGGTCGAAATGAGTTCCACAGCAAAGGGCTTGCGGTTGCATATCGGATTGTTCGGACGGCGGAACGTTGGCAAATCGAGTCTATTGAACGCCATCACCCGGCAATCGGTATCGATCGTCTCTCCAATTGCCGGGACGACGACGGATCCTGTCGAGAAGCCAATGGAGCTGCTTCCGCTCGGTCCTGTGTTGTTCATCGATACGGCAGGAATCGACGAAGAAGGTGCCCTGGGAGCTTTGCGCGTTGGAAAGACACGACAGGTTTTCGAGCGAACCGAGGTGGCAATTCTGGTAGCGGAACCCGGTATCTGGGGCAGGTTCGAGGAGGAACTTGTCGCTGAGTTTTCTGCGCGGCAGACGCCGGTGATCGTTGTGTTCAATAAAGTCGATCTTGCTGCGGCAGACGACACGGTTGTGGAGCGGTTGCGTGCGGCACAATTATGCGTGGTTATGGCCTCAGCAATTACCGGACAGGGTCTCGCGGAACTGAGGCGGGCGCTGCTGGATCTGGCACCCCCGGATTTCATTGATTCGCCATCCATTGTTGGCGACCTGGTTGGCCCGGGCGAAATGGTTGTGCTGGTGGTTCCCATCGACAAAGAGGCTCCGAAGGGACGACTGATTTTGCCTCAGGTTCAGACGATCCGCGACCTGCTGGACAGCGATGCCATCTGCATGGTGGTGAAGGAACGTGAGCTTCGCACCGCGCTTGCACGCCTGAATACACCACCCAGGCTGGTGGTGACCGATTCGCAGGCTTTTCTGAAAGTTGCCGCAGACACGCCAAAGGAGGTCGCGCTGACCAGTTTCTCCATTCTGATGGCGCGTTTCAAAGGCAATCTGACTGCACAGGTAGAGGGCACGCTTGCCATCGAGAAGCTGCGCTCCGGGGACCGTATTCTGGTAGCGGAGGCGTGTACGCATCATCCCATTGGCGAAGACATTGGGCGGGTGAAGATTCCCCGCTGGCTGGCGCAGTACACTGGTGCCAAGCTGGATTTCGTTTCCATGCAAGGGCTTGATTTTCCTGATGATCTGAGCAGTTACAAGCTGGTGATCCACTGTGGAGCCTGCATGTGGAATCGACGGCAGATGCTTAGCCGCATCCTGCAGTGCAAACAGGCTGGCGTTCCTATTACCAACTACGGGCTGACGATCGCCTACAGTCTGGGGATTTTCGGACGCGCGCTGGAGCCGTTCCCGGCGGCTTTGGCGCTTTATCAGGAACTGGAAGGTCCGCCTCCAAGAGCATGAATCTATGTGCTTTACCTTCCTTTTGTAGCATGGTCATAAGCTCTCGTGACAGCCATCACTGGCCACCGTGTGGGGTTGCCGTAGTATTCAGGCGGGCAGGATGCTCGTGACGCCGCACTCTGGCGGACCCTTGGTGCGGATGCGATTACGGAAGTGCGCATTTGCCCAACTGATTGCGAGTCGAGATTTTGCAGGGCGAACACTGGGAACCGGCCGGCAACGGCCTGGGGACCATGAAAGAGAACACCATGGCCCGTCTTTATTATGGAGTCTGGAACGGCTTGGTTCTAGACAATCGCGGCAGAAGCGCTGCGAGCGATCCTTTTTCCGAATTTGAGCGGTTTGGAGACTTCAACGAAGGAAACCCTATTCGCGCATTTTTCGGCGATTTGGGCTTTCTTGTTTTTGACCCAAAAGTGAGTCTTGTGGACGCTTTCTGGCGTTACCTGGACGAGGCGGCCAAACAGTCTTGCGGCAGATGCACGCCATGCCGAATGGGAACTGTGCTGGTGCGTGACTCGCTGGACCGGTTGCGCAAGGGGATGGTGCCGCAACTTGATTTCGAAGGTATTCGTGCCCTGGCGCAGCAGATGACAGAGACCTCGCTGTGCGGTCTTGGCCAGACCTGCGCCAAGGCGCTGCTGGGGGCGCTCGATCATTTCCGCGACCGACTTGAGGCCGAGGTCGCGACCCTCCGGGTTCCCGAGCAGAATGGCATGACGTACATGACGGCGCCATGCATCCAGGCCTGCCCTTCCAAGATCAACGTGCCTCGCTACATTGACTACATCCGTGATGGAAAGCCAGAGCACTCCCTGGGAGTGATTCTGCAGAAGTACCCGATGGCCGCCACCTGCGGCCGGGTCTGCGTAAGATTCTGCGAGATGGCATGCAGGCGCAACCTGGTAGATCAGGCGGTGAGCATCAAGACGCTCAAGCGCTATGTCGCCGATCACCAGAAGGGAAAGCGGGAACTCCGTTTTAATGAAGACCTGATAGCCCATCCGTTGCCGGAAGATATGCGGGTCGCAGTAGTAGGAGCCGGACCGGCCGGAGTGTCTTGTGCCTATCACCTTCTACTCCGCGGCTATCACGTGGATATTCTGGAAGCCGGCGGCACAGCCGGTGGCATGGCGGCCATTGGAATTCCCGCCTATCGGCTTCCCAAAGATGTATTAAAATCCGAGACCGATATTATTACCGCACTCGGCGGGCGCTTCCTCTTCAAACAGGCTCTTGGACGAGAATATTCCGTGGATGACCTGTTCCAGCGCGGCTACAAAGCAGTGTTCCTTGCGCTGGGATGCCAGCAGGGCACACGCTTGGGTGTGAAGGATGAGGATCCCACGCTTGCAGGCTATGAGGCGGGTATCGGATTCCTGCTGAAGGTTCACGACCACATTGCGGGGATCAAGATCACCAGATTGTCAGGCGAGGTTGTGGTGGTTGGCGGCGGAAACGTAGCAATGGATTGCGTGCGCTCCGCCCTGCGAATGGGTGCGGAAAAAGTGCACCTGGTGTATCGCCGCACCCGCGAGGACATGCCCGCCGACGAGGAAGAAATCAAAGCAGCCGAAGAGGAAGGAGCAATTTTCCACTTTCTTTCCAATCCCGCAGCGGTGAAGTCCGAGGATGGCCGGGTGATTGGACTGGAACTGGTGAAGATGCGCTCGACCGATGCCGACGCGCAAGGAAGGCGCAACGTGCAGGCCATCCCTGGCACCGAACACTTTATGCCCTGCACGACACTGATTGCTGCCATAGGACAGCAAGTACAAAGCGGTGTGATCCAATCTGGCGACGGAGTGACGATGAACCGCTGGAACTGCGTTGACGCCCAACCGATTAACCTGATGACATCACGCCCGGGCGTCTTCGCCGGCGGTGACTGCGCATCCGGCCCCTCGACGTTGATTCATGCAATGGCAAACGGACTCCAGGCAGCGCGCTCGATTGACGACTGGATACAACTTGGGCAGGTACGCTTCTCGCCACGAGTGCGAATGCGACGAATCCTGAATGAACACAAGATGCTGAACTCTGATTGCGTTGATATTCCGGTGAAGTTGGAGTACCGCGTGCACCACCCGGAGTTGGACCCCGAAGTGCGCAAGTACATGTTCGAAGAAGTGGAACGTACGATCAGCCCTGAGGAGGCTTATCACGAGGCCAAGCGCTGCATGCGCTGTTACCGGATCTACTCGGTCATCACCGAGCATCCCATTCCGGAAGGGGCGTCATAGCCATGAATTCCTATACCGTCGAACCCTCTGCGCTGATAAAGGCCTCCATCAACGGACAAGCGGTTACCGCCGAAGCAAATGAGACGATTCTGAGTTGCGCACGGCGGCATCAGATACACATTCCCACGTTATGCGAGATGCAGGATATTGACCATGCGCCCGGTACGTGCAGGGTGTGCCTCGTCGAGATCCATATGCCTGGCCGCGAACAACCCCAGACCGTTACCAGTTGCAATACCCCGGTACATGATGGAATGGAGATTCAGACCCGCACGCCTCGGATCCGCGAGATGCAGCGGTTGCAGGTGGAACTTCTGTTGGCTGACCACAACCAGGACTGCGCCACCTGCGTTCGCCATGGAAACTGTGAATTGCAGGACGTGTGTCAGTTTGTTGGACTCCAGTCAAACCGCTTCTTTGATCCAGTTCGCGTGGCTTCAAGGAAGGTGGACCGCACCTCGCCCGCGCTGATCCGCGACATGACCAAGTGCATCCGATGCCAACGTTGTGTTGCACTCTGCCGCGACGGACAGGGAGTGGACGCACTGGTGATTACCGGGACCGGGCAGGACACCGCTGTGGGATTGCATTATGGGCCATCGCAGAAGGATTCCACTTGTGTCACCTGCGGACAGTGCGTGCTGGTGTGCCCGACCGGAGCGCTGGGCGCGCGCGATGAGACCGACGCAGCTCTCGATATGCTGTATGACCCAGAGATCATCACGGTGTTTCAGTTTGCGCCCGCTGTGCGTGTTGGCTTCGGCGAAGAATTCGGAATGCCCCCGGGAAGCAACGTTGAAGGAGAGATCATCAGCGCGTTGCGCCAGATGGGCGCAGACATCGTGCTCGACACGAACTTTGCCGCCGATGTCGTGATCATGGAGGAGAGCACTGAGTTGCTGCGGCATCTCTCGGCCAACCGGCGTCCGACCTTTACTTCGTGCTGCCCGGCGTGGATTAACTTCGCCGAGCGCCACTATCCCGATATCCTGCCATTGCTGTCGTCAACCAAGTCTCCGCAGCAGTGCCTAGGGAAGATTGCCAAGACGTATCTACCCGAACGCATGGGCCTTGATCCTGCGCGAATCCGCGTCATCTCAATCATGCCCTGCACCGCGAAGAAGGATGAACGGGTGCGCGGACAACTCGCCGAGAACGGCGTGCCCGAGGTGGATCTGGTGTTGACCACCCGCGAATTTGCGCGGCTGTTGAAACGCCAGGGGATCAATCTTGCCACGCTCGAAAAATCCACATTCGACAATCCCTACATGACGAACTATTCGGGTGCGGGCGCAATCTTCGGGACCACTGGCGGCGTGATGGAAGCGGCAGTGCGAACCATGTACAAGACCGTAACCGGCAAGGAACTGGATCAGATGGAGCTGACGCAACTGCGCGGCTTCGAGGGAATCCGGTCAGCCACGGTGCAGGTTGGCGACCTTGAAGTAAAGGTGGCCATGTGCCACGGGCTGAAGTCGGCGCGCGAAATCGTTGAGGCCGTCCGCGCCGGAACTGTTGATTTTGACTTCATCGAGATCATGGCCTGTCCTGGAGGGTGCGTGGACGGAGGCGGCACTCTGCGATCCAAGAAGGCGTATCGTCCGTTCGCAGCGAAACGACGCGAGACCATGTTCGCCATCGACCGGAATGCAAAAATCCGCCAATCGCATAACAATCCGCAGGTGAAGGCACTCTACGAAAACTTCCTGGAGCACCCTTATTCGGAAAAAGCTCACCACTTGCTCCATACGTACTACACAGATCGCCACATCAACATGGTGCGGACGGTGAAGGAAATCTGGAACGAGATTACGATGAGCACGATGGTGTACTGACAAAGGGAAGAACTATCTTCATAAAAGGAGGCCATGAAAAATGGCTTCCTTTTATGTTTGGAACTGGCCAACACAACTTCTCGCAATTATGCGACATTGAGATATGGCACAGGTTCCAAGCCGGCGACAATTTGCTGCGGGATATGGCGCCTGCGCGCTCGCAAGTTGCTTGTGGGGAACCGGTTTCTACTTCGGAAAGATCGCGCTGACGCAGATGAGCGTGGCGCACATGGTGCTCTACCGATTTCTGTTTGCCTGCGTAGCCTTGCTGCCCCTGGTGTGGAGACATCCGGCACGGTTCGGCGCGAGTGAGTGGCGGGTGCTGATCCTGGCATCGTTTCTGGGCGTACCCGTGCAGTTTCTGGTTCAGTTCTATGGGCTTTCGCTGACCACGGTTTCCCATGCCTCCATGATGGTGGGAACGATGCCGGTGCTGCTGGCGGTTGCTGCCTCGCTGTTCGCTCATGAACGGCTGGACGTGATGGGATGGATGGCGCTGGGCGCCTCCACGCTCGGAGTTGGCCTGATCGCGCTGGGGGGAACTCCGGCGATTTCGGATGGACGCGGGCCAAGTGTGGCGGGCGATTTGCTGGTGGTGCTTTCCCTAGTGATTGCGCTTGGCTGGATTCTGCTGAACAAACGTCTGCTGGAGAAGCATCCACCCGTGGTGGTTACCGCCTATGGGCTGCTGAGCGGAGCGGCGATGCTGGCGGTGGTGGTTCTCACGACGCGCGGGGCACCGCCGGTTTACAGCGTGAGTGGACGAGCATGGATGGCTCTTGCAGCAAGCGGAGTGCTTTGCACTGCATGCACTACGTTGCTGTGGAATTGGGGAATTCAGCGGGTGCCGGCTTCTCGCGCTGGGGTGTTCCTGAACCTCGAACCTGCTGTTGGTTCCATCCTTGGCATTCAATTGCTTGGGGACCGGCTAGGACCTTTCGCGTGGATCGGAGGAGGGCTGATCGTGGCTGCTGCGGCAACGCTGACAACACGCGGCCACACGGAGGTTGCCGCCATTCTGGAATAGTCCAAGTCATGCACGACCACCTACTTCATCCAGGGATCTTCCGGTATTCCCGGGACGCTTCACACCAAGCCCCCCACTCAGCCACAACCTGTCCGATCCAGAGGTCCTTGGAGGATTATTCCTCTTCGCCTGTGGCGTGGGTCTGAACCGCCATCGCCCGGATAAATTTCCAAGCGCTTCGTACGATTTCATCCAACTCAGGATGTTCTGGGCGCCAGCCGAGTTCAGACCGAATTTTCTCGGAACTTGCAACCAGCGTTGCAGGGTCACCTGGGCGTCGCGGCTTCATTACTTCTGGAATAGGATGACCGGTCACCCGCCGCGCGCACTCGATGACTTCCCGTACGCTGAAGCCTTTGCCGCTGCCGAGGTTATAGATCAGTTGCAAGGGCTCCTGGGCAGAGCGTAGAGCGTCGAGTGCAAGCAGGTGTGCGCTTGCGAGGTCAGACACATGTACATAGTCGCGCACACAGGTTCCGTCAGGCGTATCGTAATCACCGCCAAAGATGTTAATGAAACTCCGTCTTCCGCTCGCTACCTGAAGCACCAGTGGAATCAGATGTGATTCCGGATCATGCTGCTCACCAAGCGTCCTGGTTGCGCCCGCAGCGTTGAAATAACGCAGGCTCGCATAAGAGAGTCCATGGATGCGATGGAACCACGCGAGCATCTGTTCCACCATCAGCTTCGATTCGCCGTAAGCATTTGTCGGCAGAAGGGCGTCATTCTCTCGAATGGGAATGCGCCCGGGATTTCCGTAAAGCGCAGCCGTAGATGAGAACACAAAACGGCTCACGTGATGAGCGAGCATCGCCTCCAGCAGCGTGAGGGCATTTGCCGTGTTGTTGCGAAAAAACTTCGCCGGATCGTGCATGGATTCGCCAGCCTCGATCCACGCAGCAAAATGCATTACTGCCGCAGGTTGATGCTCTCGAAAGGCATCGTCAAGCACGGCGCGGTCACCCACGTCTCCGATTACGAACTTGGCCGCCGGGGGGATCGCATCGCGATGCCCTTTACTCAGGTTGTCATAAACTACAACCTCGTGCCCCGCAGCCACAAGTTGCGCCGCGACGATGCCGCCGATGTACCCCGCACCGCCTGTGACAAGAACCTTCATATGCGTGCTAATACCGCCAACTGGTCAGGTCCGCACCCGCGGGAGCCGTCTTCGCAATTCGATCTAATATCTTATCCAGGTACATGGTGTTGTAATGCAGCCGAGTGAGATAGTTGGGACGCGACGGATCTCCATTCCAGCAGTGCTCCGCGCGGTCTCCATACTTCACCTCCCCGTCATAGGGCGGGTTGGTGGTGCTCTTCAGAAAATCCTCCATCTTATAGACAGCATCGTTCAAGAAATAGGTGTCGGCACTTCCGCAGTAAAGATGCAATTTCCCGCGCAGCTTCGGACCAAGCACCGACCAGTTCTTCTCGAGAATTGCCCGCAGATCGTAATGTTCTCTCCAATAATCAGCAACCTCGTGGTTGATCGCACCCGTGCGCTTGTCGAAGATGGGCTTGGGATAACCGTCTTCTCCCACGGGTGAATAGACCGCCTGCCAGATGTCAAACTGTTCGCCAGAACGCCCGTGGCTGCCCAATGCAAGCTCGTATGCGTTGTTCTCCTCAAGGGTCAGTGTCGTGTGTCCCAGGTAGTCGCGCATGGCCGGTTGTGCCACCCGCTTGTGCGCACCCTCAATGAAGAATGCGTTCTTGTCGTGGTACAGATCAATCACCTCGTAGGAACTGAAGTCCACCGGGTCAGGACAAGCGCCAAAAGCCCCGTTGTAGTGATCGGGATAAAATATCTGTACCGCGAGAGCTTCCCAGCCCCCGGTGGATCCACCGTACATGAATCGCGCCCAGCCTGCTCCGATCGCCCGGAATTGCTTCTCGACCGCAGGCATCAACTCAGTTTCAATTGCGTCGCCGTAGGGACCGAGATTGGCCGAATTCACTGCGTAAGAATCGTCGTAGTAGGGATTTGCATGCTGCACCTTAACGACCAGGAAGCGGGGAAACCCCGGTGATATCCACTGCTGGTAGTTCTTGTAGGACTCCTCCTGCTGAATCCTGTTGTAGCCCGAGATATGGAAACGCTCGCTATAATCCGGCTTCAGATTCGGATCAGGCGGTTCCGTACGGAAGTCGCTGAACTCACTCACAAAGTGGTCATGCGAGAGCAGTAAAGGAAAGTGCGCCTCGGGATGCGTGTCAAATCCTTCGGGCACCAGCACCAGCGCGGAGAGATACATCGGCCGTCCCCAGAACTTGGTAAGCAACTGGCTCTGGATGCGGATGCGGCGAACGTACTTCGTGTCTTTCGGCTCGGGGATGGGCGGGATCACACGATCCAGCGCTACTTTGAAGGATGTGCTGCCTTTACCGATCACGACCTTCTCAGGCTTGCTGTAAAGGTTCCCTGGTGCGAGATTCCAGTGCTGGCCTTCACCCCGGTCCATCGGAAGCCTGACGGTCTTGCCGTCAGAACGGTGAAAGGTCTCATACACATGAAGTACCGCCTGCATGTAGTACTCGCCCGGAGGCAGATCGCGCAAACTGCGAACCGGGTATCCATCCGCTCGCTCATCGACAACTACCGGCTGCCCCGGCTGGAGTCCTTCGACATCCACACCAAAGATGAGCTGTGAGGCTGGAGTGTCGTCGATCTGATTGCGAGGTTCATCTCCGGGATCGGTCGAGAGCAGCAGATACATGCGGCCATCGAGCGCGCGGGCACTGCTGCTGACGGGAAAGCTGATCGAGAATTTTGCGAAGTTGTCCGGTTCCGACTGTGCGAAAGCCAAAGCGGACACCGTCAGAGCAGAAGCAAACAGCATGCGAAGGAAGAACCGTGCGCCTGAGGCCATGCGATAGTCTAACTCTCCTGAGCGGAAGTTTGTTCACCACTTTTCAGCGGTGCACGCCGTCGTACCCAGCTCCAAAATTTCCTGGGACAGCCCTGCTCATCTGGCACCTCCCAGCCTCTCTCCGGGCATCCCAACCAATCTCCACGGACATTTCGAGCAGTCAATCCAATCAACCAGCAGTATGAGGAGATTCTCAATGCCTTACATCAGCGTTGGCGAGGAAAATTCAGGCAAGATCGATTTGTATTATGAGGACCACGGCAAAGGAAACCCAGTAGTCTTAATCCACGGGTGGCCGTTGAGCGGCGCCTCCTGGGAAAGGCAGTTGCCGGCTCTGCTGGAGGCTGGCCATCGGGTCATCACCTATGATCGGAGGGGTTTTGGCCGATCCAGTCAGCCCTCCCGCGGCTACGACTATGACACGCTTGCCACAGATCTGAATGCGCTCATGTCACGGCTCGAGTTGAGAGATGCCACTCTGATTGGCTTTTCCATGGGCGGAGGCGAGGTGGCCCGTTACCTTGGAACTCACGGCAAGCAGCGTGTGCACTCAGCGGTATTCATTTCCGCAATCCCACCTTTTCTACTGAAAACCAGCGACAACCCGGAAGGAGTGGACAAGTCAGTTTTTGAGGGAATCAGAAAGGGACTCTCCGCCGACCGTCCGGCATTCCTCGCGCAGTTCCTGGCGGATTTCTACAATGTGGACACATTGGGTGGGAAGCAAATATCGCAGCAGGCGGTGCAGGCAAGCTGGAACATCGCTGCCATGGCCTCACCAATCGGCACTCTCGAGTGTGTCCAATCCTGGCTCACTGATTTCCGGAAGGACCTCCAGAGCATTCAAGTTCCCACTCTCGTACTTCATGGAGATGCCGACCGCATACTTCCCATTGCCTCCACAGGAAAACGAACGCCAGAGTTCGTTAAAGGAAGCAAATTGGTTGTTATCCAGGGAGGACCCCACGGGCTCACCTGGACACATGCCAACCAGGTGAATCAGGCTTTACTCGATTTCCTTCAGCAGAACAAGGCCGCACGGAAGGACGCCGCCTGACGCTGGCTCTAAGGTGGTGTGGCGTCGGTTCACCTTTTCCACCTAAGGTATTCCTCGGGAAAGACCTTAGTCCTAAGACACTGCGAAGGTCCAGCGCACTCCCCTGCTTGCGGTATTTTTCGCTACACAGGCAACCGAGTGCGCTTATTTGCGTCAATCGCCGCCTTGCTCTGTGATATAACCGTCGGACTTTATCTCACCGCAGCGGCAGTTGAAGCGGAGAGTTTCGATTGGTTTCAGGAGGATATGTGGCCACACCGAGCGGCGCTAACGAAAGACCGTCCAAGCCCAACTTACCTGCGAAATCCGAAAGCTGGGTCACCGTCATCGTCCTCACGGTTGTTGCTGCGGGAGCAGCAGCCTGGTTGCTGAATACGAACCACGTCACCTCACCATGGCAGCAGAATTACGATCCCGTCGGACACTGGTTGCTCTCCGCGCTCGTTGCGGCGCTCCCTGTCATCGTGCTCCTTGGAAGCCTTGCTCTCGGACACGTCAAGGCGCACTATGCTGCCCTTGCGGGTCTGGCCACCGCGCTTTTGACCGCAATCCTGGGCTTCCACATGCCCGCGAGGCTGGCCCTTACCACTGCCGTTTACGGTGCAGGCTACGGGTTATTTCCCATTGGCTGGATCGTGCTCAACGTGATCTTCATGTATCAACTCACGGTTGAGTCCGGACGATTCAAGGTGCTCCAGCACAGCCTGACTGGCATCACCCAGGACCGCCGCCTCCAGTTGTTGTTGATCGCGTTCTGCTTCGGAGCCTTCTTCGAGGGCGCGGCAGGTTTTGGAACACCGGTCGCTGTCACCGCTGCCCTGCTCATCGGACTCGGCTTCAAACCGCTTCAAGCCTCCGGTCTTTCTCTCATCGCCAACACTGCCCCCGTTGCTTTCGGAGCTCTGGGCACCCCGATCATCGCACTTGCCAAAGTGACCGGATTCAGCGAAGTAGTACTCGCCGCCATGACCGGGCGCATCCTCGCTCCCTTCTGCATCATCGTTCCCTTCTGGCTGATCTGGGCATTCGTCGGATTCAAGGGGATGGTCGAGGTTTGGCCCGCAATCCTGGTGGCTGGAGTCTCATTCGCCGTGCCGCAGTTGCTGGTTTCCAATATGCACGGCCCATGGTTGGTGAACGTGATCTCCGCCGTCATTTCTATGATCTGCCTTATCGGATTCCTGCTGGTCTGGCATCCAAAGAAAATCTGGACATTCGCGGATGAGACCAGCAAGAGCGCCAGGGCGGACCACGGCTACAGCCGCGCCGATATCTCTCGTGCCTGGGTGCCATGGATCATTCTCAGCGTGATTGTATTCACCTGGGGAACACAGACCGGCAAGCTCTGGATGAATACACCAGAGAAAGTCATTCCTTCCACCTCAACATGGAATCCAAAGCCGAGCCAGATTACCAACCCGCAGTTTCCGGTCGCCGGACTTCACAACAATGTCGAGCGCGTCCCTCCCGTGGTGCTGAAGCCAACCAAAGAGCCTGCCGTATTCCAGCTCAACTGGGTGAGCGCAACCGGAACGGGCATTCTGCTTTCGGCTGTTCTGTCAGGACTTGTGATGGGGGTATCCTTCAGCGGGATCTTCCGGATCTACCTGAACACAATCCACAAAGTGCGCTTCTCTCTCCTGACCATTGCTGCAATGCTTGCCGTCGGCATGCTGACCCGCTACAGCGGGCTGGATGCCACCATGGGGCTGGCGTTCGCCAAGACCGGGCAGTTCTATCCCTTCTTTGGCACCATGCTGGGCTGGCTTGGAGTGGCACTCACCGGCTCTGACACCTCTTCCAATGTGCTGTTCGGCAGTCTGCAGAAGATCTCCGCGCAGCAGGTGGGCGTCTCACCCATTCTGATGTCTGCCGCCAACAGCACCGGCGGAGTGATGGGCAAGATGATCGACGCCCAGAGTATCGTCGTGGCATCCACTGCAACCCAGTGGTACGGCCACGAGGGCGATATTCTGCGTTATGTATTTCTGCACAGCCTTGTACTGGCCGCGCTGGTCGGCGTTTACGTCTATCTACTCGCCTACATTCCCCCTTTCACGCAGCTCGTAGTGCATTAACCTGTTACACGGGGCGGCCATGATTCTTCCTGGCCGCCTCATCTTTCCAGGAGCAATCATATGGCGGTAACTGCTGTGGCACGCCCTTCCTACTCACCTGAACAACTGAACACCATGCTGGCCCAGATTCTGGATGAGCGCCGCATCCTGATGCGCCCCATCGATCTCATCGCCTACGCTTCCGACGCCGGCTTCTACAGGCTCATCCCTAAAGCGGTAGTGCAGGCAGCCAGCGAGCAGGAAGTGGAGCGCCTCTTTCGTTTCAGCCATACTCATTCCATTCCCATCACTTTTCGGGCTGCGGGCACCAGCCTTTCCGGTCAGTCCATCTCCGATGGTTTGCTCGTCGAGGTCACGCGCAATTTCCGCGACCTCCAGGTGCTCGAGAACGGCCGTCGCATTCGCGTTCAACCAGGGGCGATTGGCACCAGCGCCAACCGCGCACTTCTCCCTTATGGAGTGAAGATCGGTCCGGACCCTGCGTCCATTGCGACCTGCACTCTCGGAGGAATTCTCTCCAACAATTCCAGCGGAATGTGTTGCGGCGTGGAGCAGAATGCCTACCACACCCTGGCTTCGCTCCGCTTCCTGCTGCCGTCGGGCACCTCCATTGACACCGCCGCCCCCGATGCCGACCAGCAATTCTTCGCGAAAGAACCCGCCCTCGCCCGCGGCGTTCTCGAGCTGAAGGCAAGAATTGAGCGCGACCCGGTTCTGGCCGAACGCGTGCGCCGCAAGTATCGAACCAAGAACACCACCGGGTATGGCATCAACGCCTTCCTGGATTTCGAGCGTGCTGTGGACATCTTTGCCCACCTGCTCATTGGTTCGGAAGGCACCCTGGCCTTCATCTCCGAGGCGGTGCTCAATACCGTGCCGGAGCTTCCGGTAAAATACACCGGGCTGCTGCTCTTCCCTGATCTCTACGCCGCGTCCGAATCGATCGTTCCCCTGCGCCAGGCCGGAGCCAAGGCGCTGGAAATCATGGATCGGGCTTCCCTGCGTTCCGTTGAAAATCAAGCCGGTACTCCTCCAATCATCAAGACCTTGGCGGACGGCGCTGCCGGATTGCTCGTCGAGTTCCAGTCCGCATCAGAGTCTGGTCGCGCGGAGCTTGAGGCCCTCGCTGCTGAATCCACTTCGAGCCTTATGCTGCTTGAACCCGCACAATTCACTCACTCGGCCGCCGCCCAGGCTGCGCTCTGGAAGATCCGTGCCGGCATGTTCCCTTCCGTTGGCTCGGTTCGCAAGAGCGGAACCACGGTCATCATCGAAGATGTTGCCTTCCCGATCGAGCACCTCGCCCCCGCGGCACAGGAGTTGAATGGACTCTTCCAACGCCACGAGTATGACAACGCCATCATTTTCGGCCACGCTAAGGACGGGAATCTCCACTTTGTCATCACCCAGTCCTTCAACGATCAGCGTGCCATCGACCAGTACTCGCACTTCATTGATGACGTCGTCGAACTGGTCGTCCATAGATTTGATGGTGCCCTCAAGGCCGAACACGGCACCGGGCGCAACATGGCTCCTTTCGTCGAGACCGAGTGGGGCGCGGAAGCCTACGAGATCATGCGTCAGGTCAAGTCGCTGGCCGATCCCACTGGTCTGCTCAATCCCGGCGTCATCATCAACTCCGACCCGCTGGCTCACCTGCACAACCTCAAGCAGTTGCCTACCGTCGAACCCGAAATCGACAAGTGCATCGAGTGTGGTTACTGCGAGCCGCGCTGTCCCAGCCGCGATCTCACTCTCACTCCGCGCCAGCGCATCGTCGTGCGTCGCGAGATGACGCGCCAGCAACAACTCGGCGGCAGCGCAATGCTCACGCAGCTCGAGAGCGACTTCCCCTACATGGCGCTCGACACCTGCGCGGTTGATGGCCTTTGCGCTACCACCTGCCCCGTCAGCATCGACACCGGAAAGGTCGTCAAGCGCTTCCGCGCGCTGAGGAATTCTGACTTCGCCAAGGGCGTGGCCAGGTTCACTGTGGACAATTTCAGCTTGGTAGAGACTCTCATCCGCATTGGTCTCAGCGCCGCACATCTTGCCCAGCGCATGGTCGGAGTCAAGGGCATGCAGGTAATCACCGGAGCCATGCGCAGGGTGATCGGCCCTAATATGCCCATATGGACGGCAGAGATGCCGCACGCAACCAGGGGCGGCATTCCGCCCACCAGCCGAGCCAAAGCTCAAGCCGTGTATTTCCCTGCTTGCATCTCCCGCGTCATGGGGCGCCTTCCCGGTGAACCCAGCGAGATGAACCTGATGCAGGCCACCGTCACAGTGGCAGATCGAGCCGGGGTTCCCGTCTGGATTCCGGAAGACGTTGCCGGAAATTGCTGCGGCACACCTTACTCATCCAAGGGCTTTGAGGAATCGCGCGACGCAATGTTGAATCGGGTGATCGCCAACTTCTGGAGCTGGTCCAGTGAAGGCAAACTGCCCATCATGGTTGACACAAGTCCCTGCACCTATGGACTGACACATGCCCGCGAGTTTCTCACGCCGGAAAACCAGCAACGCTTTGATCGCCTCCGCATCGTGGACAGCATTGAATTCGTCCACGACCAGTTGCTTACCAGGCTCACGGTACGTCAGCCTGACAATTCCGTTGCGCTGCATCCAGTCTGCTCCGCCGTGAAGATGGGGCTCAATGGAAAGCTGGACGCCATCGCCCGAAAGTGCAGTGGCGAGGTCTTCATTCCTCCCAGCCTCGGCTGCTGCGCCTTCGCCGGAGACCGCGGCTTCATGTACCCGGAGCTCACCGCCTCGGCCACCGCCAGCGAAGCGGCGGAGATCAAGGCGCATAAGCACGACGCTTGCTACTCCAGCAGCCGCACTTGCGAGATCGGGATGACCCGCTCTACCGGCGAGGTTTACCGCTCTTATATGTATCTGCTGGAGAAAGTGACGCGAGGATGAGAAATTGCAGGATGAAGCGTTCTAGATCGCATCAGCTGTCTCGAGCATCCGAGTAACTGATGCGCTCTCGAAACTTCATCCTCCTCTGCCTGTGTGTGGCTCTCTGTGGCGCTTCTGCACTCGCCGGTCCTCCATTCTTCACGGATGACCCCGAGCCTGTCCCATTCGGGCGCTATGAGTTCTACACATTCTCCACCCTGGACCGCTCCGTCGGGAGCTATGCTGCGGCATTCCCAGCCTTCGAATTCAACGTTGGGGCTGCACCCAACCTTCAGTTGCACGTCCTTGCTCCAATGGCAATCTCAGCGCTCGAACCCGGGCCGATCACCTACGGTGTGGGCGATATCGAACTTGGCGCGAAATTCCGCTTTGTACAGGAAAAGGGTCGGCGTCCGCAGGTGGGCATTTTTCCGATGATCGAGACGCCCACTGGAGACCGCCATCGCAATCTCGGCAACGGACAGACTTGGGCCCGACTCCCTCTCTGGGTTCAGAAAAGCTGGGGGCCATGGACAAGTTACGGCGGCGCGGGCTACATCCTCAATCGTGCTCCCGGAATGCGCGACCACACATTTGCGGGATGGCAGGCGCAACGCGAGTTAAACAAAAAGCTGACGCTCGGCGCCGAGTGGTTCAATCCCGGCCGCGAAAGCATGTCCGCACGCAATACTCACCTTCTCAATGCGGGAGGCATTTACAACTTCAACGAGAATTTCAGCTTCCTCTTCACCGCAGGTCACAGCATTCGGGGCGACACCCATACAGTGGCCTACTTTGGCCTGTACTGGACATGGGGAAAGAGAGCTCCAGGAGACGAACCGAAGCTTGCCAGCTCCCTGCACTCTGCCTTCGGCCGGGCAACACCGTTCCGCATCCGGTAACTGCCCGCTTAGTTTGCGCGCTTTCCGTAACGCAGAATCAGGGCAGTGCAGTCATCAGAGAGCGGAGTTTCTCCGCGGTATGCATCGAGAGATGCAAAGAGCATTCCTAGAGAAAACTCGGAACCAAGCGCTGCCTCCAGTCTCTCGTTTCCAAAGAACTCTCCGTCGCGGTCTTCCGCCTCCACCACGCCGTCGGTGAAAAGCAGCAGCCGGTCGCCATCACGCAGTTGAACGCGGGCACTCGTAAACGTCACCGGGGAGAGCAGTCCCACTGGAAAATTCTCGTTGTCCAGACAACGAATCACTCCGTCCGAATACAGCAGCGGCTTCACGTGGCCGCAGTTGATGTATTCCAGCTCTCCATTGTCATAGAGCTTCATCATCAGCAGCGTCGCATACTTGCGCCCGACAATCTTGTTATAGACGTATAGGTTCATCCCTTCCACAATCTGATGGAGAGGTAAGCCCTGACGCAACTGGGGGTCAATCGCGCCTTGCAGAACGGAGGCCAGCAGCGCTGCGGAAACTCCCTTTCCGGACACGTCCGCCACAACCACCGCCACGCAATCCTCCAACCGCGTCACGTCATAAAAGTCGCCGCCAACTTCCTTGCATGAAATATTGCGAGCCTCCACTTCGGCAAATGCAAGCGATGGAATTTTCACCTCCATCATGCTCTGCTGAATCGTCGAGGCAATCGCCAGTTCGCGCTGGTAGGCCAGCGCCTCTTGCTCGGCCTTCACCAGGTAGGCGTTCTCTACCAGTGCCGCAGCCTCGCGCGCAATCGCTCGGATCAATTCCTGGCTTACATCCGGGAGTTTTCCTTTTTCAATGCGGCTGTCAAGGTACAACACGCCGATCGCCCCATGCCCGCCACAGCCGCTCTCGCGAAATTGCGACCTGCGCAAGGGAATACAGACCACGCTCCTCAACTGCTGTTCAACAATGCTCTCTCGTCCGGTCATACCCGGATCGCCCATGCTCATAACGAACTCAGAGGAGGAGTCAATCACATCCTGAAGCACAGACTGTGAAATTCCCTTTGCCTCAACCAGGTCTTCTCCCCGCTCGCTGCGCCCCGCCCCCAGTTCCAGTCGCCCATTCTCCTTGCACAGAAACACAAAACCTCTCTCCGCCTTGGTCAGCCGGAGGGAGACTTCGACCAGGTTGGCCAGCACTTCGCTAAGTACTGTGGAGGTATTCAGCGCCCGGGCGCCCTCGATGAACAAGCTCAGCAGGTTCAGCGCACCCGGCCTGTCTGACGAAGTCCCCTGCGACATGATCTTCGACAGCATGTCGTGGGAATCTGACCCGCCCCCCGGCACGCTCGGATCGTGGAACACCAGGTAGCTGCCTCCGATCGTCCCCAACTCAATGCGATCTCCACTGCGAAGGCTGCGGTGCTGCGTGGCCTGCCCATTGACGAACGTCCCATGGCTGCTGCCCATGTCCACGATGAAATACTCTGCACCCCGCCGCTCAATCTGGGCATGGTTGCGTGAGACGTGCGGCTCCGCAATTACTACGTCGCGATCCGGCCTCCTGCCTATGGTGACAACCGGTCTGGTCAGCGCATAGTAGGTTTGCGTGTCGCCAATCACAATCAGGAGTTCCGCTTCCACGGGTTTCTCGACCGGTGCCCCTGCCATTGCAACCCCCCTCACACCGCGATACTTGCAAGCAATTCAATGTTGAACCTGATGTGGTTTGGATGCCGCGCGTCCTGTCATGGTTCCCGATCATTTTTCACGCTCGCAAACACATTCTCACCAACTCACACCCATCGCTGGCGGCTCTGCTTTAAAATAGCGGGTAGTATAGGCCGATCAAGGACGATCATGGAACACACCCTGCTCACCGCCCGGCTCACCCGCTCCGTGCTGATTTCGGAGAAAACCAAACACCTCGAATTCGATATCGAGGAGGTCTCTTCTTTCGACTTCGTGGCCGGACAGTTCATCTCCGTTCGCGAGCCCCGGGGCGACAAGTTCGTCACTCGCGCTTATTCCATCGCTTCTCCTCCACGCGGCAACAACACCTTTGACCTCTGCCTTAACCGCGTTGATGAAGGCTTCATGTCCAACTTCCTCTGCGACCGTGAAATTGGCGAGACCGCTCGCTTCCACGGTCCCCACGGGCTCTTTGTGCTCAAGCCTGAGGTCGAGGACCTGATCCTTGTTGCGACGGGAACCGGTGTCGCCCCTTTCCGCAGCATGGTTCAAGACATTTTCGGGAAGGATAGCAGCGGCCAATCGCGCCACGGAGGCCGCCATGTATGGCTGGTTTACGGTACGCGCTTTGCCGAGGATGTCTATTACCTGGACGAGTTTGAGACGCTCGCCGCCGAACAACCCAACTTCCATTACACGGCCACTCTCAGCCGCCCACCCGAGGACTGGAGCCGGGGGCGTGGGTACGTTCAGGAACACATCCGGAAGATCGTAGGCGAGCGAAAAGACATGCACGTGTACATATGCGGCTTGAATGAGATGGTCTCGTCGGTCCGCAGCATGTTAATTGAAGAGTGCGGATGGGAGAAGAAGCGCGTCATCTATGAGCGTTACGACTAAGCGGAGATAGCAACTTGCGGCGGTCCTCAGCACGGGAGCAGGGCCGCCGCTCACTTACACTTGAAAGCCTATGCGCGAAACCGTAGGGCGTTTCCCGCCCCTTCCCGCTTGGCAATCCCCGGTGACTTGCCCTCGTCGTACATGTGATCGCGAATCCACTCTTTGCACAAACTCCGCAGATAGAGCGCGGAAGATAACTCCTGGCGTTTCAGGCCCGAATCAATTTCATTGATGCCACTAAGGAATTTCACCTCGGCCTTGTAGCGCTCCGGTAACGTGTCCGACGCGCACTTTTCCAGCAACTGCGCCTTATGGATGAAGTGCAACAGCATTAATTGGATCAGGTTTTCAGCCGCCAGCAGGATGGTGGGACCGTGCCCCCATACCAGGGCCTCGTCCAGTTCAACAAAGCTCCGCTGAATTTCCAGATGCTCACGTTTTAAAAGTCCACGTCCGACACCCAGTGCCTTACGATCTTTCTGCCTAGTCATCATCACGCTTCCTCGCTGGAGGACTGAGCATTTCAGCTTCCCTTTCTCCAAGTCAGGCCTCTGCAAAACGCAATGCGGATCGATGCGTACGTAAGCTATTGAACTGTATGTACTTATGTTTGATCCCAAGTGCTTAATCTCCACCCTCGCCAAATCCTCCCAGGAAACGCCTTAGGAATATCTAATAAACAAGCACTTAGACGAAACTGCGGACGGGCTCTATCTCAACGAATCGTCCCTCGCCAAGACACACTCTTTCTGTGCATCTTAGGCGCAAGTCCTCTCATCTATTAAGTTGACAGTAACTCACTCAGGTTCTATCATCGCAATCATGTTAGGTCTGAGTAGGGCAGCTTACATGTGTCCCATCAGAGTTTTAGCGGCCCTCACAAGCCGTGCATAGGCAAGATTCTCAGCTTTACCGCAGGAGGCGAGAGGCAAATGGCAAAGATTATCGGCATTGATCTGGGAACCACAAATTCGGTTGTAGCCGTGATGGAAGGCGGCGAACCCAAAGTAATTCCCAATGAAGAGGGGGGAAGAACAACGCCTTCCGTGGTCGGATTCACCAAGACCGGCGAACGCCCGGTTGGGCAGGTAGCGAAGAACCAGGCGATCACCAACCCAGAGAATACGGTTTTCTCTATCAAGCGCTTCATGGGGCGCCGTTTCGACGAAGTCAGCGAAGAGATGAAGATGGTGCCCTATAAAGTTGTTCAGTCGGGCGACCACGTTGCCGTTGACGCGCAGGGCAAGGAGTATACCCCGCCCCAGGTCTCTGCCATGATTCTGCAGAAGCTGAAGAAGGCGGCAGAGGACTATCTTGGCGAGCCGGTCACCGAAGCCGTGATCACCGTCCCGGCCTACTTCAACGACTCGCAGCGCCAGGCAACCAAGGATGCCGGCAGGATCGCCGGACTCGACGTCAAGCGCATCATTAACGAGCCCACGGCGGCCGCGCTGGCCTATGGCCTCGACAAGAAGAAGGACGAGACCATTGCGGTCTATGACTTTGGCGGCGGCACCTTTGACATCTCGATTCTCGAAGTCGGCGAGGGCGTCATCGAGGTGAAGTCCACGAATGGCGACACCCACCTGGGCGGCGACAATATCGACCAGCGCGTGGTTGGCTGGTTGGCTGACGAGTTCCGCAAGGACTATGGGCTGGATCTGCGCAGCAAGGGCAATGAAATGGCGATGCAGCGTCTGCGTGACGCCGCCGAGCGCGCCAAGATCGAGCTTTCCACTACCATGCAGACCGAGATCAATCTGCCGTTCATCACGGCGGACGCCTCCGGTCCGAAGCATCTGGTAAAGACCTTGACCCGCGCAAAGCTTGAGGACATGGTGCGCGACCTGATCGACAACTCGATTAAACCTTGCGTGCAGGCGCTCAAGGATGCCGGCATCGACGCCAGCAAGATCGACGAAGTTGTGCTCGTCGGCGGGCAGACGCGCATGCCTATGATCCAGCAGAAGGTGAAGGAGTTTTTCGGACGCGAGCCGCATCGCGGCGTCAATCCGGATGAAGTCGTCGCCATCGGTGCGGCTATCCAGGGCGGCGTGTTGCAGGGTGAAGTAAAGGATCTGCTGTTGCTCGACGTTACGCCTCTTTCCCTTTCGATTGAGACCTATGGCGGCGTTGCCACCACGATGATTCCGCGCAACACCACGATTCCGACGCGCAAGAGCGAAAATTTCTCAACCGCGGCGGACAATCAGACATCTGTAGAGATTCACGTGCTCCAGGGCGAGCGGCCCATGGCGGCGCAGAATCGCACTCTCGGAAAGTTCCATCTTTCCGGGCTTCCCATCGCACCGCGCGGCGTGCCGCAAATCGAGGTCACTTTTGACATCGACGCCAACGGCATCCTCAACGTGACAGCCAAAGACGTGGCGACCGGCAAAGATCAGAAGATCGCCATCACCTCCTCCAGCGGCCTGAGCAAGGAAGAAGTGGACCGCATGGCCAAGGAAGCCGAGGCGCATGCCGCCGAGGACAAGCAGAAGCGCGAGGAAGTGGAGACGCGCAACCAGCTTGATGCCATGGTCTATCAGGTGGAGAAGATGCTCCGGGAGAACGGCGACAAGATCTCCGGCGGCGAGCGTGGCGAAGTGGAAAATGCTCTCGGTGATGCCAAGAAGTCTCTGGAGAGCGGCGACCATAAATCGATGCAGACTGCGCGTGACCGTCTGCAAGCCGCCTCGCACAAACTGGCCGAGGCCATGTACAAGGCAACTCCAAACCCGGAGGGCGGCGCGCAACAGGCCAACCCCGAGCCGAAGGCAGAAACCAAAAAGGATGACGGCGTGATCGACGCCGAGTACGTGGACGTGGAGGACAAGAAATAACCGGCGGCTCGCCGGAAGCTTGGCGGGCTTATTTCGCGGCCGGAGCATAACTGCTCTGGCCGCTTCTCACACCAGCGGGCACACACCGTCCGGCTGGGGAACAAGGGGAATCTATGAATTTTGAAGTCAACGGCATCCCGTACTTTCTCACTTTCGATACCAGCGAGGCGCAGTGGTTTCTGCTCACACCATCCCGCAACGGCGTCGAGTCGGTGGAGATTCACGATGACGGCACGCTGCTGACCACGTCCTCTGCACTGCCGCCACGCAGCGGCAATGCCCGGGGCGTTAACTAGCGACTCCCCGCCCGTGCATCAAGCGTGATACAGTCTGCCCCGTCGGTCGTTGCCCGAAGGCGAACCGCTGACGGGGCAGCAGATTTTAGCGGAGAACTTCCATGCGTAAGATTTTTCAGTGGGCTGCATTGTTCTTGGTAACGAGCGGCTTGACCACCGCCGCCATGGCGCAGACATCCGTGCGTTCGCACTCCGGCTCGCATATCGCGCATCCTCACACTCTTCGTGACGACGCCACCCAGCTCACCTCGCTGCTTAAGGAGTTTCTCGACAACGTCAACGACCCCGTGATGCACATGCGATTCTGGGCCGACGACCTCATCTATGTAAGTTCCGCTGGCACAGTGCGGACAAAAGCTGCGATCGTGAACGCGGTCCGCGTGGAGGCGGTGCAGGCAGCTTCGGGCAAAGCTCTGCCCCCAGAGAAATATTCCGCCGAGGAGATTACCGTCCGCAGTTATGGCCCTCTGGCCGTGATCAACTTCACGCTTGTGGCGCACGAACCTGAAGCCGCCACGGAGAAGTTGCGGCGCTACCGCAACTCGGGCGTCTTCCAGCTCAACGCCGATGGATGGCAGGCCATTAGCTGGCAGTCCACCGCCATTCCTGAAACGGCAAAGAGGTAGTCGCACGATAACACTTGGCAGAGCTGCAATCACGCAAGTATGCTGAGGCGCAGGGTATTCTGGTTTACCGGAATGAGCGGGAAGAAGAATAACAATCATGGCCGCAACCGATAAGAAGGACTATTACGGCATCCTTGGCGTCAAGAAGACCGCCACTGCTGACGACGTGCGCAAGGCCTTTCGCAAACTCGCCCGCAAGTATCATCCCGACGTCAATCCGGGCGATAAGAAGTCGGAGGAGAAGTTCAAGGAACTCTCCGAAGCCAACGAGGTCCTCAGCGATCCCAAGAAGCGCAAAATTTACGACCAGCTCGGCTTCTACTCTGACAACATCGATCCCAAGACGGCGGAGGCTTACGCCAATAGCGGTGGAGGCGGCGGCAATCCGTTTGGAGGCGCTGCCGGAAACCCATTCGGCGGCTACACCCAGCAGGGCGGCGGACAGCGGGTCGATTTCGACTTCCGCGACTTTGACTTCGGCGCGGCCCAGCAACCGGGTGCCCGTGGCGGCAGCTTTCGAGACATCTTCTCCGGCATGTTCGGCGGCAGCGCGGCACAGGAACCGGCCAACGCCGCCGGCACTGACGCCGAGTACACCGTGCAGGTTCCCTTCTGGGATTCGATTCGCGGAGCGGAGATGAAGCTCAATATTCAGCGTCCATCCGCCATGGGCCGCATGACGCCTGAGCCTGTCTCTTTCCGCATCAAACCCGGCACTCGCGATGGCCAGCGCATCCGCCTCGCAGGCAAGGGCAACCCCGGCACCCGCGGAGGACCTCCGGGAGACCTTTACATCATCGTTCACATCGCCGAACATCCCGTCTTCCACCGCGACGCCGACGACATCAGCATCACTCTGCCCATCCTTCCCTGGGAGGCAGCACTGGGGGCCAAGGTTGAGGTGCCGACCATCGACGGGCGCACTGTCTTGCGCGTGCCTCCTGGAACCCAGACCGGCCAGAAGCTGCGCATGAGAGAAAAAGGTGTTCCCTCGGCCACCCGTCCCGGAGTCATCGGAGACCAGATCGTGGAAATTCGCATCGTCGTTCCGGAGATTCCCAATGTGGAAGCCAAGGAGCTATGGCAGAAGCTGGAGAAGATGCACCCGGAGGATCCCCGCAGGGAGCTGTGGAGCAAGATTTAAGAGATGAGGCGCAATCATGACGAAACGTAAAGGCAAAGGCGCTTACATGATCTCGGTGGTGGCTGAGATGTATGAAATCCACCCGCAGACTCTGCGATTGTACGAGCGCGAAGGCTTGCTCAAACCTTCGCGCAGTGACGGCAATACCCGCCTCTACACGGAGGACGATCTCAAACGGCTGGAGTTCATTCTCTCCCTCGCCCGCGATCTCGGCGTCAACATTGCAGGCATCGGTATCATCCTCAATATGCGTGAGCGCATGGAACAGATGCAGACGCAGATGCAGGAGTTCGTGAAGTACGTACAGCAGGAAGTGATGACCCGCGCCAACCAGGCTATGCCGAGGGAAGGGCTGATCCCGGTGCGTAGGCCAGTGGTCATCCCCCCTAAGAAGAAATGACGCTCCGCTCGATACCAGATACAAAGGCCAGCGTCGAAGCTGGCCTTTGTCATGATTGCACTGGAACTTCAGCTATTTCGGCCACCCCACCCACACGGGCTTGCCCTTATCGTCGCGCATTACCATGATGTCGCCATTACGGGTGACTTCCCGGGCCAGCATCACCGCGGTGCCGTCAATGGAAACTTGCGAGCCAAGTATCTCGAGATTGTCTCCCTTGGCGAATGTGATTTCCATATCCTGCAGGAACTTCTCCGGTGCCACTACCACATCCAGCGGACCTTTGTCCGTATTCAGCGTGAGATGGACGATTTTGTCGGCGGCGGTCTTTACTTCATCCACTACGCCTTTCACTTTGGCTTCGGTACTTTTGTCGTACTTCAACTGCGGCGCTGTCTGTGCAAATGCCGGAATGAATGCGAGCACTACGATCAGGGCAACTGCGGATACCAACTTGCAACAAGCCGATCGTGCCATGGTTCAGTTCTCCTTTCGAATCCAGGGGGACGGAGTCTCTCGCAATCTGGCGTGCTACCGGTAAAGGCAGCGCCTCCGAAGGTCTCCTGTTTCCTCAACCACCAGGCGCACCACTCCCCGGCACTGATGACTGACGGCGGTGGGCGCACTAAAGGTCGCATTCAACGTAGTCTCCGCCCGCGCTTTGCACAGTGAGGCGAGTCACAGCAGCCCGTGATGGCGGGACTCCATTGCCCTGCAACGGATTATTCCACTTATATTTACAGAGTTGCTCGCCAGGTCATTTCGGAGAATAATCAGATCGGCAGTTTTCAGTCGCCATAGGAAACAAAACGTGCGCTGGCCCGCTTCGTACCGCTACCTAAAACGCCTCAACGTGCCAACTACTGAGGCCGAGCGCAGCCGCGTGGAGACGATCCTGGGCGCGCTTCGCGTACTGCTCGCAATATTGGCCGTGGTCGCGTTCTGGACCGACGTTCCAGAACCAGCCCGATTTGCCCATCTGGTTTACATTCTCTTGTCTGTTTGGGTGCTGCACAGCATCCTGATATTCGCATGGGTCTCGCGCCGCCCGGTCTCGCCCGTTGTGCTCAGATATCTCCACGCTGGAGACATTCTATGGCCCACGCTCATCACCTCGTTCTCGCACGGTGCAAGTTCCCCATTCATTAACCTCTACTCATTCTCCCTTCTCTCCGCAGGCTTCCGCTGGGGATTTCCTGAAGCGCTGTCCACCTCCATTGCTGGCGGTCTGGTGCTGGAGGTCGAAGCGTTCTTCCTCCGCGGCACCGCCCTCGGGCAATTTGAGAGCAACCGCCTGCTCGTGCGCTGCGCCTATCTGCTGGCGCTCGGATACCTGATCGGCACTCTAGGCGAGAACGAAAAGGAACGCCGAGCGGAGTCTGCTGTCGTGACCCGCCTTCTCCATTCCGCGCGCACGGAACAGAGCATGAGCGCGGTGCTGCAGGCAGTATTTTCAGAGTTCATCGCCCTGTTCGACTGTGCCCGGATCTTTCTGGTCGCACACGACCTTAGCACTGACCGCGTTTATCTGTGGCAGATGGCCTCGCGCCCGCAGCGGGATGCGCGTCCTTACTCGCGTGAAATTCTCACCGACGACCGCCTCGCCTACCTGCTGCCCGACTACTCCGCAGCGTTCTTCTGCGAGCAGACTTCACCGAACACGATGAAGATGCTTGCACTTGGTTCGAAGACACAGACGCGCACCACCACAGGGCAAATACCTGCACTGCCCTTCCTGCCAGGAAACACCAGGTCATTGCTTGCGGTGGCCGCGCCGCTCGGCCATGAGTGGAGGCTGCGGCTGCTGCTGGCTGGCGCCAGGGTGGGCAAGAACGCTTCGCAGGAGCTTGCCTTTGCGGACTCGCTGCTGGGCCAGGCCGCCACTGCCATCTATGGCGTGTACCTGGTGCGCAGGCTGCGCGCCCGCGCAAGCGCGATAGAACGAGCGCGCGTAGCCCGAGAACTCCATGACGGAGCAATCCAGTCCCTGATCTCAGCCGAGATGCGCACCGACATCCTTCGCCGCCGCGCGATCAAGGAATATGCGCCGATCGCACCCGAAATCGAGTCGCTGGAGAACCTGCTTCGCGACCAGGTGATTGAATTGCGCGAACTTATGCACCAACTGAAGCCCGTGGAGGTAGCGCCCGACCAGTTGCTGGACCACATGGCCGAACAGGTGGATCGCTTCCGCCGTAATTCCGGAATCGCGGCGCGTTTTGTTTCCGCATCCGACGAAATTCACCTCTCCGCACACACTTGCCGCGAGATCCTCCTGATTGTGCAGGAGGCGCTTGTCAATATACGCAAGCATGCGCGCGCTGAGGATGTGCTGGTGACGTTCGGCCGCCACGATGGGTACTGGCGATTGAGCATCACCGACAATGGCGTTGGCTTCGGTTTTGAGGGTACACTTGCTGGAGTTGAACTGATGAGGTCGGCAAAGGGGCCGGCCATCATCAAGGAGCGCGTAGCTAATCTCGGAGGCGAACTCTTCATCGACTCCACATCGTCAGGCGGTACGCAACTGCTAATCAAGCTGCCACAGAAAGGCTATTTTTCTCATGGACGGTAAGAAGATCAGGCTTGTCATTGCCGACGACCATACAATTTTTCGCGACGGCCTGCGCCGCCTTCTGGATCTGGAAGATGATTTTGAAGTAGTGGGCGAGGCCGCCGACGGCGCGGAAGCCGTGGCAATGGTGCGCCAGCATCAGCCGGCCATCCTGCTGCTCGATCTCGCGATGCCGAAGATGCCCGGACTGGAGGCGCTGCGTGAACTCTCACAGCAGAATAGCAACACGCGTTGCATCCTCCTCACCGCCGCCATCGAGCGGCGCCAGATCATAGAGGCGTTGCACGTTGGGGCGCGCGGCATTGTGATGAAGGAGTCCGCCACCCAGTTGCTGCTCAAGGCAATCCGCACGGTGGTGGCGGGGCTTTACTGGGTTGGGCGTGAGCCGGTCACAGACATGATGATGTACCTGCGCGAGCAGAGCACGCTCCAGGTTCCATCCAAGGCGCGCAGCAGCTTCGGGCTCACCCGCCGTGAAACCGAGATTCTCGCAACCATCGTGGCCGGATTGAGCAACAAGGAAATCGCCCAGAAATTCACGCTCAGCGAAGACACGGTGAAGCATCACCTGACCAACATCTTTGACAAGGTCGGAGTTTCCAGCCGCCTGGAGTTGGCGCTGTTCGCCATCAACAACCGGCTGATAGAAAATTAGCGCGAGCTGTAGAAGAGCGCAGTTGGGCTCGTCCGGCGCTGTCACGGGGAGAGGTGAGTTCAGTCACTGCCCCGGCGGGATGTTTGGGCCAGACTTTACGCGGTTGGCGCACGTGGAGAATCATATGCCCCAGGATTTGCGCGACGTGTTGCAGATACTCCGCTTCGAGTTGAACTACCTGGAGCAAGGTGGATTCGAGCGCGACCGGGCACTGCTCGGAACAGAGTCTCCATTTCAGGGAACGATTGCATGCATCAACTTTGGAGATCCGCTGCGGACGCATGCCTGCCACGAATGTTCGCTGCACGCGTTTGTGCCGGAAGACAAGAAGACGGAAGAATTTCCCTGTCATCATATTCCGCTCAGCCACTCCGGCGAGACCATTGCGGAATTGCTGGAGAAGAACGACTCGCAACGCATGGTTGAGGTGCTTAAACACTGGCTGCGCGGCACAATCGCAAGGCTGGAGTCAAACCTGCATCGCGATCCCGACTAGTGCGATGCGCCCACAGGTGAGGTAATGAAACGAAGCTTTCAGGCCCTGTCACCACAGGAAGCACTGCACGTCGCAGTGTTCATCGAAGAGCGCAACGCGGAACTGTACCACCACTTTGCCGAGATGTTTGCGTCGTTCCAGGATTTTGCATCGCTGGAGATTGCAGGCGTGTTGTGGGATATGGCATTGGAGGAGCGGCATCACAGTTCGATGCTGCAGGCGCGCTACACCGCTCAATACGGGCACTCCGCGTGTGCTCTTACAGAGGCGGATGTGCTGGAGATGATTGAGTTGCCGCAGTTGAAAGGGAGCGAGATCTTCGATTCGACGGCGGTGACGGCACGGCAGAACGCGCTGCGACTGGCGCTGGGAGCGGAGACGCAGGCGCGGGAATTTTATGCGGAGCTGGCGCGATGCGTTGCAGAGCCTGATTTTCAGCGGGTCTGCGAGGAGTTGGCTTCTTTTGAAGCCGATCACGTGGAGGCTTTGACGCGCAGACTGGAAGAATGCGGAGCCTGCGGCGAGCCGGGCAAGGATTTACTTTCAGAGTAATCGTTGGAAAGGATGTGTTGCGGCCGGGTGCAATGGTTCAGAAAATTTGAAAGGATTGCACGAACCGGTTATCCGCAAACGAGTTACTGATGGCAGAAGAGTGAATGGTTGAGCCGGGGAGCCTCAGGAGGCTCCCCGACGTTTTGCGCAGTCCTGCATTCCGGCTTACTGCGGTTGCGGAGAACTCATGGCTCCGGCGGTCTTCTTTGCGGTGTCGGCTCCGACCTGAGAGGCGACCTGCTTTGCAGCGGAGAGGTGCTGCTCAAGGGTGGGCAGAGTTTTCTGCGCCCAGGCTTTTACCTCGGGGTCTTTTCCGCTCTCGGCTTCTCTCTTGAACTCGGCGATATCGGCCTGATGGTCGCGCACCATGTCACGAGTGTAGGCCTTGTCGAATTCCGATCCTTGTTTGGCCTGGAGAGTTTTTCCGAGGCGCTTGTCTTTTCCGCTGACGTCGCTGGGGAGAGTGATTCCCTTCTGCTGGGCGAGTTGACGGAGTTCGTCGTTGGCCTTGGAGTGGTCGGTGACCATCTTGTCGCCGAACTGCTTGACCGCGTCACTGCCGCCATTCTGCTTGGCGAGGTTTCCAAGATTGACCTCGGCCATTCCGCCCTGTGCGGCTTTCATGATGAAGTCCTGATCTGGACTCTTCATCGTGGTTGCGTCCCGTCCCATGGTGGCGGAGGGAGAGTTGGGGTCATTGGCGCCGGGCATTCCAGGGCGGCTTGGTTGGGTGGCTCCGGGCAGCCCGGTCCCGGATTGTCCCATGCCGCCTTGCTGGCCCATATTGCCCTGAGCCATGCATACTGCGCCGAGGGCGGCGACCGCCAGGGCGTGGAGGACCATTCGTTGTGCTTTCATTGCGTATCTCCTTGAATGTTCGACGGGTGGCACTCCATTAGAGAGGCGCTCGGCAGTGGGGCGTTGCCACCGCGAGAGCACCTAAGATAGCTGGCAACTCGGGGGCAACGGCAGCACTCAAATTCTGGAAAGGACTTGCCCCCTCCTTACAAAGCACGCTTCGTCTGAAGTGGAGGCGCGATGTCACGAAATCTATTTCTTGGCGGCGTAGTTACAGGCGCTGCCGGAACCGTTGCCGGACTGTGGGCGTGCGGACTTCTGCTGCCCGTGGGCAGAACCGTGTCCTTAGAACGCAGCATCCAGGTCCGGCGTCCGGCGGCGGAGGTGTTTGCGGCCTGCGCGAGGCTGGACAAGATCCCGGAGTTCATCCGCTCAGTTGTGAGCATTGAGGCGTGCGAGGACGTTTCCGAGTGGATTGCCGACCTCAACGGTCGGCGCTTTGCGTGGGACGTTGAAATTCTTCAAGTGATTCCCGGACAGGTGATTGGGTGGAAGTCGCATCGCGGACCGCGTCACTCGGGGCGAATCAGTTTCTTTTCGCTGGGCGACGAAACGCTGGTGCACCTGGGAATGAACTACGTTCCGGAAGTTGCGCTGTCGAACCTATTGCAGGCTCCCGTGTGGTGGAACATTGGAGGCGCGATCGAGGGGGCGTTACGGGATCTAAAGAGATCCGTAGAGGCAGAGAGTTCCCCTCGAACGGTGACCCAGGCGACGGGGACGTATGGGCCTTCGGTGGTGGAATACTCAACTGACTTTGAACGGCCTGCGCGAAATGAATATCCGTAAACTGTCTGCCTAACGCTGCTCCCTGGTGTCGTGAGCGGCGGGATTCGGCTCGGCGTCCTGAGGGAAGGACTTCAGGGTGAGCTCGTGGCGCTTCTCGCTGACTTTTCCGTCGGGGGTGGAATGGCGCTCGAGGAGGGTTCCGCGGATGTTCCAGTAGCCCTCATCGCTAGGAGTTTTGGCGGGGCCGCGCTCCACGGTTCCGGTGAATTCAAAGACGACGCCCTCAAAGGCCTTGGTGCGGAAGGTGAGGTTTGCGCCTTCGAGCTTCGCCTGATCGAAATACTGGTCCACAAAATCTGACTTCTCAAGATCCTCTCCCTTGAAACGGGAGACGAGTCCGGTGACTCTGCCGTCGGCAACCTCGATCTGCACGAACTCGCCTTCATGAACGAAGGAGTAGAGTCCGGTGATGTCTGCCGTGACCTGAGCCTGGGGCGGCGGGGCGGGCGACTGGGCGAAGGCGGAGGAGAAAAGCAGGAGCGACAAAGCCGAGATTGCTAATACGTTCTTCATATTGTTGGAATCGAGTATAGCCGAGGGCAGGGGTGGCAGTGCTGCTCCCGGCTCGCGATATAATCGCGCCACTGGCGACGTTGCGAGTCATTGTCAAAATCCGAAGCAAGAACAACCCCGCGATCGATGAAGGGCCGCGTCTGCTGGTGGCGTGGACGGACCCGCTGACAGAGCTTGGCGAGAACCTGCGCGCCCGGCTGGCGGGGCGGGTGGTTCCGGAGATGGATTTGAGCTGGGCTCCCGATGAGGAGTTCTGGCGGGATGTGAATGTGCCGTCGCCGTTTCCGGGGCGGGGCGTGGTGGATTCGATATTTGCACACGCGGCGCTGCTGGGACTGCTGTATGCGGTCTCGATATGGCCGAGCCAGGGCGCGCACCTGCTGGATCCGCTGGCGCACCGCGCCATGGATGGCTACACGCTGAGCCAGTATCTGCCGGAGCTGCGCGGGGCTCCGACGCGGAAAAAGGCGCAGGGCAAGCACGACCCGGTATTGGCGAAGCAGGAGATTGTGTCGCTGCCGGAGACTCCGGACAATTTGCGGCAGACGATTGTGACTCCGCCGAAGCTGAAGCTGCAACGAGATGTGGCGCTGCCCAATATAGTGGCGTATGACAAGGCGCTGCCGGTGCAGCCGCTGGAGGCAAGCGAGCGCGATTCGGTGAAACTGCGGTTGCCAGACTTTATGCCGGAGGTGGTTGGCCCGACGGTGGAGACCGGGGCGCTGCGGTCACAGACAAAGCTGCCCGCATTTGAACCACGCATCGTGGAACCGGCTCCGGATGTTGCGGTGGAGAGTCCGCGGCTGGCGCTGCCGACGTTTGCGCCGCGCGTGGTGGAGCCCGCGCCGGAGCTGGGACATGTGAGCCGGGGATCGAGCACAAATCTTGCACACCTTGCACCGCAGGTGCGCGGCCCGGTCCCAGAAGCTCCGGGAGTGGGCGATGCGCTGCGCGGGACGCCAGCGCAGGTGATTGCGCTGAACCTGCATCCGGTGGAGGTACACGCCCCGGTGGTGCTGCCAGAGGGCAACCGGAGCGGCGCATTCGCGGCGTCTCCGAAGGGAAAGCCTGATGCGGCGGGAACCCCGGGCGCAGATGCGGCGACGGGAAGCGTCGCGAGGGAGATGGCCGGAAAGCCGAATGCTCCGGCAGGGATTCATGTGAGCGGGGCGGCTCCGGCGACGGCGGTGACTTCTCCGAATGCGCCAGTGCCGAACGTGCAGGCGGACCCGACGGTAAAGGCGAAATTGATGGCGGCGATGCGGGCTCCGATGATGACGGCTCCGCCGAGGCAACCGGCGGCGCGGGAGAGCACGGGGGCGAGGAGCGAGTTGGAAAACCGCATCTTCGCGGGAAGGCGCTCCTACACGCTGGCGGTGAACATGCCGAATCTGAACACGGCGACAGGAAGCTGGATTATCCACTTTGTGGAGCGCGAGCCGGGGGCGGTACAGTCTCCGATCGCAGCACCGGAGGTGGTGAGCAAGTCCGATCCGGCATACCCGGGAGAGCTGATTCAAGACGGGGTGCAGGGGACGGTGGTGCTGACGGCGATTATCAAGAGCGATGGCAGCGTGGCGGAAATTGCAGTGGCCAAGAGCCTGGACCCGAAGCTGGACCAGAACGCGGCGGAGGCACTGGGGAGATGGCTGTTTCGTCCGGCGCTGAAAGATGGGAAGGCCATTGACCTGGAGGCGGTGATCACGGTGCCGTTCCGTCCAAAGCCGGCGGGGTTTTAGGAAGTAGAAGGACCGAAGCGCTGGCTCTCGACAGTTTCGATGAGTTCGGCGTTGGTGCAGACTTCATAGTAGAGATGGTCAGCCCAGCGGACGAACTGGAAGTCGCGAAGCTGAACCTGTGCGGCGCGCCCTTCGCGGACGAGCACAGGGTGGAAGACTCCGGGGCTGACCGGAACAAGGCCGCGGAAGAGACGCACGGTGTCATTTCCCCAGGGCATGGGGAGATCCATCTCAAACTCGGCGAGCGAGATTTCATCACGGAGTTTGTCAAAGGCAGCGCGGGGGAGGTGGATTCCGCCGACGTTGTAGGTGAGCATGAAATCTTCCAGCGCCCCGGCGACGGCTTCCTCGTCGGCGGTTTGAAAAATAAAAACGTTGAAGATGGGATTGGTGCCCTTCAGGTGGGCGCGGGCGCGCTTGTGGCAGGCGCTGAGACGATCACTGAGATTGAGCGCGTCGGAGATCATGACGCGGTGCGAGCCGTCCATGAGATAGAGGGGCGCGGAGTTCTGGTAGGAGATTCCGGTACCGATCTCAAGCGGGGGCAGGCCATTCTCGGTGGAAGCCACATTGTATGCCTGGACAATGTTGAGCATCTCGCGCGCGAGAGCACAGGTGCGGGCGACACCGAAACCGTGTTCGCCTTCCTTCTCAAGCAGGGTGAGGATGACGGCGTCACCCTCGATGAATACTTTCTCCGCGCCATAGCGGGGGAGGAGTTTGTTGACGGGTTCGAAGAAGTTGAGGCTGAAGAATGATGCGGGATTGAGTCCGCGCTCGAGCATGGAGCGGGTGAGAAAGGTGGAGCCGCGAATGTCTGCCTTGAGGACGACGTGATCCTTGACGCGCTCCTCGGCGGGTCTTTCTTCCTCGGGCAGGAGGTACTCGTAGAGAGTTCCATTGATCTCGGAAAGCTCGCGGAGACGAGCGTTGCTGAGGAGGTTGACGGACTCAAGCGCGCGCTCCAGCACATCCATTTTGCGAACGTCACGATGGAAGCGCAGGAGGTCAATGAAGTAGCGCGCGGCATAGCGCAGGCGCTCGCTGGCTCCGGCGGCGCGCAGGCGCTGGGCGGCAGTGTTGAGGCGAGCAGAGGGGAGATGATTGTGGGTCTCCAGAACCTCGGCGACGCGGAGCAATTCACTTTTTGAGATGAGCGCGGTCTTCAACTGCTGCGAAGCGACGACGGCACCGTAGTCGCCAAGAATGGGTGCGGCTTCATAGGCGGCGCCGGCGTAGTCCATGGTGCCAGCTTCCTCGAGCATGGACATCCAGGCAGTGGTGAGCGCGCGCTGCGCCTTGCCCCGGGGAGATTCGTCAGAAAGGCCGCTGAACATGAGGAGCTTGGCGTTTTCGGGAACGTTGAGCAGCGCCTCGGCTTCGGCTTCGTCCGCGGCAAGGCCGATGTTGCGGAGGAACGACTGGGCGAGGCCGACAACCCGCTCAAAGTAGTCCGGATCGCGCTCTGAGGTTCCGAAGAGTGCGTAATGTTCGGCGCGGAAGACGGGGTCCTGGGCGGAATCCTGAAAGAGGAGGCGGTTGGCAATGACTTCGTAAGCTGCCTGATTGCGGTCTCCGAAGAGGGAGTGGCGGGTGCTCTCGACGGTCTCACGCTCGACCTGCTTGAGGGTGGAGAGGACGTCGGCTGCGACGCCGCGGAGAATCTGGCGCTTGTTGGCCTTGAAGCGGGCAAAGCGGTCCTGAAGCAGAATCTGCTGATCGCGAAGCCCGGTGCCCTCACGGAGGCGAAGATTCTTCTGGCAGCGGTCCTGCACCTGGGTGAACTGGGAGAGAAGTTCGGCTCGAAGAAACTTTACGAGGCCGACCCGGCAGAGGAGATCGAGCTGCATGTCATCGGCTTCGCGGGCGCGGCGGAGCGAGGCAATCTGGAGTCCGGCGAGACAGCGCTTGAACTCGGCAGGATAGTCGATGTCCTGCTCGGGCAAGGCGTCATACTTGATGTGAGCACGACCGTAGCGGGAGTCCCCATAAGGATTGGACTTGGGGGCTTCCTTCAGCTGCTTGACGCCGCCATGCTGCTCGATGAGGCGGGAGAGGTGAGCACGAGCGATCTCGGTGAACCTGGGACTGAGGAATACGTCGGTGCGCAGATTGTCCACGCCGGGCATGAGCCCCTGAAGAGTAAGCACAGGGACATAGGAGGTGAGCGTGAACTGGCTGGCCAGTTCCGCGAGATTCACGCGCCCAAAGAAAGGCAACGGTGACATGCACCCCTTCCAATTACCCAGACGACCTGCCGACTAACTGGACTTTACCACACGAACTAAGCTGTGCTGGAGAGGTGGCGGGGCTCTCCAGCATCACGTTTTCACTGGCTGCAAAAACTTAGCGGGCCGAAGCTTTGCGCGCCTTCTCGAATTCGTCGCCGGGCTTCCACTGGACGAGGGCGGATTGCTGGGCGGCGCGGAATCCGAGAGCAATGCCGAAACGGGCGAGGACGGCGTTGGAGCGGTAGTCGTAGTCCTCGTGGAATTCGTCGGATGGCTGATGGTAGCTCTTGTCCATGGCTTCGGAGTTGGTTTTGATCCAGGCTTCGGGGTGTCCGGTGAAGGTGCTGCCGGGACCGATGGAGAAGGCGGGAACTCCGACACGGGCGAAGCTGAAATGGTCAGAGCGGTAATAGCCGCCGCTCTCGGGATGTTCGGGAGCAAGGATGGTGAGTTTGAAGTCGGCGGCGGTCTTCTCAAAGACCGGGGCGAAGGTGGTGCGCTGGTAGCCCTCGGCCTGAACTTCATGCGGAATTCCGAGGGGCTTGATGGAATCGTAGTTGAGATTGAGGGCGATGTCGGCGACGGGGACGGGAGGATGCTGTCCGAGATAGGCCGAACCCCAGAGACCCTGCTCCTCAGCGGTGACGGTGGCGAAGTACATGGTGCGGCGGGGCTTGATGGGGGAGGCAGCAACGGCACGGGCCATTTCAATGACCATGGCGGTGCCGCTGGCGTTGTCAAGAGCGCCGTTGTAGATGTTGTCGCCGGGCTGGTTGGGACGGATGCCGAGGTGGTCATAATGGCCGGTATAAATGACGGCCTGCTTGCTGAGTACGGGATCGGACCCGGTGACCTTGCCTATGACATTGGCGGATTCGAAGGGACGGATGTTGGAGACGATGTGGGCGCTTACCTTGAGGGGCAAGGGGATTGCGCGAAAGCCCTTGACCTGGGAAGCAGCGATGAGGGAGTCGAGATCTTGGCCGGCATCGGCGAGGATGGCGCGAGCTTTTTCAAGCTGGAGCCAGGAGGCGAGAGGGAGTTTTGGATCGCGGTCTTCGGCGAGGCCGGAGCGCTCTCCGGACCAGGAAGAGCGGACGACCTGCCAGCCGTAGCTGGCCATCTCGGTTTTGTGGATGAGGATGACTCCGGCGGCGCCCATGCGGGCAGCCTGCTCGTACTTGTATGTCCAGCGGCCGTAGTAGGTGAGGGCCTTGCCGGCGAAGTAGGCGGGATCGGTGGAGGGGGGCTCATTGACGAGCATGAGGAGGACTTTGCCCTTGACGTCGATGCCGGCGTAGTCGTCCCAGGAGAATTCCGGGGCGGTGATGCCGTAGCCGATGAAAACGACGTCTGCGTTGAGGTCACAGGTGGGGCGCTGGTCGAGATTCATGATGACGACGTCATCAAGGAGCTTGAGGTCGAAGGCCTGCTTGGGGGTCTTCACCTGCATGGTGGTTTCGGGCAGGGTGGTCATGCCGACCATGGGGACCTTCTGGAAGTAGGTTCCGTTGTCTCCGGCGGGCTCGACGCCCGCGGCCTTGAACTGCTGGGCGATGTACTGGGCGGCGAGTTCGCCGCCACGGCTGCCGGTGCCGCGGCCTTCGAGAGCATCACTGGAGAGGTATTTGACGTCGGCACGGATGCGCTCGGCCTGGACATTGTGGAGGGCCTCCATCATTCCGGCGGGCTGCTGTCCGGTGAGGGCAGGCTTGCGGGTGTTGTGATGGGGGGTGCGAGCAACGGCGGCGGAGGCGAGTGCGAGACAAAGAGCGAGGACTACCAAAACCCTGCGCATAGTGGAAACTCCCAATGTGACGGATGCAGAACTCTGCGGTGAGAACATATTGTACGCTGCCCGGCAGGTGGGCAACAGTGCACTTAGGGGCCGTCAGTGTATGGCCAATTTGCGCAAGATCTTGCGGGTAACGCCGGTGAGGGGGAGCGACCAGAGTTCCCATGAGGAAAAACAGAGCCAGGCGGGTTGAGGGCCGAGCAAGGTGAGCGCTTTGATGGGGACGGAGACGACATGAACTTCGTAATTGGTGTCGGTTATGGAGTGGCGGACGAGGCAGATGGGCGTCTGGCGGTCGGATGGAACGACCTCAGGCAGCTCCCACATGCCGGGCATCTGGGCGGCGTCGGGGGGACGCTTGACGAGACAGAAGCCCCGGCGACGCTTGATGAGGGCGCAGGTGAGCTGAAGACGCTTGCGGGCGGGCTGAGGACGTCGGGTTTCCGCCCCGGGAGCGCGGCACCAGCCGTGAACAGGACAGACGAGGCACTGGGGATTCTGCGGGGTGCAGACGGTTGCACCCAGCTCCATCATGGCCTGATTCCAATCGCCGGGATGCAGGGGGTCAAGGAGTTCGGCGGCACGCCGCCAGACGGCGGCATCGGGACGGGAGAGACCGTCCAGGCGGCTGAGGACACGCTCGACATTGCCATCCACGACGGCGGCGCGGAGGCCGTAGGCGATGCTGGCGATGGCTGCGGCGGTGTAGCGTCCAACGCCGGGAAGCGCGCGGATAGAGTCGAGATCGGTGGGAATGCGACCCAGGAACTGGGCGACGACGAGCTTTGCGGCCTGATGCAGCATCCGGGCGCGGCGGTAGTAGCCCAGACCGCTCCAGAGGGCGAGGACATGCTGCTCGGGGGCGGCGGCCAGGGCAGCGACGGTGGGAAAAGCCTCCAGAAAGAGGCGGTAGTGCTCAAGTACGGCGGCGACGCGGGTCTGCTGAAGCATGATTTCGGAGACCCAGACGCGGTAGGGATCGCGGTCCTGCCGCCAGGGGAGCTGGCGCTGGTGGGCGGCGTACCAGCCGAGAAGAGCAGAGCGGAGGGAGAGGACGTCTGGCGTTGCGGAGGCGGAGGTGGAAGAGCGGGCGGGCATGCGTGTGGCGATTGTAACAAGGCGGGAGTGGAAGTCGGGAGCCGGTGGAAGGAAGCAGGCAGGAGGATGAGGCAGTACATTCCTGGCAGAAAGCTCAAAGCAGGTCACGACGGGGAGCTGCAAATTGGCTTTGCCGAGATCGACGGTTTTGTGTTCTGATTCTGAGTATGAAAACAATGCTTAAGACAGCCGTAACTCTCCTGGCAGCCGGCACCATGCTGGCTGGCAGCGTCCTGGCCCAGCAGACCCCTGCGGCAAAGCCCGCCACTGCGAAGGCCGCAACCACTACTACAGCGACAAAGGCGCCCGCAAAAGCGGCTCCGGCGGAGTTGAAGCTTGAGACAAGCAAGCAAAAAGGCAGCTATGCCATTGGCGCGAGCGTGGGCAAGAGCCTTGTGCGCGACAGCGTGGATGTTGATACGGCCATCCTGCTGCGCGGCCTGAAGGACGCTCTCGCGGGCGGGAAGATGCTGCTGAACGAGGATGACATCCGGGCGGCGCTTGCCGACCTGCAGAAAGAGTCGCGCGCCAAGAACGAGGAAAAGATGAAGGCGCTGGGCGAGGAGAACAAGAAAGCCGGCGAGGCCTTCCTGGCGGCGAACAAGACGAAAGAGGGAGTGGTCACGCTTCCGAGCGGATTGCAGTACAAGGTTCTGAAGCAGGGCGATGGCCCGAAGCCGACATCGACGGACACGGTGGAGTGCAACTATCGTGGCACGCTGATCGACGGCAAGGAGTTCGACAGCTCCTACTCCCGCAAACAGACCGCGACCTTTGCGGTGACGAGGGTGATCAAGGGCTGGACCGAGATTCTACAGATGATGCCGGTGGGATCGAAGTACCAGATCTTCGTTCCATCCGAGCTGGCATATGGTCCCCAGGCGCGGAGCGCCGAGATCACGCCGAACTCGACGCTGATTTTCGAGATTGAGCTGGTGTCGATCAAGCCGAATACTCCGGCTCCCGCAGCGGCTCCGAAGCCCGCAGATGCGCCGAAGCCGGAAGCGGCCCCGAAGGCAGCCGAGCCGGCAAAGTAAGAAATCACGTATGCAGACTTAGAGCCCGCCAGTGATGGCAGGCTCTGATGCTGGCAAAGTGACTCCGGAAGCTCTCGCGTCAGCGGGAGCTTTTTTATGTGCGCTGGCTCTGGCCGACCTCTGGCCAACCGGATCTATTTACTGCACTGGCCAGCACTGGATGGGGCCGTCGAGGACTTTCGTGACGGGCGGCGAAGTGAGGGTGGTCTGCACGGGATAGGCGATGACGGATTCAAGACTTTCCTTGACGCCTTTGTAGCCCTTGCAGACCGGCGGGGTTGCGGGCTTGAGGGCATACTGGGTGCGGATGCGATTCCAGCAATGCAGCGCCTCGCGATGAAGGTCGCAATCCGTCACCACGACGCGCATGTAATTCAATACGAGGGTGCCGGAGGCGTCGGTTGTGAGGCGGAGGTTACGGAACGGCATAGGCTCGCCCGGCTTGCGAGTTTCATTGCTGCTGGACTCGATCACGTCGTCTTGGAATAACAGTTTGCCGGTGCGCGCGCCATAGGCGCTGAATCCGATGCCGCCATTGGCTCCGTCGGCGGTTCCAAGAAATACCAGCGCGCCCTTCACGCCAAGGAAGTAGCCCCAATCCTTCAACTCGATTTCGCCAGGGAGCAAGTTCTTGCTACAAGCGGGCAAAGACTGGCCCTTGCGGCGCACAATCGCGATCAGGTCGGCACCAATCTCTCCGGAATTCAGCTCTTTGACCATGAAGGACGGGTAGTAGTGACAGGCCAGCACGATGGGGCAGGCAGGATCACAGTTAGGCGACAGGCCCAGGTTCACCAATTGCCTGCTGACAGGCGGATCGAATCCGTCGGAGGCTGCGGCTGCGGCGCAGACCAGCGCGGCGACGGTGAGGAGGAGAAAGAGCAGGCGCATCAGGCATGATTTTATGGAGGTTGGCATGATCGCAGAATTGTAACGGGTGAGCGGTGTGCCTTGCACCCTGCCATTTTTCCGATCCGTGCGGCTCGTCAACAACAAAGAGCCCGCCAGCGATGGCGGGCTCAAACGTTTGCGGTGGCGCGAGACTACTTGCCGATTTCGACGAAGTCGAAGCGCTCCAACTGCTGCTCGAAGGGGATGGAGAACTGCTTCTCGATCTTCTCGCGGTAGGTGGGGCCGGAGTTGTAGGTGCAGAAGGGGTAGAGCTTGCCATCGGGCGCGGCGTAGTGAATGACGCAGCGCTTGACGCGCTCGATGTCGTAGTTGTAGCTGTCCTGGAAGTGCATTCCGGCGACGAGCAGGGTGCGGTAGGTGAAGGTTCCGTCCATGCCATCGCGGCCAAGCTTTTTGTTGGTCATGCCCTGAATGGTGTTGAGGAAGCGCTCGAAGGTGAGGCCCTCGGGAGCGAGTTCAGCCTTGAAGTGCTTTTTGAGTTCGAGCCAGCCCTTGGCGCCGTTGTAGTACTTCATGAGTCCGCCGAAGGATTTGCGGGAGAGCATCTCGATATCCTGCAGCATGGCGGGAATGTCCACAAACTGGGTGACGGGAACGGCCTTGCGGGACTTCTCATCGACAAACATATAGGTGCCGAGCGAGCAGTGCGGGTGGCTGGAGATGGTGGGGACGCCCCGGTGCTCGACGGCAGCGATGAGCTTGCTGAACGGAGTGATGGCCGAGAGCGGGAACCAGTCATTGTACTTATCGAACATTCCGGTTTGATCGCTGAGGGCGAAGGCGAGATCGGTGAGGGTGAAGCGCTTGGCTTCGAGCTCTTTCTTGGAGATGCGTCCGGTGAAGGCGACGGGCTGGAAGCTGATTCCGCTGACGGTGTCCACGTTGTCAATGGCGCACTTGAGGATGTCGCCGAGCTGATGATCGTTGATGCCCTTGACGATGGTGGGGACGAAGACGATCTTCATGCCCGCCTGGCGGCAGTTCTCGATGACCTGCATCTTCTTGGCGACAAGAGCTTCGCCGCGGGTCTTCATATAAACGTCGTCGGTGACGCCATCAAACTGAAGGTAGAGAGTGGCGAGCCCGGCGGCCTTGCACTGCTTGGCGAATTCGAGGCTGTTGCCGATCATGAGGCCGTTGGTGGCAGCCTGGAGATGGGTGAAACCCATGTCGCTGGCCATCTTGAGAATCTCGAGGAACCTGGGGTGGATGGTGGGCTCGCCGCCGGAGAACTGGACGACGCGGCCATCGACCGGACGCTCATTGCGCAGGGCCATGAGCATGGTGCGGACCTGCTCCATGTCTGGCTCATAAAGGTAGCCGGCAGCATTGGCGTTGGCGAAGCAGACCGGGCAGGTGAGGTTGCAACGGTTGGTGAGATCGACGTTGGCAAGCGCACTGTGCGAGGTGTGGAGCGAGCAGAGGCCGCAATCTTCAGGGCAGGAGGTTTCCGCGCCCTTGTTGCTGGAGGGATTGCTGAGGCCGGCATTGTCGCCGAACTCCCA
>CAILAZ010000310.1 GCA_903832295.1 uncultured Acidobacteriota bacterium
CACCTGCTGGTAGAACTTCGCCTCGCAGGTCTTCTCAATCCCGGTGTGCAGAAATCCAATGTCGGGCTTGATCCGGACAATCGTCTCGCCGTCAATCTCCAGCAGCAGTCGCAGCACGCCGTGGGTCGAAGGGTGCTGCGGTCCCATGTTCAGGACCATCGTGCGGTCGCCGCCAATTGTCTCAACTACAGGCTCGGAGCGGAATTGATCGATGCTCGGCATTAGCGGTACCCCTCCACCGGATAGTCCTTGCGCAGAGGGTGGCCTTCCCAGTCGTCCGGCATCAAGATCCGGCGCAGGTCCGGATGTCCCTGGAAGCGGATTCCAAACAGGTCAAACACCTCGCGCTCAAACGGCGAAGCCCCCGCCCACAGCGGCGTCACCGACTCGATATACGGGTCGGCTCCATTCACCTTCACCTTGATCCGGATCCGCTCATGCCGCTCGTGCGACAGCAGCGAGTACACCACCTCAAATCGCGGCTCTGACGGAAACCAGTCCACCGCCGTCAAATCCGCCAGCACCTGGAAGCTCGTGCTCTCCGACTCTCGCAGCAGGTTCAGCGTGTCAATCAGGTGAATCGAATCAATCCAGAGCGTCAGTTCATCGCGGTCAAACTTCGCCGCCTGCAGCGCCGCCGGCAGAGCCGACAGCAGACAGGCAATCGCAGGACGCTCCTTCAGTAGCTCCAGGTCAGTGACGGCAGGTTGCAGGGCCATGTGCTTCAGAGCGCCTCGTCGCGGGAAGGTTTGTTCCAGTCCAGTACGCCCTTCTTCCATACATAGAAGAAGCCGATCAGGACAATCAGCACGTACGTCATCATCTCCCAGAAACCAAACATCTTCAGTCTCTTCAGCAGAATCGCCCAGGGATAAAGAAACACGGCCTCAACGTCAAACAGGATAAAGAGCATCGCAACCAGGTAAAACTTCACGCTGAATCGCTGGCGGACATCTCCCACCGGCTCCATACCGCACTCGTATGGCGACATCTTGCTCTTATTGGCCTTGTGCTGACCGATAAAATAAGACAGGGTCACAATAGCCGCAGCCAGAAGGCAGGCCAATGTGAAGTGGATCAGCAGAGGTAGATACCTTGCAAAGTAGTTGTCGGTCATACTGTTAGAGTCACGAGTTCGCCACCCACATTTGGGAACTGCTAAGTATAATTTTCGCATTTTCTCAGTGTCAAGCTTGAGCCCTCAGAATGCTGCGATTCCCGCCGCAAGTAGCCTTCCCCGGTGACCATTCAGTCACACAAAACCAAAGTAACGTTGTGAAAATGTGGACGGTGCTGGACAATTCCTTCACTGATGCTCGTGTTTCAGCGCCACGTGTTCGTACGCCACGTCAGGCAAATAATGCCGTAAATGGAAATCTGGCGAACATGATCTTCGGCTTCAATACCGACATCAAGGTGCAAGCCACCGTCTACCACGTGCAAACCGAACTGCGCGAGCACGAGCATCGTCTCGAGTCCCAGGTGTTTGTCAGCGGCCGCTGCATCGGCAAGCGCTCCGCTGCCTTGCCTGCCGATGCCGCCGACGAACAGACCCAGGAACTCGCCCGCGCTCAGCATAGCTGGATCGTCAACGCTGTCCGCGAGGGCTTCGTCGATGATGTCCTCAGCCAGGAGAGCCCCGCCGAGTTGGAATTGCAGTTCCTCGGCTCAGAGAGGCTGCCGGGAGACCGGGTTGTCCTGCGTTTTCGTGTCGTCTCCGGCGGATCTGCCGTCCCCTCGGTTCAGGTGGGCGCTCGCTGGAAAATCGGCACTGGCTCCGGCGTGCTGGGAAACACTCTCACTGACACCGACGGCGTTGCCGAGATGCACCTCGCCCTGGCCGATGGCCAAGCGGAACTTGAGATAAGAGCCAGCCTCGAAGGTCGCGAGACCGCCCGCCAATTCATCGTAAAATCCGCGAGAGCATAGCCCCGCCCTTGTACAATGAGTGTCATGAAACCAGGAATCAAATGGGTGCTCTCGCTGGCGTTGGCTTCCATCTGCGTACCCGCGCTGGCTGCGCAGCAACAGCCCACCGCCGGACAAGACGGTCCGATGCCGCAGACTATCCAGGCCAATAAGAAGCCCAAAGATCAGAAGTCCGCCAATCAGTCTCCTCCGCGTAGCGATGACGAGAGCAGCAGCAATCAGACCCGCATCGATCTCTCTCCTCCCATGGGCGATGCCATGGCCCACCCCGACGGCGGCCACGCCGCCAACGACGTCATGGAATTCCACGAGTGGAATCCCCTGCGCGCCATGAAAGACGTCGAGGTAGGCGACTATTATTTCAAGGCCAAGAACTTCAAAGCCGCACTCAGCCGCTACCGCGAAGCCTTGCTCTATAAACCGAGGGACGCCGTCGCCACCTTCAAACTTGCCCAGACCCTCGAGCAGGTGAAGGAGTTGGAGGAAGCCCGCGCCCGCTACGAGGAATACCTCGCCATTCTCAAGGACGGCCCCAGCGCCGGAGAGGCGCGCAAGGCTCTGGAGCGGCTGAAAAAGTAATCTCCATTGCAGGAAAAGTGGCGCGGCCCGAGGGCGCGCCTCTTTCTCTCTCTTCCTGCGAATCTATTTCTCCGCCCGCAGGAATCGGCCCGTCGTAGCGTCCACCGCAACGTTCAGCTTCGCGTCAAACAGGCTCGAACCATACACCACGTGCCAGATCAGTTGATTCTTGCGTCCGTCAAAATCAAGCGTGTAGAAGATGGGCTGATTGGCATCGGCTGCCGTCAGTTTTTCCCCGCCATGTTCCTGAGCTACTTTGAATGCCTCGTCTGAGTCGATCTTCAGGAACTGCGTGTCAAAAATCAGTGTGGTCGTGTTGCCGGGGTTATAGGTGTCATCAGACCCGTGCGACACTCCGCGATCTGGACCGACCAGCCCGTTCCAGGTAAACGTCTTGCTCAACTTCTTGGAGGGCGATGCAAAATCCGCCCGCCACACTCCGCTTTTGCCTTCGGATGCAGGGGATCCCTTGGTATATCGCGACTCCATGCGATACGGCTTCACATCTCCCGCCACGGCGTGCGCGGAAACATACAGCTTCTGGAATGCTTCGCGGCCGCTCAAGTACTCAGCAGGCTTCGGAGCTTTCGCTGTCTGGGGTGGAGTGTTGGTGCAGCCCGTGAACGTCAGCATGGCCGCGAGCATTGCGATCAGGAAAAGGGTAAGCTTTCTCATAGATTGTCGAAGGACCCTGTACTCAGAGAACATTCCGAGCAGGCCTGAATCTTTCGACACCGGGTAAATGTGAAATGGATGCATGGTTGGATCGTTTGCGCAAAGAAATCACGGATTCAGCCGCCAATCTTACCGGCGACGACTGGACCCGGGCGCCGCAGGGACGTTGGGACAGTGCCAGGATCATGGAGCACCTGGCGCGAACCTACGGTACCACCGCAAAGATGTTGGAGCTGTGGATGGAGGCCGGGGGCGCTCCCCAGGTCAGGCCCGCAAAGCTCTCGGAGTCGTTCTTCAGGATACTGATTATCAGGTTGGGCGTCTTTCCCTCTGGCGTAAAGGCTCCCGCCATGGTTCAACCCAGGGGAGATTCCGGCCCCGTTGCTTACCAGCGGGCTCTGGACAATCTCCAGCGCATGGAACTCGCGCTCAAGTCCGCGGAAGCTCGCTGGGGAAACAATCAGCCCATCGCCATGCATCCGTTTCTGGGGCCGCTGAGCCCTGAAGAGTGGAGGGCGTTCCACTACCGCCACGGGCATCACCACATCCGCCAGATGAGAAAGCGGCTTGCCGGCTAGTCAGTCATACACATGCGGAACCCCGGCGTGGCGTGCTGCTTCCTGGGAATCTTCCAGCTCCGCTTTCAGGCCCACAAGCTGCTCGCGCAGCCCCGCAATGTGTTCGTTGAACTCCCGCTGCTGCTGCTCGTAGGTGGCAATGCTGGGAGAGGCGCCCACCGTTCGCTGGAACTCGATCGTGCTCTCCATCTGCTCTTTTTGCAATTTCGACAGCTCTGCCTGGGCCGTGGCAATCTTCGCGCGCACCTTGGCAATCTTCTCCAGGTACTCCTGGTTGATCTCCTGCCCGCGGTCCGTCTTCTCGCTCTCTTTCGTCGCACTCTCCGCGCCGGTTCCGCTCTTCAGCTTCGCGCCTTCGCCTGCGTCGCTCCTGCCGCTCTCTTCCGTCTTCGCCGCAGGCGCTTCCGCAGCGTCGCCTCTCGGGGGCCGCAATTGCGGAACCGCTTCCGGCTCCGGAGTCGCAATGTCATCGTTGGTCAGAACCTTCGGATGCGGCTTGGTGCTCTTCTCGCGCTCCGCGCGCACCTGCCGCGCCACGTCACCCAGCGACTGTGCCTGCGTGCAGAATGCCGCTCCAAGGACGAACAGCACAAGAATTGTGTTACAGCGAAACCTCACACAGACCTCGATTCGTCCAGCGTACTCGGTATTGTAGGTCAGCCTTCCAGGAAACTCGTCATTACGGAAGGCCAGCATTGCTGCCAGCCAATTTCAGAACAGCCGGAGATACGCCCGCAGCATCGGAATCCCGTAAAACCAGGTCACAATCGACATCAGGCTGAGGAATACCCCAAATGGAATCTCCAGCGCCCGCAGCGCGAGTTGCGCTGCCCTCCAGGAGCGGCCCGGAGCCAGTTTTCCCAGCCGGTTGCGATATCGCGCAAGCCTCTTGCGGAACACCGCCAGCAGCACTGCCAATCCAAACGCTCCGCCCAGCAGGGAAGCGGTGCAGAGCACCAGCAGCGTCAGCACGCTCGTCCAGATCTGGAATACGCGACTCACACACACACACACAC
>CAILAZ010000311.1 GCA_903832295.1 uncultured Acidobacteriota bacterium
CAAGATTCATCCACGTGCCCCAGCCGGCGTAAGAGGGGTTCCACGTGTAGTCGGCGCCGGGATCGAAGAACACAAGCCGGGGATCGATCGAGCGAGCCCACATGCCGCCGCGGGCGCGGGAGAGATCGGGATCAAAACCCGCCACAATCCAACCGGCTCCGCAATAGCGCGCCGTCAGGCCCGCCATCAGCAGGTGAAGATTCATCTTGCTGATTTGCCACTGAGCTTGAAGAGAAACTTCGCGGGCGAGATCGCGCGAGGAAGAAGAGGCTAAGGACGGATCGGCCTGCTGCGCTCCGGAATAGGAGGGATTGGAAGCGCCGGCCGACGGGAACACGTACATCCGGGGCGAAAGGTTCGAGACCTGATTCGCCTCTTCCAGCATGATCCGCTGCAGCATCGGGATCGAAAGGGACGGCCGGTAAACCGGGCCGGGAACCATCGCATCTTGCAGATTATACAAATCCTCTGCTGCCTTAGCGAAATTCTCGCCCAGAGCCTTGTTGCGCGCAGAATCAGAAGCCTCCCGCCACTCTTGGATGTGTCTCGCCCTGGGGTCTATCGACTCCTGCTTTTGCGACTTGCGCGCGGTGCCAATGAATGTGACGTTTCCGATGGCACCCTCCCTTTCCCACCTTATCGTATCACTACTTTAGCGCCTTTTACCGGCACGCTTAGCTTGAGCCTTCTTCACCACGCTGTTCGCTCCGCGAATCGCACGCGCATCATCACCAGTTCTTTTCAAAATGCTGTTCGCGACGTCGCGCCACTGTTTCTTGCGCTTCGGCGACTTGACATGAGAATTGTGCCTAGAAACGTCCCGCGCGGTCCAGGGCATCGCAATCAGCCCCGTTTCCGCGCTGCGCGCTTGCCTGACTTCTTCTCAGCCATGCGCGTGGCCTTACGCAAAAACGAAACCGGGTGGCTGCGCGACTCTTGCTCAGGAGTTTCTTGAGATTCCGGTGTACAACGCTCTTTCTTCACCTGCGTCCTCCGGTTCTGGGGCGACGGCGCCGGGTGCGATCGCGCGACGAATGGGACGCGGAGGAATGCAATGCGTGCTCGCCGATGGCACCTTCGGTTGGGGCGCCGTCACCCCGTTGAATGGATCTCTTTTTGCTGGATTTGGTGGAACCACCCCCGCCAAGCGCTTCGTCAGCGTGGCCCAGAGCCTCTTCCTTGGTCGAAGCTACCCGCTTGATCGTGCGGCCGGGCTCGCCCTTTTTGCTCGACCGCTGGTGCCAACGGACCACATGGCCGTTGTCCGCGGGAGAAATGGTGACTTCAGGGGATTCGTTGTCGGAGGGATCGGAAGGCATATCATCCATCATGCACGCCCACTCTTTCTCATCTTCCGACGCGATGAGGAGACCCGGTGGGGCGTATGTACAGCTACGCCCCCTGATTTGCCCGACGGGCGGGCTGTCGGGTCTCGAAACTCTTTGCGTGGATTCTCGGGAAGGTCAGATGAAAAGCGGGCAGGAGCGGTCGTGGAGTATTTGGGGCGAGCGGTTTCTGACATCGAGGCGGTTCCTTCCTCAAGACGGTTCTACGGGGCATGATACCGGAAAACGAGATTGAGGGGGTAGAAGTTATCAGAACAGACCGCAACACTGAGAAAGTTGTTGCCAAATTGATAAGTTTGCAATAAACTCTGAGCATTGTGCACGCAGCCTACTACAACGAATTCGACCCCCTCAAAGCTGAAATTTTACGTGAAGCTATTAAAGCAAGCGTAGTAGCGCCGGGGGATGTGGACGAGAGGAGCATTACCGATGTCACACCCGCCGACCTTTTGGGCTACACCCAATGCCATTTCTTCGCTGGAGGCGGCTTCTGGAGCCTCGCGCTCCGTCAAGCGGGTTGGCCCGACGACCGACCCTGCTGGACTGGCTCCTGTCCCTGCCCTTCCTTCTCGGCAGCCGGCAAAGGACTCGGATTCCGAGACCCGCGCCACCTCTGGCCTGCTTGGTTCAGGCTCATCCGCGAGTGCCAGCCTCCAGTCGTTTTTGGGGAGCAAGTTGCGAACGCGATTAACCACGGCTGGCTCGACCTTGTTTCAACAAACCTGGAGGGAGAAGGCTACGCCATCGGGTCGATCGTATTGGGCGCACACAGCGTCGGTGCGCCGCACATCCGGCAGCGACTTTACTTCGTGGCCGTCGCCCAAGAGGAGCGAAGCGGGGCCGGATTACGCGATTCTCGAACGTCCCGACTCGGATGGAATCTCGATAGCGACGGCAGCTGCCCTGACCTCCTGGGCGACGCCGAGGGGCGAGGATGCGGAATCAGCCAGGATGAGGCACAGCCGGGGCACAGCGGACACGCTGACAGCACAGAGCAGCCTCTCGGGCTGGCCGACGCCGATGGCGCAGACCCCGGCGACGGAGAGCTACAACGAAGCGGGGAACTCGGACTCCAGCCGCAAGACGGTGGAGCTGGCAGCGTGGCCGACGCCGAACTCAATGACGGGCGGACAGACAAGCCGGGGCGGCGACAGGATCGACGAACCGCTGATGGCTGGGATAGTGAAACTCTGCGGCCCAGCCCGCTTAACGGTTTCTGGCGAGATGCTGACTGGATCGGATGCCGCGATGGAAAGTGGCGGCCAGTTGAACCCGGCACATTCCCGCTGGTTGATGGGCGCTCCAATCATCTGGTGCCGTTTTGCGATATTGGCACATTGGACGCTGAAATCGAAAAAGGCACAGCGGAAGCACGGGTCGGGAGATTGAGATTATATGGGGACGCTATTTGCGTTCCGGCGGCGCAAGCGTTCATCGAAGCCTACCTCGAAACTACTTGCTACGCCGATCTTATGAGCTAACCCTCAAGATTAAATTCCTCTTCCGGCTCAATTTCTTCCGCGGCTGTCAACTCTTCCTCGACAACCGCCCCCACTTCCAACCCAGCCACCTCGGCAGCATCCATGCGCAGCCACCGGCCAAGAATCGTCGCCGGTGTCTCCGTCGATTCCGCCTCGGTCTCCTTGGTGTACTGCTCAAGATTAGTAATAATCGTGGTCGCTTCCTTCAAATCGATCGCGCCGCCCATGATCAGGGTGTCGAGATTCGCCATCAGGTCGTGACGGAAGGCGGCATAGGCTTTGGTTTTCGACAGCTTCCGATTGTTATTGAAGGTCTCACCGATCTCTCGGAACAGCCGGCGCGCGTCGGAACGCTCCGATTCGGTGGGAACCAGGCGGGGGGAGGGTGCCGGGACCTGGGCGTCCTTGGGAACCAGTTTAGCTATGTCTTTGGGGAGACCGGCTGCAGTCGACTCTTCTTTCTTCTTTCCACTTCCGGGGGGTCGGCCTGGCCGTCGGCGAATCCCCCCTCCATCTGAGCCCGCTGCCGCGGGCTGGGCTGGCCGCTCGGCGCCGGGGTCTCGCCCGGTTTGCTGAATGGCAGCACGCCATCCCTTAAGGTTGTTTGCGCGCGCAGCAGGCGCTGGTGCTGCGTCTGCCCCTGCTGCCGCTGATTGAACAGCGCCTCCAGCCTCTCGTCGGTCAAGACGGTGTGCTGAGAACGCTTTTGTTCCAGGGAATCCAGGATCGACGGCTGCAGAGAGGAGGGGATCGGACTCGTAGATTGATCCGGTGCCGGGGACAGGCCGGAA
>CAILAZ010000312.1 GCA_903832295.1 uncultured Acidobacteriota bacterium
CACCGAGAAAATATCAGAACCCTCTTGACATGTTTTTGCGAAAGGAGCCGAGCGAATGCCGCATGTACCAGCAGAGCTGAAGGAGCGGTTAAAGCGGGAGGTCTCGATCCAGCGGCTGGCCGAGGCGCGGGGCATCAAACTGGTGCGCAAGGGTAAAAGCCTGATGGGGCTGTGCCCGTTTCATGAGGACCACAATCCGAGCCTCTCCATCGATCCGGCGGAGAACCGCTGGCACTGTTTCGGGTGCGGCCAGAAGGGCGATGTTATCGAGTGGGTGATGCGGGCCGAGGGCGTCAGCTTCAATCACGCGGTGGAGCTGCTGAATCGGGATAGTCTTCCGCTCGCCGGCAGCGCCGGAGCGCCACCAAAGCAGAGCACGGTTCCGAAGCTGCCGCCGTTGTTCCAGCCCAACGCCGACGACCAGACGGTGTTGCAGGTGGTAGTGAATTATTACCACGAGACGCTGAAGAACTCGCCGCAGGCGCAGCAGTATCTGGTGAAGCGCGGGTTGCAATCCGGGGAGATGATCGAGCACTTCCGGTTGGGCTATGCCAACCGCACGTTGAACTATCACATACCGGAGAAGAACCGGGTGCTGGGCCGGGAGCAGCGGGGGCGATTGGAGGAGCTGGGCGTGCTGCGGGAAAAGACCGGGCACGAGCACTTGAACGGCTCGCTGGTGATTCCGATCCTGACCCTGGAGGGCGAGGTGGTGCAGATGTACGGGCGCAAGATCACGGCGGGGTTGCGCGAGGGAACCTCGGATCATCTGTATCTGCCGGGACCGCATCGCGGGGTGTGGAACGAAGCAGCTCTGATCGCGTCGAAAGAAATCATCTTGTGCGAAGCGCTGATCGATGCGCTGACCTTCTGGTGTGCGGGCTTCCGCCAGGTGACCACAAGTTACGGAGTGAACGGGTTCACCGAGGAGCACCGCGAGGCGTTTCGCAAGCACGCGACGAAACGAATTTACATCGCCTACGACCGCGACGAGTCAGGCGATCATGCCGCAGCTAAACATGCCGAAGAGCTGATGGAAAGGGGCATCGAATGCTTGCGGGTGCAGTTTCCAAAAGGCGTGGATGCGAACGATTACGCCCGCACCACCAAACCGGCTGACAAGGCGCTGGGAATGTTGTTGAACCGGGCGGTGTGGCTGGGCAAGGGCAAGCGGCCCACAGTCGCGGTGAGTGAAGCGCCAGCGCCATCGGGCCAGGATGAAAACCCAGAACCGGCAGTTAAAGAAAAAAGCACTCACGATGCCGAATCTGCGATCCCCGATCCCGGCGAGGTGGCTGCAGCAGATCCGGAACAACCTGTTTTTTCTTTCCCTGCGCCGTTGCCGTTGCTTTCGCCGTTGCCGTTTGCGGCAGGACCCGTGATCGAGCTGCCGCTGGAAATCCGTGGCGAGGAAATCTGGATCACGCAGGGGCCGCGCCGCTATCGTGTTCTCTTTCTCGACAAGAAACCGGCCAGCGGCAAGCTGAGTGTAAATGTGCTGGTGGAGGGGCAGACGCCGCGAGGGGCAACCAGCTTCCACGTGGATGCGCTCGACCTGTACACGGCACGGTTGCGCACGGTGTACGCCAAACAGGCAGCGGCAGAGCTGGACGTCAAAGAGGAGACCATCGAGCGCGAGCTGCGGCTGTTGCTGCGCCGTCTGGAGGTTCTGCAACAGGAGCGGCTGAAAGAGACGCAGGAGCCGAAAGACGTCAACGCCGAAATGACGGAGCAGGAAAAATCGGCGGCGCTGGAAATGCTGCGCAGTCCGAATCTGTTGGAGCGCATCGTGGGCGACTTCGAGCGCTGCGGCGTGATCGGAGAAATCACCAACAAGCAGGTGGGCTATCTCGCCGCCGTCTCGCGGCTGTTGCCCGCTCCGTTGGCAGTGGTTGTGCAGTCCTCCTCGGCGGCCGGAAAAAGCTCGCTGATGGATGCGGTGCTGGGCTTCGTGCCGCACGAGCAGATGGTCGAATACTCGGCCATGACCGGGCAGGCGTTGTTTTACATGGGCGAA
>CAILAZ010000313.1 GCA_903832295.1 uncultured Acidobacteriota bacterium
GGTAGCCAAACTTGAGCGCGACAAGCTGAGCGAGATTGTTCCGCAGATTGTTCCGCGAGTCGCTAAACTGTTCGGCACCGGGACGGCCAAGCCAGTGGCAAAGACGGAGCAGACGCGCACCGCACAGCCAGCAAAGCCAGCCCAGGGCGTGGTGATGGTCAAGTCTCAGCCTAGCCCGAATCAGATTGACCGCCGCAGGACGACCTCGGAGATGATCTTCCGCAACACCGCTGTGCTCACGGATGGAAGGCGAGTACAATGGTCCTAAAAGTTCTGTACCCGTAGCGCAGCGGGGAGAATGCGCAGGAGCCGCCGAAAGTTGGCGGCTTTTCCTTTATCCTTGACAATTTACGTCACTAAGGATGAAACTAAATCCGTCAGCTCCGAAGTATTAAGTACAGGCTTGCTGCTCAAGGATCAGGTAACCTTGGCATCAATAAATCCGCAGGAGCCACGGAACGATACCGAAAAGCCGACCTTACATCGCGTGCGATATAACTACAGCACTCCCGGTGCTGGCCTTTAGGGCGAACGGTGCGCACGGCGTGAATTTATTCACGGAGCACCGATATGCCATCAGGTTCAGTCGCACAAACATTTGCGTTGCAACATGAGAAGGTGAGACCTCAGTTAAGCCTCCTGTATCAACTTGACGCCACGCTTTGGAACGAGATCAAGTCTCGTACCGACATCGAAGTAGTTTCCTCGCGTCCGACCCGCGTACCGCTCGAACTGCTCGCTGGCGGAACTTTCACGTCCAACTCACCAGACGGCGGCGATCTCGGCACCGGTTCCGCGCCGATCACCGACTTTATGACCCTCGTGCCGACCTACTTCTTCCAGTGCTCGCAGTGGACGAAGCAGGCCGAAATCAGCACCAACTCCAATGAGAAGGCGATTGAGGATTACTCCAAACTGCTGATGAAGCGGGCGATGGAGAACTTCAATACCTACATGGAAGCGGTGTTCACGCAGGGCGACGGATCGAACACGCTGGACACCGTAGCAACTACCGCCCCGGCAGGCCAGAACTTCATCATCGTCAACAATGCCAACCAGTTCCAGGATCAGCAGCCCTTCGACATCTGGACTGCCATCAACGGGACATTCGTTCAGACGGCAACCGTGCAGTCAGTGGACGCAGCCAACAAGACGCTCTGGTTGTCGGCTCCGCTTGGCGCACAGGCTACGGCAGGCTATCCGCTGCTGGTGCGCGGCTCGGCTGGCGTATCGAACTCCGGACTGAACGGCGTATTCACCTTCGCCGTCGCCGGGAACACCGGAACCGTCTGCGGCCTCTCTCGCGCAGCCTATCCCGGCAAGTTGAGCACTCCCTACGTCAATGGCTCATCGCTCGCCCTGACCCCATCGCAGGCTCGCAGGATGCGTGCTCAAATTCAGATTGCCATGGGCGCACTGAAGCCGAACGAGCTTGACCTGCAATTCAACATGGGACCGGACATGATGGCCGCATGGGAAAACGTCGGCCTGGTCGTGAGCAGTGTCATTCAGAACCAGCTCAAGGGCGACTCGTCCGAGGACATGCTCAAAAAGCACACTCCCA
>CAILAZ010000314.1 GCA_903832295.1 uncultured Acidobacteriota bacterium
CCGCCAGATCCGCGCTTTGCAGCGCAAGTTGGCTGAACTCCGCGAGAGCCGATTGTTGTTTAGTCCTGCTGTCCGTGTTCGCCTCCGGCTCTGGTAGTTCGTCCCCGGCGTTCAATTTGGCCATGGATCGGAGTTCTCCAGCTCACCTTCTATAGGAAACTGATGGTTGAGATGCAAAAACTGCTCTGCGGGGTGCAGGGAGGTGTGTAAACAGTCCACAAGCCTGGCCCTTCAGGGCATAGTCCAGCTTGCGAATCCTCCCCAGCCACGTTACGAATCATCTTGTTTGTGGCATCAGTTAATCAGATTGCTGATCGAATATACGAGGTGATTCTTAATGCGTGCATGGATGGCCGCGCTGTTTCTATCTTCCCTTGCGGTGGCACAACAAGCTCCTTCTCCCGATCTTGGCCCGCAGGTGGTGATGCGTTCGTCCCCGCTGACCGATCCCAAGGCCGTTCCAGTTCCATCGCCGTCGGTGCACTCGATCCCCGCAACTTCACCGGACGCAGATGCCTACACCCTCGCCGCTGGAACGCGAATTGCCGTTGTGCTGAAGCACGCCATCACCACCAGGAGCGCGCGGCAGGACGATCCGGTTTATGCCGAGACTACCTTTCCCGTAGTCTCCAACGGGCACATCGTCATTCCGGCAGGAACCTACGTGCAGGGTGTCATCCAACGCTCGCAACGCCCCGGTCGGGTCAAAGGGCGCGGTGAACTCGTCATCCACTTCAACACCCTGATCTTTCCCTCCGGATACACGCTCCTCCTGCCTGGCAGTATCGACAGCATTCCCGGAGCGGACCAGACTGATATGAAAGACAAGAAGGAAGGAACGGTTGAGAGCCAAGGCAACAAGGGCAAGGATGCCGGGACCATTGTTACCGCTGCGGGCACAGGGGCCGTGCTGGGCGCTGCCGTAGCCCGCAGTGCACGGGGAGCTGGTGTCGGTGGCCTGCTCGGCGCTGGCGTGGGGATCGCGTCGGTTCTACTCACCCGAGGCCCGGATGTGCGTATCGAGAGTGGCACACTGGTGGACATGGTGCTGGAGCGCGAGATTATCGTCGAACACAGCCGAGTTGCTCGAAATTAGAAGCAAGATGCCGCACTGCCGGAGCATCTTGCTCATCTTTCTCTTAGAGCATGAACCTCATCCTCTACTTCAATTGGAATAGAACATTCACGTGCGCCGTTACGGCGACCTTTGCAGGTGCAAAGTCCTGCACCGGAGATGGCGCGGCCAGTTTGTCGGCAGACATCTGGGCTCGCATCATCATGGGCCTTGGCTGCGGAATGTATTCGCTGGCGTCCACTGACGCGTAGCTCATGCCTCCAAGGCTTCGGCCTCCGGCGCGCGCCAGTGTTTCCGCTGTAAGCCGGGCCTTGCGATAGGCGTCCTCCACGGCCTTGGCCTTTGCGGATTCAATGTTCTCCAGCGTATAGCTGATGTTGAGGCTGTCCGTGGTCTCCACCTGGGAGAAACTGTCGATCACGGGGCCCAGTTTGTTGAAGTCATGAATCTTCACCGTGACGTGGCTGTTCACCTGGAAGCCCACCAGTTTGCGCTTCGCACCCCAGGTGTAAACCGGCGTCATCGAGAACGACCCAATCTCTGCGTCTTTGGGGTCGATTCCGTTGTCGCGCATCGTCTGCCGGATCTTCTCCGTGGACTCACGCGCCTGCGTGTACGCCGCCTTCATCTCCGGCTGCTGCACCGCAACGGAGAACTGCACCAGCGCCGTGTCGGGCGCGCTTTCAAACCTTCCGTCGCCTCCCGCCCAGAGTGTGTCCTGCGTCACCGGAGTTTGCTGAGCCGTCGCGGCTCCGCAGATCAACAGCATCATTGCAATCCAACCCAGCCTGCGGTTCGTCATGTCTTTTCCCCTTTTGTGTGCCGGCGCATGTGCTGAACTGGCACATGGCCTGTAAATGTAGAACGCAATTGCAATATCTTCTTGCATAAGAAGTTTTCACCTTGCTAGCGGCGTTGAATTGGTCAAGAATGAGAGACACAGGAGCGCACATGAAAGTTCGTAAGTGGACCATACCATTGACATTTGTAGGGCTTGGCGGACTGGGAGCGATTTTGTTCTCAGAGCGTGGCCGAAAGCTGCTTCGTTCTACCGCGGCCCGCGTCGGTGCAACCCCAGGCCGATTGGCAGCCTGGAACGACTCAGCAAAACAGGAACTTGATCATATTCAGCAGGAAATCAAAGAACTCGAGCAATCATTGGGACCTCATACAGCACGCTAGTCGCACTGTAACCTGACCAGAAAAAGCCGGCGCCGAGTGCGCCGGTTTTATTTGCCCTCTACTGCAAGAGCCCGTCAATCCTCCGCGCCAGTTTGAAGTCCTTCTGGGTCAGCCCACCGGCGTCGTGAGTACTGAGCGTCAGGGTAACGCGGTTGTACACGATTCGAATGTCTGGGTGGTGTTCTTCTTCTTCTGCGATCTCCGCGACTCTATTCACAAAAACCATGGAGTCCGCAAAATCCTGGAAGGTAAAGAGACGCTCGATCTGATCGCCTTGCAGTGTCCAGGAACCCAGCGATTGCAATCCTTCGGCTACCTGATGCCGCTCCAGTTTCGTTGCCATGGCGCAAAACTCCCTTCCCGCTACAGCGTTTCTTCCTTGGAAAGATGCTCGCCGTAGGAAAAGTGATCGCGCTGAGAGTCAATTTCCCTGTGCAGCGCCTCCCATATTGCCGTGGGGATGGCCATAAAGACGTCCACAATGGCCGGGTCGAACTGCCTTCCTGACCACGCCGCAATCTCAAGGCGGGCTGCTTCCACGTCGCGGGCTGGACGGTAAGGGCGGTCTGAGGTGATGGCGTCCAGCGCATCTGCGATGGCGAAAATCCGGGATCCAAGCGGAATCCCCTCACCCTTCAGGCCCCGCGGATAGCCGCTGCCGTCCCAGTGCTCCTGGTGGGAATACACCACCTCGGCAGATTCGCTGAGAAAGGGAATCTTTTTCAGCATCCGGTAGCCCAGATAGCTATGCTCCTTCATGATGCTTCGCTCATCGTCGGTCAACCGGTCCGGCTTGCGCAAAATGGCGTCGGGAATTGCCATCTTCCCAATGTCGTGGAGGAATGCGCCGCGCGCAAGCACGCGCATGGCTTCGGCGCCCAGCCCCATGGCGCGTGCAATCTGGATTGTGTAGGCGGTGACGCGCTTGGAGTGCCCCTCGGTTTCAGCATCCTTAAGGTCGAGCGCATCGCCCAGTGCTTCCAGGGTGACGTCGTAGGAGCGCTCCAGTTCGACAATGGTCTCGCGCAACTCCGTGGTTCGCTGGTCCACCAGCGCCTCAAGGCTGGACTGGTACAGACGATTTTCCATCCGCAACCGGTGAGCTTCCAGCGCACGCCGCACCACGGCCAGCAGTTGCTCGCGCTCAAAAGGTTTCAGCAGATAGTCGTATGCGCCGTTTCGAATCGCCGCCAATGCAACCGAAATATCATGCACGGCAGTAACCATTACGACAGGAAGGTCGGGATACTGCAACTTCGTGATTTCCAGCAGCCCCACACCATCCAGTTCGGGCATCATCAGGTCGGTCAGCACAAGGTGGAAGTTGGCATCCTTGCGCAGAAGGTCCAACGCTTCCACTCCCGAGCAGGCCTGCTCGCAGTGGTAGGACGCATTCTGCAGCATGGAACAGACGACCTCCCGGATGGGCTCTTCGTCATCAACAACCAGGATTCGCTCGACGGACATAAAATCCATTCTACCGGGATCGCGGCTCATTAAGGATTGTTCAGTAATTGTACTCGGAATCGGTTATTCATACAGTCAGCAGAAACCCTGATGGAATCAGCTGAAGAATATGTTATATAGCAGGACTGGACTACATAATGATCCACATCGCAGGCGTGAGCTGGCTTGATATTTCGAACTTGGTAAAAGTGGTCCAATGGGGTCAATGGGAGACCACGCTCGGGCTGGCGTTTCTGGGTGTGCTGGTCTATTTCGGATTGAAAGAACGCTACCTCATTCTGTGGCTGGGAGGTTGGGTTTGCTATCTCCTTAGCCATCAGGCGGCGACTCCCGGCGATGTCAGCCAGCGTGTCATCGTGGGTTGCGCCTTCGTGCTTGCGGTTACACTATTTTCCGCAGCGGCCCAGTCCTACACGGATTCGCGGCGGTACCTGTTCTGGACCTCCGTGCTGGGTGCCGTGACCTTTTGCTGGGCGTTAGCCACGGCTGCCTGGTTTCCCGCGTCGTTCGCAGCACTTTTCTGTATTCAGGTTCTCTGTCATGTGCTCGCCGCAGTGGCCGCTGTGCGCCTGCTTCTTTTCGCGCGCGGAAGGCGAACCGCTGGGACGTGGATCTTCGCTCTTGCTTTGCTGATTCTAATGCCCCCAGGCACGCGCTTCGCCGATAGCCATCTTGCTGGCGTGTTGGAGTTCGCCACCGCGGTGTTGCTTCGCCTCAGCATTCTGCTGATGGTGCTGGATCAATCGCGCGCCCGGGCTCAGCGGCTGGAGGTGATGAATGCAATCAGCAGCGTGACCTGCCGGGGACAAGACTACAGCACCATGATGATGACGGCCATGAGTGAGCTATGCCATCTCTACGGCGCGAAATTGGCTTGGTTCCAACTGGTGGAGGGTGAAGACGTTGTCGTGAAATTGCAGGTCGGGCTGCCGGAATGGTTTGTGGAAAAGCGCCGATGGGTGCCAGTCCGAGATAGCCTGATCACGATGCTTTCGGCCACTCCCAGCACCATCAGGGTGAGCGTCCGGAGTTTTCCAGCCGGCCTTCGAGCGGACGCGGAGCGGATCGGGTTTAAGTACGTGTTGCTCGTTCCCGTCATTGGCGAGACGGCAACCTTGGGCATCCTGGCATTTGGGCTTTCAGGCCGGCGATCCTTTACCGGGGAGCAGCTCCGGTTCCTGACGACCACGGCAAATCAGCTGGGAGTTGCCGGGGAAAACCTGCGGATGTTTGAGCAGGTATCGCATGCCCAGCGCCAGTGGCTCAGCACCTTCGATTCTATCGATGACAGCATCCTGGTGCATGATGCGGGAGAGCACGTGCTTTGGATGAACCGTGCGCTTTCGGAGCGGCTTGGGCGCAGCCAGGCTGAGGTGGCGGGAGCTCCCATCGCCTCTGTACTCTCCGGTGCGGACGACGGATGTCCCTACTGCCGAATGGCGAAGCAGAGTAGCGGAGAAGTTCCGGATCCCTGCCTGGGTGGATATTCGATGGTGTCCACATCCTCGTACGTTGAAAATCAGGGGGGACGTGCGGGTACGGTCCACATCATCGCGGACCGGACGGAACGGCGCGCCGGAGAAGAGCGCTATCGCCTGCTGTTCGAGTCTGTGCAGGAAGGCGTCTTTGCTTCTACTCCCGACGGGCGCGTGGTCGATTGCAATCCTGCCCTGGTGTCCATGCTGGGCTATGACAGCGCAGAGGAATTATTAAGCGTCAATATCGGTTCCGCATTCTTCCTCAACCCGGAACAGCGAGCGGCCTACACTGCTGCGATGGAAGAGCACGGCTACCTGCGCAATTATGAAATTGCGTTACGCCGCAAAGATGGCCGCGTTGTGACGCTGCTGGAAAACAGTTTCGGAACTCGCGACCAGCAGGGCCGAATCACACGCTACCAGGGCTTCCTGGTCGACATCACGGAGAAGAAGCGGGCAGAAGAAGAGATGCGCCGCCGCAATCGCGAACTGGGCGCGCTCAATGCCATGGCAACCATCGCGACGCGGACGTTTAATCTCGACGAGATTCTTCAGAATACATTGCGCTGGACTACCGAACTGTACGCGGAACATTGCGACATTCTGCTCTTTGATCCCGAGTCCCGCCGCGTGACCCGCAGCGAGACCAGCCGTCCGGAATTGGATGGAGAACGTGAAGCGCTGCGGCTACTTGCTGAAGAAGAGTTCGTGGAGTATTTTCTCCAGTCGCGCAGCGAGATCATTACCGAGCAGGACATTCCGCGGCTTCCGAAAAAGACCCAGGCGTGGATCGCCCAGCATGGTTACGAGTCGTTTGCCGTCGTCGTAATGTACTCGCACAATAAGCTGATGGGCATGCTGCTGGTATCCAGCCCGAACAAACATCAGTTCACAGAGACTGATCGCAATCTTGCCATCGCCATCGCCCGCCAGCTCGGGAACTCCGTAGAGAAAGTCGTGCTCTATGAGGAGACTGCGCGTGCCTATGAAAACCTGCGCAACGCGCAAGAGCAGTTGCTGCAGAGTGAGAAGATGTCAGCCGTCGGCCAGCTTATCTCGGGTGTGGCGCACGAACTCAACAATCCGCTCACCGCCATCCTCGGTTACGCACAGCTGCTGGAGACAGAGCCCATCGGGGACCGGGCTCGCGATTTTGTGAACAAGCTCTATCGGCAGACGCAGCGGACCCACCGCGTGGTGCAGAATCTGCTTTCTTTTTCGCGGCAGCGAAAGCCGATTCAGTCTCAAGTGGATTTGCGCCGCGTGCTTGAAGACACCATCACTCTGCGAGAACCCGACCTTAAGCTGAACAATGTAACCGTGGAGCGGAGCTATGATCCTGCAACCCCGTTTATCACCGGGGATGCGCACCAACTGGAGCAGGTCTTCCTGAACATCATCAACAACGCAGTGGATGCGATGATGGACCTGGGTCAGAGCGGTGTGCTGAAGGTTCAGATCTACGCTGAAGACGGCCGTGCCTGCATTGAGTTCCGCGACTCGGGGCCCGGCTTGAGAGCTCCGAACAAGATCTTCGATCCCTTCTATACCACGAAGAAAATCGGCAAAGGCACAGGATTAGGACTTTCCATTTGCTACGGCATTGTGAAGGAGCACCGAGGAGATATCCTTGCGTTCAACCACGAGGAGGGTGGTGCCGTCTTTCAAATCAAGTTGCCGGTCGCTGGAAACCACAAGCCCAGCTTAGTTGCTGAGGGGAAGCCGACGATAGAAGAACAGTGACCTCCTTGGCTGCGTAAAATTTGCATATTTCAGTGTAAGAAGTGGCATTGCTATGCCACTAAGAAAGCTGCTGATTCCATCTCTGCGTCCAGCAATTCTGGTTTGTAAGGCGAAAAAAATACTGTTGCAATCTTTAACGAGCAGCTATGCATGCGCGGAAGTGGCTTGTTTGTAGTTGGTTGTGAGAAATCTGGCATGAATGCGAGCTTCAGGCGTGGAAATAGGAAGGTTGATTGCACTACAGCAAGGGAAAGCAACTTCAGTTCGTACGAACTTGCCGGGTAGTGCCGTTGATTCCGGCGGAATCATAATGAAGCCCGATTGGCGGAAAGCTCATCAGTAGGGAGGGTGCATCCATTGTCGAATTCATTTCAAGAGCTGCTGGGGACGATGATTGTGCAGTTCAGTCCGAGCGCGTCTAGCCAGCGCATGGAGCACTATCAGTCCGTCTATGAGGCGAACCGTCACCGGGTGTACTCGTTTGCGTTCTGGATGACGGACAATGAATTGCGGGCAGAGGCGATCTCCGAACGCACGTTTTTGCGGGCGTTTTCGTTGAGCGACCAGCCAGATGAAGAGATGGTGGACAGGGCGCTGCTGCGCGAGTTGCAGAGCGAGGAAGACGTGTCCCTGGGGCCGCTGCAACTGGAGTGCGGCGTGGTGAGCGAAGTGAGCAACATGAGGAAGAATACGAAGCGGGTGGATCTGGAGCGCGCAATTGTGCAACTGCCGCACACCGAGCGGATGATCTTCTGCATGCATGACGGCGACGGGTATGACCATGCGCGGATTGCGCGGACACTCGGGATCAGCGAAGAGGATTCGCAGCGGGGACTGCACCAGGCGCGGCTGCGGATTCGCGAACTGGCAGCGGCGACAGCCGCACTGGCAGCGGCTTAGAGCCTGACAGGCGAGTTGGAATCGATGAAGAGCCCCTCGACGGAGGGGTTTTTGCATGGGCGCAAATGATTGCCCGGGAAGGTAATCGTTGAAATTGCTGTAGTTACTTTCCAGTACATCGTTCAGGCAGGTCAGATACGATTGGCGTTCCGTGTATCGAGAAGCATGCGGGAGGATGGCGGAATAGTTTATGGTTGATCGCGTGTGTTGCTGCTTCCTTCCATGGGGGAGCGGCGACCAAGCGAGAGGTCAACATGCCGCAAATTGAAGAGCGACTGGTCGCGCTCGGTCTTACGCTTCCTCCACCGATTACTCCGCCACAGAATGTCGCATTGCCCTTCCAGTTTGTGCGCGTGGTGGGACGACGGGTGATGATCTCAGGTCATGCTCCGCAGACGACGGACGGATCACTGGCGAGGCCCCTGGGGAAATTGGGACGCGAGGTGAGCCTGGCGCAGGGATACCTGGCGGCGCGCCTGACAGGATTGTCGATCCTGGGAAGCCTGCGTCGCGCACTGGGAGACCTGGACAGGATTGAGGCGTGGGTGCGGGTGTTCGGGATGGTGAACTCGGCGCCGGGGTTCACGCAGCAGCCGAGCGTAATCAATGGATTTTCAGACTTGATCATTGAACTGTTTGGGGCGGAGCTGGGAGCGCATAGCCGGAGCGCGGTGGGCATGGCGGAGCTGCCATTCAATATTCCGGTGGAGATTGAAGGCGAGGTGCTGCTGCGCGAGTAGGGGCAACCGAGCGGCCGAGGTGGCTGCGCAGGTTCTGATCGAGGACAACACAATTGCAGAGCGGGTGGACGGAGCGATGAATGCTCCGTCCACCCGCTTTGTTATTGGGCGGCGCTGGCGCACAGGGTTGCGGTGGTGGGCGCAGCAGGGGAAGGTTCGAAGTGGTAGGCGATGGCGAGGCCGCGGACTTCGAGGGCGGTGGCCGTGGAGGGGCCGAGGAGGGCGGTGCGGCGCGGGGGAGCCTGTAGCGGTTGCTCAGTGACGGGGACTTCAGCGACAACCTCCCCTTGATCTGCCTGGACGAGTTCGGAGGCGAGTTCGTTGCGGAAGAGGCGGGTGAAGCGCAGGGCGGGGCCGGAGGGAGTGCTGATTTCGCGGACCTCGTAATTGCCGGGTTGGAGGATGGCGCCGGAGATTCCGGTGGGGGTGGTGAGAGTGAGGCTGACGGTTTTCTGCTTCTCGGCGCTGGCGAAGGCGGTGAGAGCGAGGATGGTGGCGAGGACGGATTTCATCATGGTGGCTTCTCCTTTTCGGTTGATGGAAGAACTGGAGGAGCGGAGATTTATTCCCGGGATTATGGAGATTGATAAGTGTGGATGAGTGGGCGGAACGCGGGCACGCTGCCTCCGCCTTAAAGGCGTGAAGGCGTAAGAGAGGCTTCCTGATGTGGACTCTTTACGAGCAAGAGCAAGAAGGCAAGATCAAGCTTGGACTGAAATTGCACTGACATCTTCATCGTCCTGCAGAGCGAGGGCACTGGTCAGCTCGGCCATCCTCTTTCCCAAGCGGTTCGCGGTGAAGTTTCCGCCGTCATTGGGGGCGACAATCCCTGCCAAAGGGAGGGTGGTTGCGATGTAGCTGGCCGCTGCATTGCCCGACACCGAGGATAGCGGAAGGGCCGGTTCGGATGCGGTGGCAAGAAGTGGCGCGGATGAGTGCATCGCAGGATTTGGCGAGCGCGGCTCGAACTTGGTGGCGAAGTGCGAATAGATCTGCCCCACGCTGCGGGGCTGGCCGTTGGCCGCGAAGAAGATGGCGCGATTGGCTCGTGCTGCCGCCGGCAAGACGTCGGAAGCACTCGCATCAGGATTTGCCCGCTTGGCCTTGAGCAGGGAAGTCGCCCCACCGGCTCCGAGAAAGTGCGCAAGGTACAGCTCGGTGGGACCGATTTTGCCGCCGACTTTCCTCTGGAGGATTGCGCGGTTGGCCTTGCCAAGTTCGGCGGCCATTTCCGCGGCTATCTGGGGATCTTTGCGGAGATCGAGGATCGCCTGGCGCGCTGCCGGATCGCTGACGTGTGCGACTCCGTTGGCACCGATCTGGATCTGGTTCGCATAATTTGCAAGCCCATGTGCCGCTCCATGGCTTTTGACCATCCCCAGCCAGGTCTGCTTTGTGAACTGGAAGAGGCCTGTGGCGCTGCTTGCGTGCGCCCTGGCATGGGCATTGGGAGCAAAGCTGCTTTCAATGCCTGAGGTTTGAAGCAGGTAGGCAAAGTCGGCGCCCGTACGCGCCGCCGCAGTCTTGATCGCCTGCACGACAGCATGGGCCGGTGTCCCCGTCAGACTCGGTGAATCAACAATAGAGCTCAAGTGGCATCCTGCGCTTCGGTGGATACAGAACAATGAGCACGAGAGGTGCCAAAGGAGCGGGAAGAGACAAGTGCATTCCCGTGATGGAGTTGAGGGGAGGGGCTGAAGAGACTGCTGGCCATCGCTAATGCTGTCCTCATGAGGGAGGCGCGGGATTGGGGATGGAGAGGGGGCGCTGGAAATCGATTAGTGGTTGGAAAGCCTGGGAGCGCAGGGAGAG
>CAILAZ010000315.1 GCA_903832295.1 uncultured Acidobacteriota bacterium
AGATGGTGCAGGTCAACCAGCTCAATGACGTTGCCGGCATCTACTCCATCCTCCAGCAGCAGACCGGCGCCACCACCACTGGCGCCGCACGCACCACCACCGCACAGAATTCGCACAACACTCTCGGAGCCAACTAATGCCAAACTTTTCCATCCCTCTCTCGGGACTCTTCGCCACCAATACCGCGCTCTCCACCATCTCCAATAATCTCGCCAACCTCAACACCACCGGTTATAAGGACACTTCTGTCAACTTTCAGGACATGTTCTACCAACTCCTCGGCACCAACGGCGCGCTCGATCAGCTCCAGGTTGGCTCCGGAACTTCCGTCTCCTCCATTAAGACCAACTTCAGCGGAGGCAGTGTCCAGACCACCGGAGTGAACACCGACATCGCGGTCAACGGCAATGGCTTTTTCGTCGTCAACAACGGCACCAGTTCCTACTACACCCGCTCCGGCGATTTCACACGCAACTCCGGCGGATATCTCATCACCACCGACGGGTTGAAGGTCATGGGCTATCCCGCGCTCAACGGAGCCATCAACACCAACGGCGGCCTCACTCCCATTCAGCTTCAGGACGGAATGATCAATCCACCCAGCGCAACCACCGGCATCTCCATCCAGACCAACCTCAGCGCCGACGCCGCCAACGGGGACACCTACAACACCAACATCACCATCTACGACTCCCTCGGCGCGTCGCACGTCCTCAACATTGCATTCACCCGCTCTTCCAGCGGTTGGGATTACAAAGCCACTCTTCCCAGCGCCGAGATCACGGGCGCAACCGGAACCAGCGCAACCGTCGCCACGGGCTCACTTGCGTTTGACTCCAGCGGCAAGCTCACCAGCACGGCTCCTGTCGCCATCACCGTCTCCAACCTCGCTGACGGCGCTGCCAAGCTGTCCTTCAACTGGAATCTCGCGAACTCCGCGGGCCAGGGCCTGGTCACCCAGGTCTCGGGATCCAGCAGCACGGGCTCCACCAGCCAGGATGGATACAGCAGTGGTACCCTCACCGACTTCTCCATCAACACAGACGGAACCATTGTCGGCGCCTTCACCAACGGAACCAAGATTCTCGGACAGATTGCGCTTGCCGGATTCGCCAATCTCGAAGGCCTCACCAAGCTCGGCAACAATCACTACGCCGCCACCATCGCCTCCGGAGCGCCCATCGTCGGAGCCCCCGGAACTGGCTCTCTGGGCGGACTCACCGGCAGCGCACTCGAACTCTCCAACGTCGATATGTCGCAGGAGTTTTCAAGCCTCATCATTGCCGAGCGCGGCTTCCAGGCCAACGCCAAGTCGGTTACAACCTTCGACCAGATTGCACAGGACACCATCAACCTCATCCGTTAATTGCTCCTCACCCTCGGCCTCGCGTCCCCGCGCGAGGCCATTCTTCCTGAGAGCATTCTCACCAAACCCGCACGTGTTCGGCCAGCCAATTGCACCTTCCTGCCGTGCAGCAAGCGTACGTACCTCAACTCACTTTGCGCAGGTCCCATGAACGAAGCAGCAGACAGCACCGCCCTCACTCTCGGCAGCACATTTGCTCCGACGCCGAAGAACTGGAGCGCGTTTCAGCTTCTCCCCTGTCAGCTCTCGCTGGAGATTCCCATCCCGGGCTTCACCGTCTCCACCCTTCTGCGCCTCGCACCTCACGACGTTGTCAACACTCACTGGCTCCAGGGATCGGACGTGCCATTGCGTGTCAACGGAAGATTGATCGGGTGGACTGAGTTCGAAGTCCTCAACGATCACCTGGCCGCGCGCCTCACACAAATCGCATGAGCAAAAGAAATCACACCCGCCGCAAGTACCGCGACCGCATCAGCACCATCTCGGTTGCCAACAAACCAGCCGCCGCGCGCAAGCCTGTCGCCATCGCCGCCGCACCCGCCGCCACGGAGCGCAAGCCCGTTGCCATCGTACGCAAGCCGCGTCTGCCGCGTAAGCCTGTTGCGCCCGCGGGCACGCTCGCCGCGCGCATCTTCGCCCGGCTGGTCAAGAGTCTCCGCCAGCTCGTCAAGCAGCTCATCAAGCCGCGTCGTCGCCGTCGCAAGCTCGAACTGCTCGAGATGCAGCAACTCGGCGAAAAGCGTTTCGTCGCCGTCGTCCGCGTCGGCAAGCAGAAATTCCTCATCGGAGGCGCAGCCTCCTCCGTCTCCCTTCTCGCCGAAATCGACTCCCACAGGACCACGGCCATCCCCCCGCGTCCCTTTGACCGCGAGAATGCCGCATGATTTTTTCGCTCCGCATCGCGGCCTTTGTGACCCTCGCGCTCTCTGCCGCTTTTGCCGGTCCGCTCCCGCTCGCGCAGCCGGAGGGTCTCTCCGCGCCCATCAGCAATCTAGGCGGCGGCCAGGCGCCGTGGACCATCCTCGTCCTGCTCACTCTGCTGGCGCTTATTCCCGCCCTGCTGCTCTCCATGACGCCTTTCGTGCGTCTGCTGATCGTCTTTCATTTTCTCCGCCAGGCGCTCGGGACCCAGAGCACGC
>CAILAZ010000316.1 GCA_903832295.1 uncultured Acidobacteriota bacterium
ATTTTGGCTGCGGGCTCCAAGATTTGAGTACGTAATCTCTTCAACACCAGAGAGTGAGGATATGGCTACTCCCACAGTAAGTGCAGTCAAGTACGTTTACTCCTTCGGCGGCGGCAAGGCCGAGGGCAATGGCAAGATGAAGGACACCCTGGGCGGTAAGGGCGCGGGTCTTGCTGAAATGACCAATGCAGGTCTCCCTGTTCCTCCGGGATTCACCATTCAGACCGAAGCCTGCCGCGAATACATGCGCGGCAAGGTCAGCCCCAGCATTGACAAGGAAATGGACGCCGCGCTTGCCCAGCTGGAAGCTCTCCAGGGACAGAAGCTCGGCGCCGGCGACAACCCCCTGCTTGTCTCCGTCCGCTCCGGCGCAAAATTCTCCATGCCCGGCATGATGGACACCATTCTCAACCTCGGTCTCAACGATGAGAGCGTCAAGGCCCTCGCCGAGCGCACTCAGAATCCCCGCTTCGCCTACGACTCCTATCGCCGCCTCATCCAGATGTTCGGCAGCGTCGTTCTTGACATCGAGAAGGCCCATTTTGAAGAGGTCTTCGACGGCAAGAAGAAGCAGAAGAAAGCCAAGCTCGACACGGACCTCAACGCCGCTGCGCTCGAAGAAGTCATCGCCGAGTACAAGAAGGTCGTCAAGAAGTACGCCAAGATTGACTTCCCCCAGAACGCGCATGACCAGCTCGTCATGGCCCGCGATGCCGTCTTCCGCTCCTGGCAGAATGATCGTGCCAAGCACTATCGCCGCATGAACAACATCGATGACATGCTCGGCACCGCCGTCAACGTGCAGGCCATGGTCTTCGGCAACCTCGGCGAAACGTCCGGCACCGGCGTCGGATTTACCCGCAATCCCGCCAACGGCGCCAAGGAGTTCTACGGCGAATTCCTCCTCAACGCCCAGGGCGAAGACGTCGTCTCCGGCGTCCGCACTCCCAAGCACATCACCGAACTCGAAAAAATCATGCCCTCCGTTTACAACGAGCTGCGTGACATCACCTCCCGCATGGAAAAGCACTACCACGACATGCAGGACTTCGAGTTCACCATTCAGGACAACAAGCTCTACATGCTGCAGACCCGCAACGGTAAGCGCACCGGTCTGGCCGCCGTCAAGGTCGCCATTGACATGGTCGAAGAGGGCCTCATCACCAAGGAAGAAGCCATCTTCCGCGTCGAGCCCAACCAGCTTTATGACTTCCTCGTTCCCCGTCTCGATGAGAAGGGAAGCAAGGTTGAGGTCCTCACCAAGGGCCTGCCCGCATCCCCCGGCGCCGCCGTCGGACAGATCGTCTTCTCCGCCGTCGATGCCGTCGCTGCCGCTCACAAGGGCAAGATCAAGTCCATCATCCTCGTCCGTGGCGAAACCACTCCTGAGGACATCGCCGGCATGGAAGTCTCCTCCGGCATTCTCACCTCGCGCGGCGGCATGACCTCGCACGCCGCCGTCGTCACCCGCGGCATGGGCAAGTGCTGCGTCGCCGGAGCCGGCGAACTCGTCGTCGATGAGAAGAAAAAGGAACTCCGCGTCAAGGGGCAAACCTTCCGCGAAGGCGACTGGATCTCCCTCGACGGAACCACCGGCCGCGTCATCAAGGGCAAGCTCAACACCCTTGAGGCTTCCCCCGATGACAAGGACCTCGTCAAGTTCATGGCCTGGGCTGATCCCCTTCGCCGCCTCAAGGTCCGCGCCAATGCTGACATTCCACGCGACGCGAAAACCGCCATCGCATTCGGAGCCGAAGGCATCGGCCTCTGCCGCACCGAGCACATGTTCTTCGCCGAAGATCGTCTCCCCTTCATGCGCGCCATGATCATGGCCGGCACGGAGAAGGAACGTCGCCTCGCGCTCAAGAAACTGCTCCCCATGCAGCGCGCCGACTTCGCCGGACTCTTCAAGGCGATGAAGGGCTATCCTGTCACCATCCGTACCCTCGATCCGCCGCTCCACGAATTCCTGCCCAAGCGTGAAGATCTCCTCGTTGAGATCAAGGAGCTCGAACTTACCAAGCCCCGCTCGCCCAAGCTCAAGGAACTGCGCATCGTCCTTGCCCGCGTTGAAGAGCTGCATGAGCAGAACCCCATGCTTGGCCATCGTGGCTGCCGTCTCGGAATCACCTACCCGGAGATCACCGAGATGCAGGCCCGCGCCATCATTGAGGCCGCTCTCCAGCTCAAGAAGCAGGGAATCACCGTCGTTCCCGAAATCATGATTCCTCTCACCACCGGCATCAAGGAGATGAAGAATCAGGCCGACATCGTCCGTCGCGTCGCCGAAGAAGTTTTCGCCGAAAAGAAGGACACCGTCGAGTACATGGTCGGAACCATGATCGAGCTTCCCCGCGCCGCCCTCGTGGCCGATCTCATTGCCGAAGAAGCCGAGTTCTTCAGCTTCGGAACCAATGACCTCACCCAGACCACCTTCGGCTTCTCCCGGGATGACATCAACAAGTTCCTCCCCGAGTACATGAAGCTGGGAATCTTCAAGCAGGACCCCTTCGCCACCCTCGATCAGGAAGGCGTTGGTCAGCTTGTTGAGATGGCCACCACCAAGGGCCGCAAGACCCGTCCCAACCTCAAGGTCGGCATCTGCGGCGAGCACGGCGGAGATCCTGAGTCCGTCAAGTTCTGCCACCGTGTCGGACTCAACTACGTCTCCTGCTCCCCCTTCCGCGTCCTCACCGCCCGCCTCGCGGCGGCCCAGGCCGCCCTTGAGGAAAAGGGCGCAACCGGCGGAGCCACCAAGTAACATCGACATCCGTCGATACATCAAAAGCCCCATCCGCTCTCTCGGATGGGGCTTTCTCCGTGTATTCCGGCGTTAAGGTGGAAAGCCGTGCCGTCCACCCCTCACGCTTTTGCTCTTGCTCTTTCCCTGGTTCCTACCAAACCGTCAGCGTCGACTTATCCACCCACTCGTGATACCCCGCCCCCGTGGCATTCACATCCAGCTGATACTGCACCCCCATGTTGTCTCCCCAGCCGTTGTTCAGCGCTCCATATGTCAGCCCAATCGGGTGCGATGTTCCATCCACCACCAGCGTTACAAACTTGTAGTTCGTCGTTCCCGCCACTCGCTGCACGTACCACTGAATGTGATGCCACACGTCGGGCTTGAACGTCGTACACGCCACGCTCGTGTGGATCCACTGTCCATGCAGTTCATCCCACACATCCCACTTGCCCGCCGCCAGATCGCACTGGCTTCCCATCATGTAGTTGTAGCCCCCTACAAACTGGAAGGCGTCAAACTCCAGGGCCTGTGCCGCGCCCACCGATTCCGCATCCACCTGCACATAAAAATCCCATACGAAGTTTGTCGCCGTGCTGTCGGCCCCCACCTTCTGCCACCACAGCGCGTTCGCCCACACCCCGGAGTTGTAAATTTCCATGCTGTTGCCATCCATCGCCGGAGTCGTCTGGTTCTGCGCTATCCAGTACGTTCCCGCCCCGCTTCCGCCCGCGCACCATCCGATATCGCACGACCCCCATCCCGCCCGCTCTTCCATCTTCGTAAACACCCGCGCCCCCGTCGGAGGTGTCGGCAGCCCCGTCACCGGCGTCGGCGTAGGAGTCGGAGTCGGGGTCGGCGTCGGTGTAGGTGTAGGGGTAGGAGTGGGTGTAGGCGTTGGTGTTGGAGTTGGAACTGGAGTCGGTGTAGGTGTAATTGGAGCCGGCGCGCTCACCGCTGCCGACGCCTGTGCGCGCTGTCCGCTCCCGCACGCCACTGTAACAATGCAAAGCAATCCCATCAGGAGAAACAGCGCAACCATCGCAGTTTTGTTCATCGCATCCCGCGCAGCCATAGATTTTCTTTAACTATCCGGCCGCATCAGGGTTACGTGAATACGCTTGATCCCCTACTTAGTCCCCCATTCGGGCTGAGTCCAATCCCAACCCTCTATGTCCTCTCGTAACCTCAGCTCCAGAACGCGCCGCTCTCCATCTCGCTCACCAGCTTCGCCTGTTCCGCCAGGATTGCTTCCCGCGCCTCCTCCCGCACCACCACTGCCCGCTCTGCCACCCGGTGGCAGTGTCTGCACTCATCGCATAGCCGGTTCCTGCACCCCTCCGCTGCCGCAATCGGCTCCATAAAGCCGTCCAGCGCCCGGTTGTTCACCACCACCGGCGCCTCCATCTGCGGAGCCGACATAAACCCGCGCTTCTCGCTCAGCTCCCACAGTCTCCTCCACGTCGAAATACTTCGTGGTGCTGAGTGCCGCAGCCACCGCATCACGCTCCCGGTCCGCGTCCGCAGATTCTGCCCGCGCACCTTGTGCCCAAAGTCCTGCACCAGCTCCAGCAGGTTCCCCTCAAAGTGCCGTTCGCTGTACGCCTTCAGCCGCTTCACCAGTACCTCCGTCGGCATGTTCCGTCCGGAGAGCTTGAAGTTGTCATACCCAATCTTCTCGTACAGTCCCAGGTCTTCCGGCCTCACCCAGTCCGCTATCAGGAACCGCGCTGGCTCCCGCAGTTTTTGCGCCGTGCAGTGCAGGTAGCAGTAGTCCGGCATGATCCCCTGCGTCTTGCTCCCCGTGCGTGAGCCCGCTGCCAGCACGTTCATGTGATACGGAGACAGCGAGCACCCGTAGTCGCAGTTGTTGTTCACCAGCAGTTGCAGGTCAATCTTCACCGCCCGCCTTATCCGTTCCAGCACCCGGAACTCACGGTTCACCAGCAGCGAATCCAGCACAATCTCGTCGGCGCCCATCTCTTCCCACTGCCGTGCCTTGCGTGCGTCGCCCACCTGCGCAAACACGCTGATCTTCACCCTCGCCTGTGGATGCCGCGCCTTCAGAAACTTCAGCAGGTACGGGGTCGCCACCGTAAAGTGCGTGATCTCCATCTCCCACAGCTTGTCCACCAGCCGTGCCAGCTCATCCTGTCCCGCGCGCGTGTACTCCATGTTGTCAGAGGCGGCTGCGTTCAGCAGGTAGTTGAATGCGATCCCATGCTCCCGGCACAGACCTGCGTGCGCCCGCACTCCATCCAGTGAAACCGTTGGCAGCACCTGCGACATCCTGCCCCCGCCCACCGCGTCCGCCTGCAGCTTCCCGTAAACCTCGGTCACCGGAAACTTCGCAATCTCCCGTATCAACTGCGCATCAAAATTCGTCGGTGCTGAAAACCGCATCCCGCTCGTCTCCTCTGCAACCCTGTTCGCTTGGTCTCCCCTGAGTTTACGGAATCTTCGCATTCCTCAACAACCCGCGCTCCCCTCCGTTTTGCCTCCCGCTCAATCTCCTGAAATCTCCAAAGCTCCAATATGCCAAACACCTGATACCATATCCCTCATCTCTCGCATCAGGACAAAGCCCCGTGACCTCGAACTCGCTCCTCAGCCGTTCCGCCAATGAGCGCTTCTTTCACCCCGAGCTCGACGTCCTCCGCTTCTTCGCTTTCTTCTTCATCTTCATCCACCACTCCATGCCCCACGACCCGGCTGCCTACACCGCCATGGGAGTCTCCCCCGCGCTCGCCGCCATCCTCTCCGCCATCGGTGCCGCCGGAGCCTTCGGAGTTCCCCTCTTCTTCCTCCTCAGCGCCTACCTGGTCACCGAACTGCTCATCCGCGAACGTGCTCTCCGCGGCCGTGTCGATCTCAAGGCCTTCTACCTGCGCCGCTCCCTGCGAATCTTTCCCCTCTACTTCTTCTTCCTCGTCTTTGCCTGGGCCTTGCAGTGGCTCATCCCCGGCCAGCACATCGGATGGCGTGCCGCCCTCGCCTTCACCTTCCTCGTCGGAAACTGGTGGGTCGTCTTCGTCGGCTTTCCTTCGTCCGTAATCTTCCCCCTCTGGTTCGTCTCCCTGCAGGAGCAGTTCTACCTTGTCTGGCCCGGCCTCATGCGCAAGCTATCCGCCCGCGGACTCATCCTCGCTCCCGTAGCGATGCTTGTCGTCGCCACTCTCACCCGCTGGTACCTTGGCACTCAGCACACATGGGAATCCCGCGTCTGGGCCAACACCTTCGTCCAGCTGGATGGCATTGCCTTCGGCATTCTCTTCGCCGTCCTGCTCGCCGGCAGCGCCCCGCGCCTCACCACGCTCCACCGCCTCGCCCTCTTCCTCGGAGGCTTCACCTGCTTCTTCCTCGCCGGCAGTTACTTCGTCATCAAGGGAGACCCCCTGACCACCACCCGCCTCCTCCTCGGCTACCCCGTCGCCGCCATCGGAGCCGCCGCCCTCTTCCTTGCCACCCTCCGCCCCACCGTCACCTACTCTGCCGCCGACCGGGCCGCCTGGCCCCCTCCCACCCGCATCTTCCGCTCGTGGCTTTTACCCGCCCTTGCCTACCTCGGACAAATCTCCTTCGGCCTTTACGTCTTCCACATCATCGGACTCATGACCAGCGACTACGCCGTCCAGCACCAGGCTTCCAGCCTCGGGCGCTACCTCTTCCGCAACTCCGTCGCTTTCGCCGTCACCATCATCCTCGCCGCTCTCAGTTACCGCTGGCTTGAGTCACCTTTCCTCAATCTTAAAAAGCGCTTCTCCCAGGTCCCCTCCCGCACATAGCTGTCGCCGTTGTTCTTGATTTGAAGTGTCATCCTGAACGAAGTGAAGGACCCCAGCGTCGCGCAAATCTACTACCCAGCCCCAAAGGCTGTTCTGCCTCAATCTCCCAGGGCATCCCGCGACGCACGTACCTGAGCGTGGGTTAGTTGCTCTTGCCTGAGCGCAGCTCTCCGCAATGGAACTTCCCGTGATCTCCCGCCCAACGCACCGCGCTGTAGCTCCCATCGGGGGGAATTGGGCGGCGCTGTTCATCTATCCAGACGATGATCTGCCTGTCGTGATTTTGACCAACCTGCAGGGAGCTCACCCCGAGTCCTTTGTTGACGAAGTCGCCTGCTACTTCGTTCCTGGCATACGCGATGCGGATGGCGTCTGCATACCTCGTGTGATCACCGCCCTCCAAACCGAGTTGATGAAAAGAGGATTCGACCATATTCTCGACATCGTCAACGACCCCCAACACAAACGATCAGAAGCCAGCTCCGGGAAGCCGACGTAAATGCCTGGGGATACCGCCTGCGCGGACAGGGGCAGCAAACGCCGGCACTGGAAGTCTTCAAATTAAATGTCAGTCTCTTTCCCGCCAGCGCAAATACTTATGACAATCTGGCCGACGCATACGAAGCCCTCGGCAACCGGGAAATGGCAGTTGAGAACTATAAGCGGTCGCTATCACTGAATCCGCAAAATCACAACGCAGCGGACCGCCTGAAGACTCTCGAATCCAACTCGCATTAGCTCCGCCCCCGGCACCCACGTTCACGCCGCCTTTCCGCGGGGTGCTCTGCGCATCCTGCACCCGCCAGCATCGCTCCCAGCAGCATCGCCGAGCCTATAACCTGAATTGCTCTTCTCATCTCTCTCCAGCCTCCTTCCCACTAAGATGCGCGAACTCATCGCTGCCCACCCTTTGACACACCTCTCATCTCGCCCTACGATAATCCGCATGAAATCCCTTGTGCTGCTCGCCTTCAGCGCCTCTCTCTTTGCCCAGACCCAGAGCTTCTCCACCTCTGCCGGCGAGGTCAAAATCACTCCTCTCTTCCACGCCAGCGTTCTCATCCAGGCCGCCGGAAAGACCATCTACATCGATCCCGCCAAGCCCGCCAAAATCGACAACCTCCCCAAGGCTGACCTCATCCTCATCACCCACATCCACCCCGATCACTTCGATCCCTCTTACCTCGCAGCGCTCACCCAGCCCGGCACGCAAATCCTCGCCCCGGCTTCCGTCGGCGAAAAGTATCCCGCCGCCCACCCCATCGCCAACGGACAAACCCAGTCCTGGCAGCAGTGGACCATCGAAACCGTCCCCGCCTACAATCTCCAGC
>CAILAZ010000317.1 GCA_903832295.1 uncultured Acidobacteriota bacterium
CCACCTACACCGAGCTGCTGGAGCAGCGGGCCGTGCACCAGTTCTTCCCGAACCTGGCCGCCAGCGCCAGGGCCACCGGCGCCCTGGCCATCCAGAACCGCGGCACCCTCGGCGGCAACATCGCCGAAAACGCCGGCGGCAAGATGGCCGTCCGCTGGGGCACCTGCATTGACAATCTCATCGAGTGGCGAATGGCCATGCCCTTCGGCAAGCAGTGGACCGTGCGCCGCGCCAATCATCAGCTTCGCAAAATCCTCCCCCACGACACCGTCGTCTTCGAGGTTTGCAACGATCAGCAGATGCTCGTCAAGCGCATTGAATTGCGCGGCACTGAAATTCGCAAGAATGGCCTCTGGAAGGACATCACCAACAAGGCCCTCGGCGGCGTTCCCGGCCTGCAAAAAGAAGGCACCGACGGCATCATCACCTCTGCCACGTTTATCCTGTATCCGCAGTACGAGGCCACGCAGACCCTCTGCCTCGAATTCTTCGGCCCTGATTTCGACGAAGCCAGCCGCGTCATCCTCGAGCTCTCGCGCATCTTCCCCTTTCCTGCCGACGGCAGTGAGGCTTTGCTTGCCCTCGAGCATTTCGATGACGAGTACATCCGTGCCATCGACTACAAGGTCAAGGCTCCCCGCGCTGAAACCCCAAAGGCCGCGCTCCTCATCGACATCGCGGGACATGCGCCCGAACAGGCATTGCGTGGCGTCGCCCGTGTGCGCACCCTCCTGGAGCGCTACCCCAACACCCTCCTCTTCGTCGCTCATGACGCTGCCGAGGCCAAACGTTTCTGGCTTGACCGCAAAAAGCTGGGCGCAATCGCCCGCCGCACCAATGCCTTCAAAATGAACGAGGACATCGTCATCCCGCTCGACGCTCTTGCCGAGTTCGCGCGCTTTGTCGATGCCATCAACATTGAGGAGGAGCGCTACGCCCAACTGCGCTTCGCCACCCGTGCCGCCCAGCTTTTCACCGCTCCGGCTCCCGGGGAAGACGCCGAAGCTCTTGCCGCCAAAACCGGCGCGGCGCTCGCCCTTTGCGACCGCTTCCGCGAGCTGCTCAGCCGCATCCCTGACGACGTAGTGCGCGGCACCTCCGTGCTCCAATCCTTCCGCTCTGACCTTCTCCGCCTCTTGCATGGCTACCCCAGCGCGGTGGCCGCCCTGGAGCGCGCCTACAAAGAAGTCCGCGACCGTCGCATCGTCCTCGCCACCCACATGCACGCCGGAGACGGCAACGTCCACGTCAACGTGCCGGTCCTCTCCAATGACCGGCCCATGCTTGAACGCACCGACCAGGTGATTGACCGCGTGATGGAGAAGGTCATCTCCCTCGGAGGCGTTGTCAGTGGCGAGCACGGCATCGGACTCACCAAGCTCAAGTATCTCGAGCCCGAGCGCGTCGCCGAACTCTCCGCCTACCGCCGGGAGGTCGATCCCGATGGCCTCATGAACCCCGGCAAGCTCGAGGACTACGAGGCACTCGGCCACATCTTTACCCCCTCCTTCAACCTGCTCGAGCTGGAAGCCCGCATCCTTCAGCATGGCCAGCTTGAGGAGCTCTCCCACAAAATCGCCCACTGCGTCCGCTGCGGAAAATGCAAGGTGGACTGCTGCGTCTATCATCCTGCCCGTGGCATGTTCTACCACCCCCGCAACAAGAACCTCGCCATCGGCTCTCTCATCGAAGCCCTTCTCTATGACGCCCAGCGCGAGCGCTCCACCCACTTCGAACTCCTGCAATGGCTCGAGGAAGTAGCCGACCACTGCACCATCTGCCACAAGTGCCTCACCCCCTGCCCGGTCGATATTGACAGCGGCGAGGTCTCTGTCCTCGAGCGCGAGATCCTCTCCGGATGGGGATACAAGCACACTCCCCTTGCCACGCATCTCACGCTGCAATACCTGGACAGCCGCTCTCCCGCGTTTAACAATCTCTTCCGCACTGCCGTCGTGCAGATCGGCGGCGCTGCCCAGCGCATTGCCAGCAAGCTGGTCGCCCCCTTGCAGCCCGCGGAAGGCTCCAGCGCCTTCTACCCCCTGCGCCTCCTGCGCTCCTCCATTGCGCCTGTTGCCAGCCAGACTCTGCGCGACGTTCTACCCGACTGTGAGCCCGGTGAGGCTCTCGTCTTTGAACCGCAGCAGCTCTCCGCCGCTGACGAGCAGAAGACCGTCTTCTACTTCCCCGGATGTGGCTCCGAACGCCTCTTTTCAGACATCTCCATGGCCACCATCCACCTTTTGCTCCAGGTGGGAACCCGGGTCGTGCTGCCTCCGCCATTTCTCTGCTGCGGCTTCCCTGCCCACGTCAATGCCAAAGCCAGTCTCCACTCCCGCACCGTCCTGCGAGACACCATTCTCTTCAGCCAGATTCGCGCCATGTTCGCCTATCTCGACTTTGACGCCTGCGTTATCTCCTGCGGAACCTGCCGCGAGGGACTCCTGCACACCGATACCCGGGAACTCTTCGGTCGCGTCATGGATGTCTCCGCCTACCTGCTGGAGCGCGGCCTCCGCCTTGCCGGCGAGGGTTCATTCCTTTACCACGCGCCCTGCCACGATTCGCTGGATGGCCGGGCCGGAAAAGTCCTCACCCAGCTTGGCGGATTTGGAAGCGTCGAGCCCATTCCCCACTGCTGCTCTGAGGCCGGAACCCTCTCCCTCTCCCGTCCGGACATCACCGACTCCATGCTCCACCGCAAGCGCGAAGCGTTCATCGAGGCCATTGGAGAAGGCCACAAGGCAACCGTCCTCACCAACTGTCCCTCCTGCGTTCAGGGACTTGGACGCAGCCGCGATCTCGGCGTTCAACCCCTTCACATCGCCGTCGCTCTCGCGCAGAAGCTCTCCGGCCCACAGTGGAGGACGCAATTTCTCCAGCAGGCCGCGCAAGCCACGGCGGTCGCCTTCTAATCCATCCGCCCAGGGCATACACTGTACGGCGGGAGTAACCTCATGCCCTCTCGCCGACGCTTCCTGCAATCCGTCACCGCCGCCTCTGCGGCTCTCTGTCTCCGCCCTTCGCTCTTCGCAGAGGGCTCCACCCACGCGCCGCTCTCTGAGTTCGACTACTCCCAGGTCTCGCTCGCCCCCTCGCTTGCCCAGTCGCAATTCGAGCAGACCCAGTCCGTCCTTCTTTCCCTCAATGAAGATTCGCTCCTCAAGCCCTTTCGCCTCCGCGCCGGACTCCCCGCCCCCGGCCCCGATCTCGGCGGCTGGTATGACGAGGTTCCGCTTGAAAAGACCGAAAGCGGCGGACACGGCTTTGCCCCCGCCCACTGCTTCGGCCAGTGGATCTCCGCTCTCTCCCGTGGCTACGCCATCCACCGCGATCCCCGCACCCGCACCCGCGTCGAGCGCCTCCTCGCCCTTTATGAAGCCGCCCTCTCCCCGCGCTTCTACCAGAACTTCCGCTTTCCCGCCTATAACTATGACAAGCTTGTAATTGCCCTCATTGACGCCCACCAGTTCGCCGCCCTTCCCAACGCCTTCTCCCTGCTCAACCGCACCACCGACGCAGCCTTTCCCCATCTACCGCCCCGCGCTCTTGACCGGGATGAACCACAGCGCCAGTGGCGCGCCTCCGTCGGCGAAAACACCGCCAATGAGTATCTCTGGGACGAGTCCTACACCATGGCCGAGAACCTCTACCTCGCCGCCGCCCGCGGTGCCGGAGAGCGCTACCTCAAGATGGCCCCGCGCTACCTCCCCGACGAAACCTTCTTCAACCCGCTCTCCGAAGGCCGCAATGTCCTCGGCGACCACCACGCCTACAGCTATGCCAACTCTCTCAGCGGCGCAATGCAGGCCTACCTCTCCACCGGAAGCCTCAAGCACCTCCGCGCCGCCACCAATGCCTTCGATATGATCACCGCTCAGAGCTTCGCCACCGGAGGCTGGGGCCCCAACGAGAGTTTCAGCGCCCCCGACTCCGGAGCCCTCTACCGCAGCCTCACCGAAACTCATCGCGGCTTTGAGACCCCCTGCGGCAGCTACGCCCACTTCAAACTCACCCGCTACCTCCTCCGCGCCACCTCTCATGGCCGCTACGGAGACAGCATGGAGCGCGTCTTCTACAACACCGTCCTCGGAGCCAGCCCCCTCCAGTCTGATGGCCGCGCCTTCTACTACTCGGACTACAACTTCTCCGCCTCGAAAACCTATTTCCCTGACCCATGGCCCTGCTGCTCCGGAACCCTTCCCCAGGTCGCCGCCGACTATCGTCTCCTCCCCTACCTCCACGATGCCGAAGGCATCTTTGTGAACCTCTATCTCCCCTCCACCCTCACCTGCACCGCTCCCTCCGGAGCCGCCATCACCCTCACCCAGTCCACCGCCTATCCTCACGATGAACACATCGCCCTCACCCTCCGCACCAACCGCCCCGCCTCCTTCGCCATCCGCCTCCGTATCCCCGCCTGGGCCAGTGGTGCCGCCCTTCGCGTCAACGGACACCCCGCCCCCCTCGTCCTCCAATCCGGCTTCGCCACGCTCCACCGCAACTGGAAAGACGGGGACCGTCTGGAACTCACTCTCCCCCTCGCCCTGCGCCTTGAGGCCATCGACTCCGCGCACCCCAACACCGTCGCTCTCCTTCGCGGCCCGCTCGTTCTCTTTCCCATCGGCCCCGCCCCGCGCATTGCTCGCGCCCAACTCCTCGCTGCCCGCCCGCTCGGCTCGCAGGCATGGCAAGCCCAGGGCGCCAGCGGACCGCTGCACCTCCTGCCCTTCACATCAATCAATGGAGAACCCTACTCGACCTACATGAACTTGGCCTGATCCAAGCCCGCAGCTGCATCCGACCGTGCCCCAGAAGCCCGGCCAATGCCGGGCAGGAGCACTCCAGATCAGGCCCTCCGTACCGCTGCAAACTTAAATCGGATCGCTCTTTTGCGCGTCCGTCACATGGAACGGCTTGGCCGTGAACGACGCGCCTGGCGCATAAGCCGACTTCTTGTACTTCGTCCCCACCTTGCGAATCGCGTCATGCCAGCCGTTTTCCCAGCTCACGTGAGCCTCGCCATCCACAAACGTCCAGCTGCCGCGCCCGCCGCCCTCCACCGTGTTGGTGGCCTTGCCGTCTTCTCCAAACGTGAAGTAATAGGTACCCCCGTTGCCGTCCCCCACCGTCCACCTGCCCACAAATTTCTGCCGTCCGCGAGTTTCCGACCCGCTCTCTGCGCTCTTTGCAACCCCCGGCCCCGGCTTGAACTCGATCCGGGCGACGTCCGCCACCGGAAAGCTCTGCTGATGCCCGTCCTTGAACGTGATCACAATCGAGTTGGCGCTCTCCTTCTGCGCCGCCGCAACTCCCGGCACACCCAGCACCGCCAGCCACATCAGCCCAATCACCATCATTCCTGCAAATCTCTTGCGCATCGCTTCTCTCCGTTGAAACAGATTGGAAACGCACCACACCTTCGTCTCAAGTACGAGAGAACCTCCGGAATAGTTCCAGTCCTCAGTTCGCCTCCGCCGCCGCAGTTCCTCCGCGCAGATACGCGCCCACCGCAATCCCGGCCGCCACCGCGCACGCCACTCCATAGACCAGCACTGCGCCGCCCAGCGAGCCAGACACTGCCTTCAGCCCCAGGATAATCAGCGGGCTGATGAACTGCCCCAGGAACATCGCCGTGTTCCACATGCCTGTCCCCCGGCCGCGCACCTCCAGCGTCAGTTGTGACAGCGCCCACGTAATCAACGTCGGCAGCACGATGCCGGACCCCATGCCGTTCACAAATGCTCCTGCCACCGTCGGCCAGTAGCCGTGTGAAAACGCAATCACAAAGAATCCCACGCCTGACAGCGTAAAGCTCGCCGCCAGCTTTCCCGCCACCGGAATCCGCAGCAACCGGAACAGCACCGATCCAAGCGGTACACCCAGCGCCGCCAGTGCCGCGCCCATCCCAATCCTTCCCACGGACACAATTCCGCGCTCGGTCAGGATGAAGCTCAGTTGGATCACCACCACGTAAAACGCCGTGCTTGCAAACACCGTCACCAGGCACACAAACGCCAGCCCGCCCCAGTGATACTTCTCCTTCGGCTTCGCTTCCCTGCTTGCGGCCTTCAACTGCGCCGGCTCCCACAACGTGAAAATCACCAGCGGCAGCAGCACAAATCCCAGCCCATACATAGCAAACGGAGCCCGCCAGCTGCTTTCTCCAAGCGCCCCCGCAATCGCCACCACCACAATCGCCGCAAACGTGGAAGACCCTGTCTGCACCGCGAACCATCGCTCCCGGGCGTCCCCGTGGAAGTAGTCTCCCAGCAGCGCCGTCCCGCAGGTCATAATTGCCGCCTCGGTGATCCCAACTCCCGCGCGCGAAATCACAATTCCCCGCAGCGAACTCAGCCACATCGGCGCCAGCCCGCAGAATCCATACACTGACACCGCTCCAATCAGCAGCCTCCGGCGTCCAATCCTGTCCGCCAGAAATCCAAACGGCGCGCTCAGCAGCGCAACAAAAAGCGCTGGCAGCGTAGCCACCAGCGACGTCAAAACCGCAACCTGCGGATCATCCTGAAATTGCTGTGCAATCTTTGGCAGCACGGGCCCAATCACCACCGCCGCCACCATGGAAAGGTACGACGTAACCACCAGCACCCAGCCCTGCAAGCCCGTTGCAGGCCTATCGTGTAGAACCGGAACTTCATTCGTAGGCATAGGAATGCCCGCCAGTATAGCAAGTGCGGGCTACCGGCTTCTACGTCCTCATCCTCTTCCCAGCCTCTTTCCCAGCACCTCTTCCACGTCCTCCACCTTTCCCCGCAATCTCCCTGTCGCACCCTTCCGGTCGTCAATCGCAATGTTGGTCAACACTCTCGGACAAAGCTCCAGCATCTTGCGGTGGCATTTCATAATCACTGCCATCACCTCGTCCTGCTCGCCCTCCACCGTTGTGCTCATCGCCCCCAGTGTGTAAGGCAGCCCAGACTCATCCACAATCTTCAGCACCTCCGCCACCAGCTTCTTCACTCCGCCCTCAACTCCTGCCGGAATCACCGCAAAACTCGCCAGCATCGTTTTCTCCTCACAAAAGATTTCCACAATCCCGCCGCCCTGCATCTTACCGCACAGCATTCCAGTTCGATACCGCCTGGAGAATCTTCGATTGACCACACTCCCCCGCAGCTTCGAACCTGAGATCCTCGACGACTCCTCCGTTCCTCTTGCTGCTCGCATTCAGTCTTACCGTCAGCTTCACCTCACTCACCGCTGGCTGGGCAACACTGCGGCGGTCCTCCGCCTCCTCCGTGGCGATCCCCTTCCCATTCACACCATTCTTGACATTGGCTGCGGACACGGCGCTCTCCTCCACCATCTCCACCGCCAGCTTGGCACCCATGTCATCGGCCTCGATCTCGTTCCCGCGCCGCCTCATGCCCCTGTCCCCATCGTCACCGGAAACGCCGTCACCGATCCCCTCCCCTCTGCCGATGTCGCACTCTCGGTCTGCATGGCCCATCACCTTTCAGAGCCGGAACTGATCGCTCTCATCCGCAACGTCTCCCGCACCTCCCGCCGCCTCATCATCCTCGACCTCGTCCGCCACCGGCTTCCTCTCTTCCTCTTCCAGACCTTTGTCTCCCCCTTCCTCATTCCCATCAACGCTCAGGACGGCACAACCTCGCTCCGCCGAGCCTACACTCCCGCCGAATTTCGCCGGATCGCCCAGGCCGCCATCCACGGAACCTCCGCCCGCCTCACCCACACCATCCACCCCCTCCGCTTCCGCCAGCTCATCGATATCTCCTGGGACAACCAGGCGCCCCTCGAAGTACCAAGAGTCGCTTAAAGTACGCTGCCAGAGGAATGAATAATGGGAAATGAGGAATGAAATGAATGAGAAATGAGGATGAGAGGAATGAGGGATGAGAGGAATGAGAAACGAGGGATGAGAGGAATGAGAAACGAGGGATGAGAGGAATGAGAAATGAGGGATGAGAGGAATGAGAAATGAGGGATGAGAGGAATGAGAAATGAGGAATGAGAGGAATGAGGAATGAGGGGTGAGAGGAATGAGGAATGAGAGGAACGAGGAATGAGAAATGAGGGATGAGAGGAATGAGAAATGAGAAATGAGGGATGAGAGGAATGAGAAATCGGAAATGAGGGATGTAGTGTCATCCTGAGCGTAGCGAAGGACCCCAGCACCGTTCACATCTTCACTACCGACCCAAGCTTTCCAACCACCAAGCCTTCCACCCACCAAGCTCTCCCCCACCAAGCTCTCCCCCCTAGCTCTCCACCCCCCTAGCCCTCCACCCCCCAAGCTCCGCGATCATTCGGATCGTCCAGCTCCACTCCCC
>CAILAZ010000318.1 GCA_903832295.1 uncultured Acidobacteriota bacterium
GACCGGATGGTGAACGACGCGGACCAGGGACTGATGGCGGCACTGGCGATTAAAAATCCGCAGAGCCAGATGGAGGCGAAGGTTGCGCTGAGCGCGCTGGATGCTGCGATCCACGTGGTGGACGGATATCTGGCGGCGGCACGGACTCCCATGCAGGCGAAGGCCGCGGCGGCATCGCGGACGATGAAGGTGAAGGCGGTATCGCGGGCATGGAGCGAGGCGGACAAAGATCGCGTGGCGATGGCGCTGGGCGAACGGGTTGATGTGATGGTGGAGGCCGCATCCGAAGCAGGGTACTAACGGCGGCAGGGCAGGCGTGGTGAGCGAGAAGAGCAAAGGGAAGAACGACGTTGCGGGCATGGACATGGAAGCGTTGCTGGCACTGGGACGAAAGCTGAACCGGCGGACCAAGCAGGGCAGCTATCGCATGGTGCTGGCGGAGAGCCTGCTGATGGTGCGCTCCAAAAAGGGGCGGCTGGTAAAGCTGGTGGCCAACCCGGCGCAACGGGAGTTTGAAGCCAGGTGCGGGCGGCGGAACATTGTGCTGAAGGCGAGGCAGATGGGAATTTCGACGTGGGTGGCGGCGAGATTCCTGCTGAGCACGATAACGCGGCCAGGCACGCTGACGGTGCAGGTGGCGCACACGCGGGAGGCGGCGGAAGGATTATTCCGCGCCGTCCACAGGTTTGTGGAGAACCTGCCGGAAGACCTGAAACGTGGAGCGCTGAGGAGATCGAGGTCGAACCGGAGGCAGATGGTGTTCCCCGCGCTGGATAGCGAATATCGCGTGGAGACAGCCGGAGACACGAAGGCCGGAAGGGGACTGACGATCCAGAACCTGCACTGCTCGGAGGTGGCACGGTGGGGCGCGCGGACAGAAGAGACTCTGGCCGGGCTGCGCGCCGCCGTGCCGCCGGATGGCGAGATTGTGCTGGAGAGCACGGCGAATGGCATGGGCGGATGCTTTTTCGACGAGTGGCAACGGGCGGAGGAGATGGGCTACGTGCGTCACTTCTTTCCCTGGTGGATGGACGAGGGCTATCGGGTGAAGGGCGCGAAGATGCGCGAGCTGATGACGGATGCGCTGAGCGCGGAAGAATGCGGACTGATGGAGCGCTGGGGGCTGGATGAGGAGCAGGTGGCGTTCCGCAGGGAGGTGCAGCGTAACTTTGGCGCACGGGCGGCGGAGGAATATGCCGAGGACGCGGTGAGTTGCTTTTTGAGTTCGGGCGAGGCGGTGTTTGACGTGCATCGCATAGAAGAGCGTTTGCGTGAGTTGCCCGATGCGGTGGAAGAACGTGAGAACGGAAGATTGCTGCTGTGGCTGCCTCCGGCGGCGGGGCGGGAGTACATCGTTGGCGTGGATGCGGCGGGCGGCGGCGCGGATGGCGACTACTGCGCGGTGCAGGTGATTGACCGCCGGAGCGGACTGCAATGCGCGGAGCTGTATGGGCATTACACTCCCGAGGAACTGGCACGGCAGACGGCGCGGCTGGGGCGCGAGTACAACCAGGCGCTGGTGGCGGTGGAGCGGAACAATCATGGGCACGCCGTGCTGGCCATGCTGCGGCAGGCGGAACGCTATGAGCATCTTTA
>CAILAZ010000319.1 GCA_903832295.1 uncultured Acidobacteriota bacterium
AGGCAATTAACTTTTCTTCGTAGACTGCCTGGCCTTCGAAAGCCTGCAAATCTGTTTGCGCTTGTTGAGCTTGGCTGTCTCCTTCGCCTGCCAAGTCCCTCACGCGACGATTCAGACAGTCTGCTGTCGCACACCATGTCAAGATGACAGCAGCACGGTGCGATCCGATTTGGTAGCACTGAAGCGCCTCCTCGAAGAGGCTCCGATCTCCCTCATCCAGAACTGCTTGCCCCATCATGTCTAGGTCGGCAAACTTCTGAGCCTCTCTGAGCATTAGATTTCTCCTTGGCGGGTGACGGCCTGGTCATACCACATGAGGAGCTTAGGGTCTTCTTGTAGAACATTGTCAGGGATACGCTGGGCGACGGCGATGATGGTGCGATAGTCGCGGCTCTGCCAGCTGTATTTAAATCCGGCACGGACAGCCTCCATGCGGATCACTTTCACCTTTTTACCCTGGGGAATGGGTGCGTTCTTCGGCTCCAAACCTGGGATGTATCCCTCCAGTGAATCAGGTTTGGTCGGCTTGTAACCCGGAGGCAGGTATTCCCAGAATTCTTTGAGCAGCGCGCGTTCTCTCAGCTTCTCCAGATCACCAGCTTTGTTTGGATCGGGCACATACCAGCGGTCCTTTGCCTTTCCCCGGAGCGAGGGATCGTCCTTGGGCTTCTTGCGCATCTCAGCCCAGTTGCTGGAAAGATAGGCGTGAATCTGCTCCGGCACCGGTCCTGCGCCGTCGTATCGCAAGAAGTTCTGTGTAAGTAGTTCCAAGAGTTCTAGCGGCTTTTCGTATTTCTGCCAACCGCCAAGCTCTTTGATGAAGAGTGGATGGATATCCTGAAATGTCTGCGGCTTGTTACTGAGCAATAGGCGCAGCCAGGAAATGGCAGACGACTCATCTGAGACGAACAGCGACATCTGCTCTGTGCCGCCGGCGGCCATCTTCTTCTTGTCGTATTCCAGCACTTGCTCCGGCAGGAAATACATGCCATCGCGGTACGAAAAGCGCTCGGACAGCCCCTTCTGGAATGCCGAGCTGTTCAGCGGAACAGGATATCCTTTGCGGACAAAGTAAGCCACCATCTGGTCATAGAGAATGCGCGGATCGCGTTCGGTGACCGGCGTGAGTTGTGCAGTACCCGCTCCATGCTTGATGACCGGAAGGTATTTCAAGTGGGTGCGAACAAAATCCCAGACGCCGTCTTCGGTCTCCGCTTCCTTCAGAAAGCGTTCCTCAAAGCCTCCGTTCGGCTTGTACGCGGAAATGATCAGATCTTGTTTGACGGCGGTGGGCGTGGTTACGGCCTTGAAGCTACCTTGCTGCTTGTCGAGCGCTGAAACGTTGGCCACAATAAATCCGGCCTCCGTAATCGCCGTCTGGATACTGTTCCAGACAGAGGCCTTCGTATTGGAGAACTCAACCGTCATCCAGCGACCGGGCTTGAGCACTCGGTACGTCTCCTTGAAACAGTCGGTCATGAGATCGCGATATTCGTTTATGCCTTTTCCTTGTGTACTGTCTTCTATGGCTTCGGATGCATTGTTTGTCTTGACTCTCAGCCATGATTCGGAGATAAAACTCAGTTCGGAATAACTGAGGTTGGCCCCGAAAGGCGGGTCGATGAAAACATAGTCTATCGAGTTCGCCGCGACCGCTGATGTTGTTGTTGAGGCGTTGAATAGGGAGAAATACTCCTTCGATTTACCGAATGAAGCGAGTTTGTCGGCCTTCTTTTGAAAGAAAAACAAAACAGACTGTTCCGCTGGGCAGGAAGAGACATAAAGAGTGCCCATTACGCCCGCGTTGACCCACCCGAGACCGGCATTTTCGACGCGTCGTTCCTTATTATGTTTAGCTTGTTTGCTCAGTATCCGAAGGCTGCCCAAGACAAACTGACGCAAGAAGTGATTGAGATCTGACTCCTGAACCAAATCCCAGAATCGAGCTAGCGCCCACAAATTACGCTTGGTAAAGAAGTGATGCACATGCGTGATGCCCATAGGATCGTTGCGGCGCGTTTCACCGCCTTCGATCATTCGATCCGCCGGGAACCAATAAGGAATGTCGCTTTTCTCAATTTTCTCGATGAGAGCAAGATCATTCTTGTCTGGCGTTTTCTCGGCACGCTTGCCCCTAACGGTATAGTTGATGAGCACGGGAATCTGTTTTGCCTGGCGTATAGTTTGATTGATAGCCTTATCGAAATGCGTCAGCCAGGCCCGCTCCATTCGCCGCTTTGTGAGGCTTGCGTTGCAGGAGGGACAAGGAAACTCATCACTTACCGTCCCCTCCTTCTTGTCGGTGGCAACCTCCCAAAACACGACTTCTCGCGAGCACTCTGGACAGATAAAGACATCTGACCAAATTGTGTAGTTGATTTTTCCTTTGGTCTTTCCGTCGGTGTCCAACGTCTCATACATCCACCCGCATTCACGATCAACTTCGCCCAGAATTCGCTTGGCCGCGTGCTCGAAGGCACTGGCATCGACAGGCGCATTGTAGTTGTAAGCGATGAATGTGGCCGCCGGTGATAGGTCGTTCAAGATAGCGCGACGAGCACCAAGCTTAGAGAATGTATTCCATGCCGTTTTTCCGTTCTCATCCGTTTCTTGCTGAGAGATGATTCCGTCATTGTTTACTCTGTAGCCGAGAGATTCGACCACGGCCCGGTCGCCGCACATCTGTGCAGCAACACCCGTCATTCCCGTTCCGCAGAAGCCGTCAAAGAGTACGTCTCCGGGTTCGGTGTAGTGCAGGATATACCGCATGATCGCCTTGTGTGGGACCTTGGTGTGATAGGAATGGGCGTTGTAGATCGGATCATTCTTGCCCTCGCTCACATCCGCCGCGAAAGGCTCACGGCTGTAAGGCTTGCTCGGATCGTAGTGCTTGCCGTGGTGTCGAATGAAGTCGGCGATAAAGGGGTTCGGACAGACCGTGTAGTACGGGGGATCTGACAGCGCGAGGATGTCCTCGTCCGAGCCGATCGGGAATCCCTCGATCTTACGGAATTCAGGGTCCTTCAGCTTTTCGCTCAGCTTTGCAAGGAAGTATTCCCGGCGCTTCTCATCGTTCTCGAATTTCACTCCGAGGCATTCGACCGCGGTCTGCGGCGCGGCAACAGGTTTCATGTCAAAGCTGGGTTGGTCGTAAGTGTTCTTCGCCATTAGCCGCTCCTATTCGAGTATGATCCGGACCTTGCCGGGTTCCTTGCCCTTGGTGAGTTGGTCCAAATACTCCTCGAACCGCTTCCGCATTTCCGCTGGGGTGGCTGGCGAGCCCCCCGAAAGCAATGCGCTGCGAAGGTCCTCAATCTTGACCGGGACTTTCCAAAGCCCCGAAAGCACTTCTTGCACTGCGGAGATGAACTCCGGAGTCAGGTCGTCGGGAAGATCCTTCTTCTTAATGAAGGCATCAACCAGCTTGCGAGGCCCAGCCTTGAGCAGCTTCAGGTTCTCCTTGGTGGTCGGATCTTCGAGATTAGTCAAAAGAACACGGGTCCAGTTCTCAATCAACTTATCCAGCTCGCCATCCAAAGTGTCCAGAACGGACGCGGCAGGCGCATTGGTGGTCTCGCTGACTGGCTTGAAGCTGCAATGCGGACAGACTGGGGTAGATCCCAGTTCCTGCTCCGTAAGCGCGAAGCAGCTTTTCAATCCGGCAAGCCGGTTCTGGAAGTCGGTGAGTTGCTGTCGCGGCATCAGCTCAATAGTGGATATCTTCTGCAGGCATTTGAGTCGCTCGTCGACCATGAGCCGTGCTTTGCGCTTGTCCTCGTTTATACCCAGACGAGCCTTAGCATGCATGGCGAGATACGCCAGCAAGTATGCTTTCTTCAGGTCCGCGAGTTTTCTCTGTGCTTGCTGCCGGAATCCTGCTGCGCTACGTTTATCCGAATCGCAAATTTGGGTGAGAATCTCATCCCGCACCGTTTTCATCTTGTCGATCCACTCATGGCCAGTGGGCAGTACTGCCTCGGCCGTGGAAAGATACGATGCAGTGGCCCCTAGGTCGCCCACCATTTCTTCAAGCGACTTGACCTCGGCGAGAGAGTTGAGCCCGTTCCTCTGCGCCGTCACATCGGAGGCATCATAGCGGAAGTTCTTTAGCTTGCCCGTGGTAGTAAAGGCTTGCAGGGATTCGAGGAACACCTTGGTTTTGTCCAGTTTGGCGCGCAGCTTCTGGAGTTCATCTTCGGCCAACAGGCTGCGTCCCCAAAAGAATGGACCATTCTGCAGGCTTTGCTGCGCGAGTACCAACCGCTCTACGGTGTTGCTGACGGCTTTTTGCAGTTCCTGAACTGGTTCATCCTTTCCTTGAGTGACAAGTTGTGCCATGCCCGGAGTGAGGCCGAGGAGTTCAAAGAGTGCCTTGAGCGCAGGAAGATTCCAATCCTTGGGGCGCTCGATGTGTTTGAACTGCACCAGTTCGTCGATGCTGGTGCCAGCTAGTTGCCCCAGCCCTGTGGCATCGAACTTCTTGCCAGGAATGGACAGTACAACTTCGCCGGCATAGACGAGAGCGGCAAGCACTACCACAGCCCACTCCGGTTCAAGCCGCAGCGACTCCGGCGCGAGGTATTCCACGCCAAGAATGTCCTGGATGAGCTCAGAGCGGTTGACGACTTGCCCGTGACCCTTCTTCTTAGTGATCGTGAGGATGTATTTGGCGTACTTTGACCGATTGGGATCGAGCCGATCGCCGTCGAGTAGTTCAATGGCGTCTAGCACTGCGGTGGCTTGCTTGGTGCGATTTTGTCCCGCGATGGCACGCAAAGCATCTTGCGCCGCCTGGGCCCGGTTCGCGCCAGTAATGAGCACCGAGAAGGTCGGGTACTCGGGCGCTTGGTCCTGGAATCTCACTCCAAGACAGATACCTGCAATGGTGTTGACTAAATCTCGGAAGTTGATCCGCTCGTAAGAAGCAATGCCTGAAAGATCGCGAATGGACTTGCCTTTAGCCCACTCGGTTAGAGACTTGGATCGACCTTGGTAGGTGACTTCAAAGGCCGTGGTCATGTTCTTTTGCAGCCACTGGACAAGGTCACGGAGGAAACTGGATGCCTTGGATTCATACGTAGACTTGGCGTGTCCAGAAGCGGTGGACGCTAGGTCCAATGCCGCTGCGTAGTTCCGAAGCGCACCGCGGAACTGATCATCCATGGCCGTAATGCGTATGAACAGCTCGTCGGACTTTCTTTCGTCTTTGAAATTTGGTTCAAATGGCTGAATGAAGTAGAGATAGAAATCGCGCGGAGGCACAGTCGTGGAACGCTCGTTGGGGCCACCGAAAAAGAGGTATCCCTGGCGCGCAGCTTTTCGCTCAAGCCATTCGAGCTCGTGCTGCCAAATCTTATAGCCTGTTCTATAGGTTTGGTCGGTACACTCCATAACCCGACGCAGAGCCTCATAGTAGTAGCGGTCAAGCTGTGAGGGATCAAGGCTCTCGGATCGCTTCTCTATAAGGGCGTCGAAGTCGTCTGTCTTCTTGAGATCCAGGTAGTACTGGCGATTCTCCGGGTTGGAGGAAATGAATTGGCCGCTCACTGTCTTGTGTATTTCTCGCAGGACGGTCTCCACCTGAGAGAGCAGGTCATCAGCCGGGTCTCCACCCAGTTCCTCGATCCCGGGCTGAAAGAGACAGAGGCCATCACGCAGTTCTTCCGCCGTTGCCCCTAGTGGTGAGTAAATGTCGCCAGTCGTGAGTCGATGGACGGACAGCGCGTGAATGAGCTGAGTTGCCATGGGCCTGTATGCCGGGCGAGTAAAAGCTTGCTGGATTCGCGACTCCAATACCTGGCTGCAATCGATGACCGCCTTGATGTCCGGTACGGCGCGGAAGGACGGGTTCTCGCGCAGTGTTGTCCAGTAGCTGTCGTAGCCAATCACGCCGGGTCGATCATTAGGCACGTCCTGGCCGAGTAGCTTTTTCATGGCCAGAGAAAGCGTCTTAAGCACCTCGCGCTTTTCCACTGCGGTGACCCGTTCAAAGGTGTCGATGTAGTCCGGATGCACGGGAAAGAGACGCACGAAGTCGTCCATGCGCTCGTTCATGTGTCCATAAAACTTGGCGTAGGGAGTCAGGTACTCCCGAATTCTCACTTGCTGGTCGGCAGTCTTCTTGAGAAGGCGCTCGGCCACCACAAACTTGACGTCCTTGCGAGCGATGAGGATTTGCTCGAATCGGTCCTTGACCCGCCGGATACTATCGGCGACGAAAGAGAATCGTGGACTATCGAAAATTGCCTCCTGGACGCCGGCAATGAAACGCAGGCGGAGGTCCTTACAGACCTCGCCGATCTCGCGCAAGAAATTGAGGTCGAGAATCAGCTCCTGGTCCTTGCGTGTCCGCAGGTAGTCGAGCAGTTCATCCACCGCCAGAAGGAGTCCGTGGTCGGGATACTCCTGGTGGAATGCGCTCATCATCTCCTCGAAACTGCGCTTGCTGTTGGAAACCTTGTCCGCGGGCGGGAAGGAATAGGAAATGCCCATGGAGGCCAGGTGCTCCTCCAGTTCGGATACGAGGATTTCGCGCAGTGACATGGTGGTGGCGCCGATCTCGGTCCTGACGACCTTAAAACGTCCACTGATCTTCACTGCGGCAGTAGCAACAGACTTGTCATTCAAAAGAGTCGCGAGTTCGCTATTCTCCGCTAGGGCGGAGATGACCGACATAAGATGGGATTTACCTGTGCCGTAATTGCCGACAACCAGTAGCCCCTTGTTATCCATGGGCTGGTCAAACTGAAGCTGAGGAATGACCAGATGCACCAGTTTGTCAGCCATCTCTTCGGAGATGACGTAGGTCCGAACGAGTTGGCGCGCAGCTGCGGTCTCATCAGCGTCTCGAAGTTGGACTACAGATTCGATGGGCTCGAATTGGATCAGGTCTCCGTATTTCATCGCGCTTGCCACCATGTGCCTTTTTCCCACGTCTTCATGCAATCTCCTCTGGGGTTACAACCAAAAGATCATGTAACGGATATCTCTTGAATTCAGGATGGTTCGGCGTCGCGTAAATCAAGTGGTGGTTCTCAATGGAACCACTCCATGCCGCGACCACCGTCCTATTTCGCGAGATTCCCTGCAATATCCGCAACGGGTCCTGCTTAAGGGTGACATCGAAAAGAACCTCGATGTTATCCAGAAGCACAACGTTGGTTGAGGTTGTGTTCACGATGTCTGTAAGAAGACGAGGCAACTGCAATCCCCGCTGACGCTCAGTAAGTTCGAGCATGTGATAGGCGAGTTCGAGGTTGATATTGACAAGCGGAGCGGCAGTGCGGCGATGCACTTCCTGGAGTGCAGCGGTTTTACCCGAACCGGAGAGAGCCACCAACATGACGAGACGGTGGTAGAGCTCGCTAGCTTGGTCAATTGCTCTTATGATTCCGTCGGCAAGTGGCTCGGCCATTATCGATCTCCCCCTGAACCACGATCATTCGCCCGCGTTTCATCAAGCCAGCGGTCTATTGCAATCTTCCGGAAACGCCAATGCCGACCAATTTTCTGGGAGGGAATGCTGCCTTCGCGAACGAGCTTGTAAAGCGTCGACTTCGGAATCTTCAGGTAGCAGGCCAGTTCCGTGATGGTCAGGACATCGTCCGTTTCTTCGCTCAATGAGGCCTCCGCCCTGAGTGGAGTAGAAAGTGTGACCGTTAACATTTGTGATCACCTTTAGGATTAACAGTTGTTGACAGTTACTGCCAAGATATTTCCTCGAATGAAGATCGGGAATCTGGCAACCGCCTCCGCTAGATGGCCATTCAAATGAGCGCATCTCTATCATCCTAATAGGCTTAACCAAGTCAAGGCAGCCTATGTAACCGTTTCCTGCCCACGGTCCCCGGTAACGCGATCAATGCAGACACATCACGCTCGCGTCCAGCCGGCCTCAATGTGCCGCTTTTCATTTCAAAGGACAACAATCATGAAACCATCGCACCTCGTTGAGGCGCTAGTCACCGCCGTGCCTCAAAACGTCCCTCTGCATATCTGGGGCGCCTGTGGCGTCGGAAAATCCCAACTCGTCAAGCAAGTCGCGCAGCACCTGAAGCGCGAGTTCATTGACGTGCGCGCCGTTCAGCTCGATCCCGTCGACTTCCGCGGTCTGCCACGCATCAAGGACAACCGCACGGAATGGATCACGCCGAGTTTCCTCCCCACAACTGGGGAAGGCATTCTCTTTCTCGATGAATTGACCTCCGCGCCCCCGATGACGCAGGCCGCTTGCTATCAGCTCGTTCTGGATCGCGCGCTCGGCGACTATCGGCTCCCCGACGGCTGGTCGGTCCTTGCCGCCGGCAACCCCGCTTCCGAGCGTGGCGTCAGCTACTCCATGCCCCGCCCGCTGCTCAACCGCTTCCTGCATCTCACGCTGGAACCGGACCTTGGCGAGTGGTGCATCTGGGCCAGTAAGGCGGGGATCAGGCCAGAAATCATCGCATTTCTTCGCTTCCGCACGGAGTTGTTGCACGATGCGGCAGTGCGATCTGGTGTCAATGCCTGGCCGACGCCGCGCTCCTGGGAGATGGTGTCGAGGGCGATGGACGGAATCGACGCGCGGAAGGCCACCATCACTGCGGACGTCTACGAGATGCTGCTCATGCACCTGATTCAAGGCGCAGTGGGAGATGGAGTGGCCGCGGAGTTCATCGGCTTCCTCAACCTGTTCCACGCCCTGCCGTCCATTGACGAGATTCTCCTGAACCCCACCGGCGCGCCCTTGCCCAGTGATCCATCGGCCCAGATTGCAATTGCCACGGCACTCGGCCGCCGCATCACCGATAGCTCCATTGCGAAGGCGAAGCTCTACCTGGAGCGCCTACCGGACGAGCTGCAGGTGCTCTCGATGCGCGACGCGCTGCTTCGTGACCGGGCCATCGCCGCCACTCCGGAATTCACGCAGTTTGCTGTAACGCACGGCGAACTGCTGGCGTAGCACTGGCTGGGCGGGATGTGATGGATTGCTGCTATTCGCTGCAATCCATCGCGCCGGTAAACATCTATGAATTTATAATCTAGTCTTGATTTGGCGAGCGCAAGTTTCTGCTTTTATACGTGCTCGACCAGCTCAATGGAGAAGAGAGGATGAACTCTTCAGCTCAGCATTATGCGACTGCGTTGAAAAGCAGGACCGTAAATCAAGGCGCTAGATCTGATTACGATTCCTGTATTAGTCGACCTGTGCTTGACTGCGACCTGGGTAGCTTGCCAAGTATTCCCCTGGTTGGCTGGATGTACTTCAATCCACTCGGGCCAACAATGTCAGCATTGTTCTATGTGCCCGTTCCTGAGGCTAACGAGGGACTCTTCACTTTCCGATTTGATAACCCATTCGAGCACCAGCACGCAGCGTTCGGCGTGATGCCGGGTGATGTCACCGCTGCGCGAATCGGCGATTTTGCTCTCATGCTGTTCGCGGCCAATGGCCACGATTCCTGCCCACTCTTCGGATCTCTTCCGACGTCGATTTCACACAAATGCAACTGGTACGGAGAAGCCTCGGCACCAAAGTTCGACCAGGAAATGACACACAGGCTGTTCAAAGCTGCGGCGCATTCGATCTGGCCACCGAACATCTCGGCCACCTGCGAACTCTTTCGACGTTATAAAGGAGCTCCATGGGAGAGAACAGCGGCTGAATTCGATGCTAGCCTACATGCCGCATCGGCCGTGCAAGCCAGGGGAGAACATGCGGGATTCGATGAGGCACTGTTTGATGAGTGGTTCGAACTCGTCACAGACCCGGAGCACGTGCGATCAGAACGTGCTGCCTTCTCTGCAGCATGGCAGGGCGCGATCGATTTTAGGAACGGGAAAATGAAATGAAAATGGCAGATTAATCATGCCATGAGGGCCGTACTGGAGCAGTGAAGTACAGGCCCACACAGCGGTCCCTACAGAGAGAATTCACATGGAACGCGTCGAGGTTCACATTGCGTATACCAAGTGTCACAATTAGGAATCCCTTTTCGGTTTGCCGAAGCCGGGATAGAACCACGATATTGGGCCTTGACCAGACGTTTTGACAAACCTCACGCCATTCAGGATGGTCTCATTCGAGTCGGTGGCAGATGGGATCGGTGTCGTCTCGGTCGTTTCACTCTTCTGAAGATCTTGGCCGTCAATATCGTTCGTCGGCGAGTCACGCTGTACTCCAAGCTGACTGTCGAGATCCAGCCGTGCCTGTTGGAGATGGCGCTCAACAAAGGCCTGGTAGTCAGGAAATTCACGCTCGGTGTAGACGCGTAGTGCAGCTGTGTAACAAGTGATAGCCTTGTTGAGATTGGCCGGTCTGCCTCCGGCGGTCAGTTCAAGCCATGCGTTTCCGAGGTTTCTCAGCACCCTGGCCCAATCTAGCGGCGTGTGCTGCTCCGAATAGACGCGCAGGGCGGCTTCGTAGCAGGCGATGGCATTTGTAAGATTTGCCTCACGCTCCCCCGTAACCAGTTCAAGCCATACGTTTCCGAGATTGTTCTGAACTGCAGCCCAGTCTTGCGGACTTTCATGCTCCGAATAAACGCGGAGTGCGGCTATGTAGCAGGCGATGGCAGACGTAAGATTGGTCGCCCCTTCACTCGCGGGCAACTGGACCCATACACTGGCGAGGTTGTATTGAGTTTTTGCCCACTCCCGCGGGCTTTCCTTTTCGGAAAGGACGCGCAATGCTGCCTCGTAGCAGTTGAATGCGGTTCGTAAGTTTTCCGCCGGGTCGCCTGTGGGCAGATCTGCCCATGCATTGGCGAGGTTGTTCTGGATTATTGCCCATTGTCGGGGATATGCCTGCTCGGTGAAGACGCTAATCGCAGCCTCAAAGCAAGCTATCGCTTTCCCCAAGTTGGCGGAACGGTCACCCGTGGACAGCTCAGCCCAGTCGCTGCCGAGGTTGACCTGAGCCGCCGCCCAATCCTGTTGCGACCTGAGTGTACCGAGTGATCCCGTACGCTCAATTGAGTCAGTCATGAAATCCTCCTTCATCTCTCAGGTTTAAGACTCGGACGCCAGATAGGATAACGTTGCGTATTGCTTTGGCCACGGATGCAAAGCACGGCAAACGGTCGCCTGTCGTCTCATCGACATAGAGCGCGCGGTTTACCTCGATCATCACTGCGGCAAGGTTGTGCTCCTGCCTGTAATTGCGCATGGGAACGAGAGCGCCGGCAAACGGGGAGTTCAGTTTGACAGTCCAACCCGCAGTGCCAAATGCGCCGGCCAAGGCATCTGCTAGTTGGGGCGGTGTGTGAAAATCGTCTGTACCAATGCAAATATCTGGACGGTCCGGCTGCTGGTCCCAGTCGCACGGAAGGGGCCGGGATGGAAAGCTATGTGCGTCGATCAGGAGAGCATGGCCGTGGTCGTCAAGAGCCCGTTGTACGGCCTCGGTCAGCCGGTAATGATGTGGTAGGTGCCAGGTGTTCATCAGTTCCTGGCGCTGGGCTGCCGGAAGAGGAGGCCGGAGCTGTTGCCCATCCGAAGTGCGCTCGTAGACTGCTCCCATTCCGCGTGAGGCCATAATCTCCAGAGAGTCTTCCTCAAACCTCTCCACGTCGACGACAAGGCGACTCACCGGAGAGCGGAGTACCCGTCGCTCAGGAATGCCTTCAGCGAACAGGTCGAAGGTCCAGTGGTCAGTCATGCGCAGAAGTTCAACATTCAACTCCGCATCGTTGAGCAGGAATCTGCTCCTTTCCAGGGGCGGAATGAAGGTCGAATCGTGAGGCACATTAAACAGAACCCAATCTGGCAGGACCGGAGCATCGAAGCAACACAGGTTGGGAGCGGATGAGTTGGCCGCGCCCACTCCGCCTACGTCTGTTCCATCTTTGCTAGACACGAACGTGCACTCCTTCCGACACCGTTTCCTCCCAGGGAAGCGCAACATCGGTTCTGCCAAAATGCCCATAAGCCGCAGTTGGGTAGTAGATGGGCCGCAGCAGGTTGAGAGCTCTGATGATCCCCTGCGGGCGCAAGTCGAATTCGCGGGAAAGTTCCGCTGCAAAGTCCCGCCGTGGATCACTCTCAGTCCCGTAGGTTTCTACGAGAAAGCTGACCGGCTCGGCAACTCCGATGGCGTAGGCCAGTTGAACCAGCGCCCGTCGTGCCCACCCACGCGCTACAACCTGTTTGGCCAGAAAACGTGCCATGTAGGCGGCGGAGCGATCTACCTTTGACGGGTCCTTGCCGGAAAAGGCCCCTCCGCCGTGCGGAGCCGCTCCGCCATAAGTGTCCACGATGATCTTGCGGCCCGTCAGTCCTGTATCGCCTTTGGGACCGCCCGTGACAAACCGCCCGGTAGGGTTGATGTAGGTGCGAAAGGCGGTGCTGCGCAACTCCGCTGGAATCACCGGGTCGATTATGTACTGTTCGACGGCATCGCGTAGTTCGTCAGTATCAATGGAGTCATCGTGCTGCGTGGAAAGCACTACGCTCTCAATCGCAACCGGCAGCCCGTCACGGTACCGGAAAGTTACTTGCGATTTGGCGTCCGGTTGCAGCCAGGGCAATTGCCCACTGCGCCGCACTTCGGCTTGGCGGCGCATCAACCGGTGCGCATACAGAATAGGCGCGGGCATTAGTTCAGGTGTTTCATCCGTTGCGTAACCGAACATCATCCCCTGATCGCCGGCACCCAGCACACCATCGCTCCGGTCCACTCCCTGGCTGATGTCCTGCGCCTGCCAGTTAAACCGAATCTGAACCTCGCAGAGCCCAGGATCGATGCCGGTTTCCGCACTCGTATAGCCGGTTTCGCGCAGCACTTCGCGGACCAGCGATTCAGTTTCTGAGCGCACAGCATGGAAGTCGTGCGGGTCGCGCGTCTTGAACTCTCCGGCAACAATCACGCATTGATCTGCCAGCATCGTTTCGCAGGCGACGCGAGCCTGCGGGTCACGCGCCAGAAAGGCATCCAGGACGCGGTCCGAGATGCGGTCGGCAAGTTTGTCAGGGTGACCTTCGGAAACAGATTCCGAAGAGAAAAGGCCATTGCGAATCGTCACTTTTGATCTCCTCTTTAGCCGCGTTCGACTGAGCGTCAGGGGCGGCAAGCTGGATGCAAATCTCCCTGGTCTGTTTTCCGGGATGGCAGGCAGACCGGCCTGGAGAACGTAAACATCAATGCCAACGCAGCAATGGCGAGCCATCGGCCTCGCGGCTCTGGCAACCGGCATTTACAGTTCTCGTTCTTGCGATGAAGTAACGCCGGGAGACGCGGCCCTGATCGTAGCCGTGTATGCTCTCGCACTCGATCTGCACGGCAATCAAAATTGATCCAGAAAACACAAAACCCTCCAAGAACGGAGGGCCGACGACTTTCCGCTTGGTTGCCCCCGAAAGAGCCACATCCGCTTTCGCGTCCACCTTGCCCGGTTGGCAGGTTGGCATGGGCGTCGGCCCATTTCTTAATGCAGGACGGAATGTAGCACACTACTTCGCCCAAATGCAAAGAAAAATCGGTAGGGTCTCAGCTGGCAAGTTTTCCCAGAACACGTTCCATCGCCGCGTGCTCGAAGCTGCCAATAACAACAGTCCAACGGTCATTATGCTTATGCCATGCGAAATTCTCTTTTCGTAGAGCTGCCCGAAATCTCTTGGGATCAATCTCAGCTTGCTTCGCCATGTCTACGGCCCTTGTCATCATGACCATTTCCTAGCTCGCCAGTATCGCCATTTTGCGCCGTGTATTTCAAACTGATACACCGTCGAAAACTCAGAGCAACGTTCAAGACGGTATTCACGCCAGATTCGAGATGCGCGCATTTAGCGGTTACGTAGCTCAGCCTCTGTGACTACGGATAGGATGAGCTCCCCGCGTCCACTGCTGTTTAGGTCGTGAATCTCCATGGCCGAGGGGATACCCTCTTCATGCAGTTGGAGAACATACTCATCGTACGGAACTGGATTCTCTGGAGGCTTTCCACCCAAGCGTATTCGAGGAGTCGTTGGCTCAATTCGCTGGATGAACTCAACAGCCTTTTCCTTGGTTTCGAAGTCGTCAACTCTGAATGGCGGAAACCCGTCGATATTCCGTCGCGTTGTAACAGCCCATACTTGTCTATCGCCTTTTGACGCAAGTTGTAGGTCGAGGATAAACACACGATCATCCCGATACATCGTACCTTGCCAAAGAACCATCTCACCCCCCTTTCTAAAGGATCGCTGCCGGTAAATGTAAACCATTTGCGCTGACCTAGCTATAAGTCTCAGCGCAATCACTGGACAGCTGCGGAACCTCTAGCCAATCTCTCGATGTGAGCAGAACCGTACTTGCGATCCCACCGCAGGAACCATAGGCGCCGTCCCGGGCTCCGTGGCCAGACGGTTGCGCGGCCTCCCGCCAGTTGCCAATCACCGCCCCTTAAGTTCACCCAATCCGCTGCCACCTCACAGCGATTTACTCGCGTAGCCCTGGCCAATCCGGGGCTGCGCCTGGAGCTTGAAAACGAAATGATTTCCGACAAAGCCATGTTGATCTGTCTCCATATCACGATGTGGACAGCACGCAAGCACGACAAGCGTGTGTCCGAGGAAGTAGCGCAGTCCCACGAAGCAAACACGAACGCCGGCCGCTACAACAAACATCTGCTCGACCAGGCCGAAAAGCTAGAGGAATTGCGCACGCTGGCTGGCCAGATCCGCCAGTACTTCTATAAGGTGACCCTGCCCTGGTCGGATGAGGGCTACCGGCTGCTGCCGTCCCACTTCTATTTCGAGTTCACCAACCAGATGAGCGAATTCAAGACTGCATACGGAACTCTCGTGCGGGAGTTCCTCGACGCGTATCCGACCTATCGCGAACAGGCCCGCAGCAGCCTCGGCCTTCTGTACCGCGATGGCGACTATCCGGACTCTTCGCGGCTGGCCGAGAAGTTTGATCTTTCGACCGACATCATCCCCATTCCCTGTGGCGAGGACTTTCGCGTCACGCTTGGTGCAGAGGAGAAAGCTCGAGTCGCACGCGAGATCGACCAGCAGGTAAAGCAGTCCCTCACGCGCGCCACATCTGAGCTATGGTTGCGTCTTATGCAGTCGGTCGCCCACCTCGCTGCGCAATTGGAGCGGCCGAAAGCTCGTTTGCATACGTCTACTCTGCGCAATGTGACGGAGATTGCCGATCTCGTTCCGCGGTTGAACGTAACCATTGACGAAGAGCTGACGGCGCTTGCGCAGGAAACAAACTCGCGGCTCGGCGGCTTTACCCGCCAGGACCTTGCTGAGCATCCAGCGGCGCGCGCCCGGGCGGCGGGAATTGCAAACGATCTCGCAGCCAAGATAAAGCACGCGATGAAAGATCGTGGCTATGACACCACGGATGAGTCTGCCGCCATCGGCCATGATTCCGGAACAGCGGAAGCAGTGGCCGCCGTGGTGGTCCAGATGTCTGATCCGAAGCCAACCGATCCGGCACCCCAACCCGCGCCAGCACCCGAGGCTGATCAAATCGTTGCGCGCATGCAGGATTATATGGAGCTAATGGCATCATGACAAACCTCTCTCCGGCCGTCCGGCTCAAGCAGGGCCGGACGAAATTGTTGCTCGATTTTCCGTTCTTCGGGGTCCTGATCCTGCGGCTAAAGGACGTCGAGACTCCATCGATCGACACCATGGCGACCGATGGAGTCTCCCTGTTCTATAACCCCGAATTTGTTGCGAAGCTGACGCCGCCTGAACTGCTGGGCTGCCTGGCGCACGAAGTCATGCATCCGGCACTGCAACATCACACTCGGCGGGGGACGCGCTCGCCGAAACGCTGGAATATCGCGTGCGACTTCGCCATCAACCCGCTCATTCGAGATGCGAACCTCGCTCTCCCTGCCGGGGCACTCTATGATCCACGGTTTCGAGACCTGAGCGCGGAGCGGATATACAACTTGATTGCCGAGGACAGAGACGGCGAATCTGCCGGCGGCCAAGGCGACGGCACCACGAATTCCGGGAGCGGAGATCCTTCGGCCCAGGGAGACGAGAAAGGAACTGCCGCGCCCAAGGTTCCTGTGACAGACGGTGGATTTGGCCAGGTCCTTGATGCTCCCAACCCCGACAAGGAAGGCGCGCCGGCGACCAGCGACCAGATCGAGAAGCAGCAGATGAGCTGGACTGGGGCTGTGGAACAGGCCGAAGTTGTCGCTCGCATGGCTGGCAAAGCTCAGGGCGGAGTGCGCCGCGTCATGGAAGCGGCGGACAGGGCGACCGTGGATTGGAGGGCAGCGCTCAGGAATTCATTCGCCGCTGCAATTCCCGAGGACTACTCCTGGTCGTCTCCCAATCGGCGCCACATCGACTCAGGCTTATACCTGCCGAGCATTCGCAAGGATGGTGTGGGTGAAATTGTAGTCGGCGTGGATTGCTCCGGCTCGATCAACCGTCGCCAGCTTGGACTTTTCCAGGATGAACTGAACTCCATCATCTCGGAGCGGAGACCTCAGCGGGTGCATGTACTCTATTTCGACACCCAGGTCCACAACGCTGCCGTCTTTGAACAAGGCGAACCTATTTCGCTCGAACCAGTAGGCGGCGGTGGGACCAGCTTCTGCCCCTGCTTTGAATACATCGAGGAGCATTGCATCCAGCCACAGGCACTCGTGGTCTTCACCGACCTTGAGGGTTGCTTCCCAGACGCCGCACCGAATCACCCAGTACTGTGGGCAGCCACCAAGGATCACTCGGCACCATTCGGTGAGGTGATTCCCATGGCTGCCGCATAGCCGCCTTCCTTTGAGTTTGGCGCGCGCCCGATCAGGCGCGCCTCCTCAAATACGGCGATGAACCCGAATCATGTGCGATGTAGTGCTCCGGTTGTCCCTGCCAATCATTGCGTGCCGCTCTCGCGAAAACAATAGTAGACATAGTAAGTCTATGTCTGTTATTGTTCTGAGCGAGCGAGAGGGGCTACATGTTCAAGATGGCGTTTCGGGTTGTGTATCGCATCAATGGCCGATGTTCACGGCATCCCGCCTACAACCCTGTGAAGGACGAGCAAGAGGGCATAAAGGGTGGATGTAAAGAGTGTTACGCGCTTCTCATCGCTTATCGAGCGTATCTCGCATTTCGTGAAGCGATTAAGGAGTTCGAGACCGCGGTTCAACCTCTCATCACCAATAAGAAGGCGCGAGAAAACAGCGTATATGGCGATCGCGCATCCGCACCGGAATCGTCTTCGCCTGTAGCGCGGTGGCGCACTTCCGAAAATGGCAACTTATTCGCTCCGGAGGTGCGTTCTGAATCACGCAAGTGAAAAAGATGAGCACTTTGTCGAACAAATACCGGGGAGAGGTATTGCAATCGCCCTTTTGCTTTCTCTTGTCTTCTGGACGTGCTTTGGGGCTGTCCTGTGGCGTTGCGGGGTAATCCGGTGGTAGCGCTGGCAATTCGGCCGGAGTAGGTCATAGTGTGCGCCCAATCATCCCGTCACACTCCTTGCATTCATTGAACATTTTTCTGCGAGAGGATCTTTTGGAATGGAATCAAAACAGTTTCTTGGAGTGAACAGCTGGAAGAGATGGATGGCCGTGTGGGTCGTGGTTCTGGTAATGTCGGTAACACTGGTTTCTCAGACCACGCAGCGCGCCAATCGGATTACGCATGAGCCGAGCTCGGGGCCAGTGGTGACAGTGGCGGGAACTGTACATCCGCAAACACGGCAGGCGAGTGACCTAGGCGAGGCAAACCGCAATATTCGGCTAGAGTCCATGACGCTGAGCATTGCGCCGAGCGTAGCCGAGAAGGCGGAGCTGGATGCTCTGGTGGAGGCGCAGCAGAATCCGAAGTCGGCTCAGTATCACCAGTGGCTGACGCAGGAAGAGTACGGAGCGCGCTTTGGGCTGACGGAGGCAGACCTCCGCCAAGTGACGGGTTGGCTTGAGACGAAGGGCTTCACGGTGAAGAGCGTGGCGCCGTCGCGCAATCTGATTACGTTTTCCGGAACGGTAGCACAAGCGGAGTTGGCCTTCCGCACCCAGATTCATCAGTACAGGATTGGCACTGACACACGAATCAGTAACGCCACGGAGATCGCGCTTCCACTCGGGCTGGCCAACGTGGTGGCAGGGGTTGGCGGACTGAGCGGCTTCCGTCCGAAGCCGCAGGCGGTCGTAAAACGTCCGGGTCCACAGTTCACCTCGCAGTTCTCGGGGAATCACTTCCTGGCGCCCGGCGACTGGGCGACCATCTACAACGTCACATCGATCTACAACGCGGGCTACACCGGTACCGGAATGCATGTGGGCATAGCCGGGCAGACCTACTTTCCGCAGGAGGACATCGATGATTTCCGCGCGGCCGCCGGGCTAAGTGCTACGAAGCTGAACATGGTCTGCATCAGCACGGCGGACTGCACCGACGTGGCGGGCGAGAGCGTCGGCGATATCGGCGAGGCGGACCTGGACGTGGAATGGTCGGGCGGCATTGCCCCAAATGCAACGGTGGATTTCGTCTATGCCGCCGCCGATGATCCGGAGCAGGACGTATTCAGTGCCGCAATCTACCTGGTGACGACCTACAAGGTGGATGGCGCGGTGGTCCCTGTCGTCAGCATCAGCTACGCGAGTTGCGAGATGCAATTCTCGGCGAGCATGAGAACTGCGTTCGATGGGTTTCTAGAAGAAGCCGTAGCGCAGGGACAGTCGGTGTTGAACTCCTCAGGCGATGCCGGAGCGGCCGGGTGCGACCAGGGAAGTAGCATTGCCACGCAAGGAGCGGTCGCGGACTACCCGGCCTCCAGCCCATACGTGACCGGTGTTGGCGGGACGACGTTTAGCGCCGACGGAAGCGCCGGCAGCCCCGAGCCGGGCGCGAATGAGTACTGGAGCTACAGCAGTACAGCCGACATCATCAGCTCGGCGCTGCAAGACATTCCGGAGACGAGTTGGAACGACACGTCCTACGATCAGTCGCAAGATCCAACCAACACGCTGACCTCCGGTGGCGGTGGGGTGAGTTTGTACTATGCCATACCGAGCTGGCAGTGGGCTCCGGGCAATTTCAGCGGGGTGCCGATGCGCTTCGTGCCCGACGTCGCCTTCTCCGCATCGGCCGATCATGACCCCTACCTGTTGTGCACGCAAGAGTTCACCTCAGCCACCGACCCATCACAAACGAATGGTC
>CAILAZ010000320.1 GCA_903832295.1 uncultured Acidobacteriota bacterium
AATCCAAGCCCGCGCCCCTCACCGATCAGGAGAAGGCCATCTCCCTCCAGCTTCGCCAGCTCCGGCCACTGCCAGACAAAGAGCGCGCCGAACTCACCAGCAAGCTCGCTGCCGAAATCGCTGCCCTGCCCCTTTCCCTCGGCAAGGTCCGCCTCGCCGCCGGTCTCGCCGGCCTCTCTACTGAGACCGATTGCGGACGCCAAATATTGCAACAGGTCACCACCACCCTTAGCCGTGCCATTCAGGACTTCGAGAAGATTGACGCCAACGCCAAGCTCCCCTACGGTGAAGTCGCTCAGCTCGTCCGCTTCGAGGGCCTCCAGACATCGCTCAACAGTGCCGCCTATCTCGCCGCCGTCGCCGAGCTTGACACCACCAACCGCCTCCGCGCCGCCGCCGACTTCACCCTCACTGACCTCCATGGCGCCACCTGGACCCTCAGCCAGCTTCGCGGCAAAGTCGTCGTCGTCAACTTCTGGGCCACCTGGTGTCCGCCCTGCCGCAAGGAAATCCCCGACCTCGCCTCCCTCTATGAGGAGTTCAAGGGTAAGGGCCTCGTCGTTCTCGGAATCTCCGATGAAGAAGCCGCCAAGCTCTCCGAGTATGCCGCCGCCAAGTCCATCCCCTACCCCATCCTGCTCGACGCCAGACACAAACTGCAGGACACGCTCCATATCGAAGGCATCCCCAAGAGCTTCGTCTATGACCGCAACGGCAAACTCGTCGCCCAGGCAATCGACGTCCGCACCCGCCGCCAATTCCTCGAGATGCTCGCGCAGGCCGGACTCCAATAGCTCTGCGCACCACGCAAAAAGGCCCGCCGCGTCCGCAGCGGGCCTTTCCACTTCCTCTCGTTTAGAACTTCAGCTTGATCGCCAGTTGTAGCTGCCGCGGATCGCCCACGCCCTTGCGCAGGAAGCCGTCGAAGTTGAACAAGCCAGGACCGGTCACAGTGTTGACGTTATTGGCGGCGTTGAACGTGTTAAACATCTCCGCCGTCGGAATCAGCTCATACCGCTCGCCCATCTTGATCGCGCGCGAAACGCGCCAGTCCACCGAGGCGTACTGGTTATCCTTTCGCACGCTGTTGCGCGAGCCGTCCAAGCCGTACATCGGTTGTGCCGAGTGCGCCTGCATGCGCAGGTTGAAATCGACCTTGCCCGGCAGCGTCACAAACGTGTATGCGTTGAACTTGTGCCGCATATCGCGGTTGGACGGCGCATAGTTTGCCCGCAGGTTGAACAGCGGCCCACCCGGCGTGACCGCCGGAGAAAGATCGGTGAACGGATCGCGTTCGTTCGAGTCGTTATCCCAATCCTGCGAATAAACGTAGTTGCCCTCAAACGTCAGCCCCTTGCTCACTCTGCGTCGCGCACCCACCGTAACTCCGCGATACAGCGAGTTCGCCCGGCTGCCCGTCACCATCGTCTCGCCCAGTGCCGGACCAAACGGTGAGCCGCGGTCCGCGCGGTTGTAATCCAGGAAGTTCGTCAGGTACACGCCCTTGGACCAGGTGATATCCGTGTAGATCGTCGTATTCTTCGCCACTTCCTGCTCGTACTGGAAGTTGCCCGTGTAAACCCGCGGATTCTTGTAGTTCTTGTCGAACACCCGCACGCCCGTTCCCGCCGGGAATGTCCCTGCCGGTACCGGTGTCGGAGAGAGCAGCTTCAAGTACGTCGGATTGCCGCTGATCGTCTGCTGCGTCACACCGTTGGTCGTGATCGAACCCACCTGGCTCAGCATGTTCTGGTGAGCGTTGTAGATGCCCGCGCTCGCGCGCACCACCGACTTCTGGTTGTTCCGTACATCCCATGACAGGCCCAGTCTCGGCTGCCACTCGTTCCACTGGCTCGGAATCTTGCCATTGGATGGGAACTTCGGATTGCCGATGAACTGCGCATACGCCGTCTTGCTCGGATCGATGACCGGATCAGGCAGCACCTGTGCTTCCCAGCGCAGTCCGTAGCTCAGCGTCAGGTTGGGACGAACCTGCCACTTGTCCTGGATGAAATACGCCAGGTCCTCGTTCTTCACGTTCGAGTACCCTGCCGCATCCGTCGCGGGTCCATTCAAACCTGCGGCCTGCAGGTAGAGATACAGAGGCGAACTCGGCGTGCTCTGGTCCGCGCATGTGCTCGACGTCCAGCTTCCGTCCGCGCACTGTCCGGCGTTCGGTCCGTAGCCGCTGCCCAGCGTTGCGGGCGACGCATAATGAATAAAGCCCGCCGCGCTTCCAAAAATGTCATACCCCTGGAAGAAGCCCCGGAACACCTGCCCGTTGCGGCTGTGAACCCACTCTGCGCCCGTCTTCACCGTGTGCCTGCCGTTCACAAACGTCAGGTTATCCCGCATCTGTCCACGCCAGAAAACTTCGTCCACATTCGGCGCCAGGAAGAACGGATGTCCGAAGCGGAATACCGTGCTCCCGTCCGAACCGCCGATTGCCGTATCCGAGATAATCGACGACTTTACCGCCGAGCGCGGACGGTTCTCCCTAGTAAAGCCAAGGTGAACCTCGTTCAGCACATTCTGTGAAATTGTGGTGAAGCCATTCAGGCTGATCGCGTTGATCTTCGACGGCCCCTCGATTCCATTTGCCGACGTGCCATACGAAGCCACATCGAACGTCTGGTTCGCGTTGTTCGAATAGTCGAAGTTATAGGACAGCGTGATCTTCGTCTTTGAAGTCGCGTTCCAGTCAATCTTGCCGAGCGTCGCCACGTTCCGCACCGAGTGATCGATCGGCTGCGCTTCGTTGTCGCCGTTCTGTTGCGTCTTGTAGTAGTTCAGCAGCGCCAGCCGCTGGCAATCCAGGTTGGAGTTAATCAGTGCTTCGTTGGCCTGCACCGTCGGTGTCGCCACCGGGCACGCCGTCCCGCCCATCTGCTGCCCAAGGTTCGCGCGGTTCAAGTCCTCGCGAATCCCTTCCACCGCTCCAAAGAAGAACAGCTTGTCCTTCTTCACCGGTCCGCCCAGCGTCCCGCCAAACTGGTTCCGCTTGAAGCCGCTCAGCGGCTTTCCATCCGAGGTATTGGATGTCAGCGACTCGTTGCGGAAGAACTCGAACACCGATCCGTGCAGGTTGTTCGTGCCTGACTTTGTGATCACGTTCACCACGCCGCCTGCCGTCCTTCCAAACTCCGCGCTCGCCCCGCTCGCCACCACCTGGAACTCGCCTACCGCATCCATCGTGATATCGATCGCCGCCCGCTGGCCGCCCATCTGCTCGCCAAAGAAGCCGTTGTTGTAATCGCCGCCGTCCAGGCTGATGTTGTTGTAAATGCCGCGCTGGCCGTTGAAGTTGATCTCATCGCCGTCCGGACCCTGCGAAATGCTCACGCCCGGCGTCAATGTCAGCATGTCCTCAAACTTGCGTCCCAGCACCGGAACCGTGCTGATCATCAGGTTGTCCAGCGTTGAACTTGACTCGGTCTTCGCAATATCCACCGCCGCCGCAGTCTCGCTCACCACCACCTGCTCCTTCGCCGAGGAAACTTTCATCACCGGGTTCAGCGAGAGCGTCTGCCCAACGTTCAGCGTCAGCTTTTCTTCCACCAGCGTTCCAAATCCCGCGGCTCCGCCCACCGTCACCGTGTACGGTCCCGGCGGAAGCGCAACCAGGGTGAATCGTCCGCTCGCGTCCGTCTTAGTAGCGCGCGAGAAGTTCGTATCCAGGTTCTTTGCCTCTACCGTGGCCCCAGGCAGAACAGCTCCAGACTGCTCCGTTACGCGGCCTGTAATTGCGCCGGTTGTGATGTCAGATTGAGCCAGCAGAAAGGTCGATACCCAACACAAAACGAATAAACAAACAGCCAGGCGTGCAAGTTTCATTCTTTTCTCCAACCGCAGTCAGGATGTCCCGCCCCGCACGGGTAAGTCCCGCCGCAGTTCACGATTTGTACTTTGAAGTATAGGGAACAGGCGGAATATTAACGACGTGTGAATTCCGGCAGAATTCGCAATTCACCAAATATTCATCAGATTTCTGTGGAAAATCTTTGGACGCTGCGCGTCGCGGGAGCGGCGCGCAGCTTACTTACTTTCAGCCTACAACGTACGCAGCGTGATGCTGCCATCGGAAGTGTGCACCTGCAGCGTCTGTCCCCCGCCGCGAATTTTGCCCCGCACACGGTTCTTCTCCGCCTTGCCGCTCACCTCCACCGGAAGTTGCAGATCGATGTGTCCGTCGCTCGTCCATGCATCCAGGTAAGCCGCAAAATCGTCCGGCAGCCGCAGTGTCACCGAGCCGTCCGAAGTGTGCACATTCCACGCGCCATTCATCCGTGACCCTTTCCACACGTCGGCAGTAATGTGCCCGTCGCTCGTCGCCAGATCCAGCATGTCAAAGCGTCCGCTCACTTCAACCGGGCCATCCGAGGTCCGAGCCCGCAGACTTCCATCGAAGTGATCCACTCGAATCGCGCCGTCCGCAGTAGTCAGCCGTGCATCCCCCTTCACCCCCGTCACATGCAGAGAACCATCGGAAGATGTCACGTCCAGCGCCGTCGTCTGCGGAACCGTCACCTCGATCTGCACCGACTTCGTCGAAAAATTGAAGTGAATATGATGTTCCGGGATCTTCACCAGCAGAAACACCGAGTCGCCGCTCTGTTGTGCCGTCACCGTCAAATCGCCGGGACCAATCTGCCAGCCCTGCGTAACCACTCGCGCGGAAATCGTATTCCCCACCACTCCGCGCACTTCAACCCTGGCGTCGTTCGTCTGTACCCGCAACTGCGGACGCGCCCCTACCGTGAAGTCCCGCTTCCACTCCTCGGCCCTCGCCGAGATTGCCACCAGCGCAAATGCAAGCACGCAAACCACTCTCATATTCATGCGGACAGCCCTCCGGCGGCAGCCATAAGCCGCACATAACCAGTTACGCACGCCGCCCTGGTAAAGTTCCCCCCAAAACAATCGGGGAAGGAGCCTGAGCCCCTTCCCCGCCTTTTGTGCTTTGGAACCCGCTAGTCTTTCGTGTACTGGTTCCGTTTCTTGTCGGCGTGCCGTTCCAACGCCAGTGTAATCAGCCGGTCGATCAGCGCCGGGTACTCGATCCCTGTTGCCGCCCACAGCTTCGGATACATGCTGATCGCCGTGAATCCCGGCATCGTGTTTACTTCATTCAGGTAAAAGTGCCCCGTCACCGGGTCCATCAAAAAGTCCACCCGCGCCAGTCCTGAGCACTCCACGCTCTGGAAGGCCCGGATCGCCATCTCCTGGATCTGTCTCACCTGCGTATGATCCAGCCGCGCCGGAATCAGCAGCTCTGACCCCGAGTCGATGTACTTCGCGTCGTAGTCGTAAAACTCCTTCGCCGGGATAATCTCGCCGCAGATCGAGGCGATCGGCTCGTCGTTGCCCAGCACCGCGCATTCAATCTCGCGTGCCTTGTGCCGTTTTCCGCCCACGCCCTGCTCGATCACAATCTTGCGGTCAAACTTCGCGGCCTCGTTCATCGCCGCCGGCAACTCGCTCGCATCGTGAGCCTTGCTGATCCCCACCGAGCTTCCCAGGTTCGCCGGCTTCACAAACACGGGATACTTCAGCGCCGAATCCACCGCCTTCTCCACCTTCTTCGGCTGCCGCTCCCACTCTGACCTCAACACCGTCACATGCTTCACCAGCGGCAGCCGCGAATCGCAGAACAGCCGCTTCATGATGTCCTTGTCCATCCCTGCCGCCGAGCCCAGCACGCCCGAACCGACGTACGCAATGTCGGCCAACTCCAGCAGTCCCTGCATCGTCCCGTCTTCGCCAAACGTCCCATGCAGCACCGGGAAAATCACATCCACCGCAATCGCCTTGTGCCCGTCGTTGCGCTGTTCAAATGGCACAATCGAATCGGCCGAAGGCATGGGAGGCACCAGCACCGCCTCGCCCTTGGCCAGCACTGCCGCCGCCGAGGTCGCCGCCGGATCGCCGGCCCGCAGCCCTTTCTTTCCCGTCGTCGCCACAAACTCGCCCTTGATCAGCTGTTCGGCGTTGCGATCCGTCAACCATAGTCCCTGCTTCGTAATCCCAATCGGAACCACGTCATATTTCGAGCGGTCAATCGCCTGCATCACTGATGCCGCCGACAAGAGCGATACCTCATGCTCGCCGCTGCGCCCGCCAAAAAGTACGCCTACACGGAGTTTCTTCACTGTCATAGGGTGGGGCTTCCTTGTGCTTCTCAATATGATTATAAGGTTTCGCGGCAGCCACGTATCTTGTCATCCGGCGAACTCGCCCAAAATCGTCCCCGAAAACAACAAAGCCCCACCCGGCGTCAACCCGGATGGGGCTCCTGAAACTCCGCCCTTTACAGGATCTTCTTCCCAAACGCCGAGCTCGCCAGCTCCACCGCCAGCTCTGCCGTCCGGTTATATTCGTCAATCACCGGATTCACCTCGACAATGTCCATCGAAGTCATCCTCCCGTGGTCGGCGATAATCTCCATCGCCAGGTGCGCTTCCCGGTACGTCGCGCCCCCCGGAACCCGCGTCCCCACTCCTGGCGCGTCCTCCGGGTCCACCCAGTCCATGTCCAGGGAAATGTGGTACCCCACCGTTCCCCGCCCGGCCATCCGCAGAGCCTCTTCCATCACCGTCCGCATCCCGCGCTCGTCAATATCGCGCATCGTGAAGAACTCCACCCCGGTCTTCCGGATGTTCTCCTTCTCCGCCATATCCACGTCGCGGATGCCAACCAGCACGCAGTTTTCCGGCCTGATCTTCGGTGTCCAGTCATACAGGTTGGCCAGCGGGTCCAGCCCGTTCAGCCCCATCAGCGCCGCCAGCGGCATTCCGTGAACATTGCCCGAGGGTGACGTTTCCGGCGTATTGATATCCGAGTGCGCGTCGATCCAGATCAGCCCAATGTGCTGTCCTTCCCGCCGGTAATACTCCGCCACCCCGCTCACCGATCCGGCTGCAATCGAGTGATCGCCCCCAATCGACAGCGGAGTCTTATCCTCTTCCAGCGCCGTCAGCACCTCGTCCGCCAGCTTCGTGCATGTCGCTGTAATCTCACGCAGATAGCGCGAGTGCTCGTCCCCGAAGTTCTTCTGTTCCGGCAGCGTCACCGCAATATTGCCGCCGTCCTCCACCTCATGCCCCAGTGCCTCCAGCTTCGCCTCCAACCCCGCCACGCGGACAGCCGAAGGCCCCATGTCCACTCCACGCCGCTGCTGCCCTAAATCGAGAGGAACGCCAATCACACGAATCTTCTTCTTGATAACGTCTGGAAATGATGCAGGTATGCTGACCATACGGGATTCCGATTTTTGAGCCGGGGCCCTCAGGCCCCGCTCCTCTTCCTTCTGTCTGTGCGGAGCGCCTTTGCCTGCCCCGCTGCCTGTTCTTCTGATGCTTTGTTCCTCGCCAGCGTTCTACGGATACATCCGATTCAGCATCCGCGGGAACGGAATCGTCTCGCGCACATGGTCCAGCTTGCAGATCCACGCCACCGCCCGCTCCAGCCCCATGCCAAATCCCGAGTGCGGCACCCCTCCGTACTTCCGCAAATCCAGGTACCACTGGAACGCGTCTTCCGGAAGCTCATGCTGCTTGATTCTCTCCAGCAATCGCTCGTAAGACCCCATGCGCTGCGAGCCTCCAATCACTTCGCCGTACCCCTCCGGAGCCAGCACATCCACGCACAGCGCCTTCGTCAAATCCTCCGGATCCGGCTCCATGTAAAACGCCTTCACTGCTGAAGGATACCGGTGGATCATCACCGGCCGGTCAAACTTGGATGAAATATAAGTCTCATCCGGCGACCCAAAGTCGTTGCCGTACTCGAACTTCGACTCCAGTTCGCCCTTGGCAAATCCCTCGTCCAACATTTTCACCGCTTCGTCGTAGCTCACCCTCGGGAACGGCGCCTCGATCTTCTCCAGCGGAGCCACATCCCGACCAATCACGCTCAGCTCGTGCCGCCGTGTCTCCAGCACCCGCTTCACAATAAAGGTGATGAAGTCCTCTGCCAGTCGCATGATGTCGTCCAGTGTGGCGTAGGCCACCTCCGGTTCGATCATCCAGAACTCCGTCAAGTGCCGCCGCGTCTTCGATTTTTCCGCCCGGAAGGTCGGCCCGAAGCTGTACACCTTCCCCAGCGCCATCGCCGTAGCTTCAATATAGAGCTGTCCAGACTGTGTCAGGTACGCCTGTTCCTCGAAGTAATCCACCGGAAACAGTGTGCTCGTCCCCTCGCACGCCGCCGGAGTCAGAATCGGCGGATCGGTCCGCGTAAAGTCCCGCGAGTAGAAGAAGTCGTGCATCGCCCGTTCAATCTCCGAGCGAATCCGCAGAATCGCCACCTGCCGCGGAGAGCGCAGCCACAGGTGCCGGTGCTCCATCAGGAATTCCACCCCGTGGTCCTTCAGCGAGATCGGGTATGGCGTATCCTCGGAGACCTTCTGCACCACATCCACGCTCGCCAGATCCAGTTCAAAGCCGCCCGGAGCCCGCTTGTCGGCCCGCACCTTGCCGTGGACAATCACGCTCGACTCCTGCGTCAGTCCCTTCACGGTCTCAAAGATCTCCGGCGCAACCGCGTTCTTCGCCATCACCCCCTGCACCAGCCCGGTGCCGTCGCGGAAAATGGGAAACAGCAGTTTGCCGCTCTCGCGCAGGTTGTAGAGCCAGCCGCGCAGCGTTACATCCTGGCCCTCGAACTGGCCCAGGTGCTCAATCGTGGTAATAGGCGCCATGAATGCTTCCTGAAACTCCGCGCCCAGAATTGCACCGCCCAACTACCCGGCCGCGCCGCGCGAAGCGTAACGAACGATTGTAGCCTCTGGCACCCAAACATGGATAGCCGCCGTTCTCTTGCAAATCCGCCCTTTCCGGGCAACCCCGCCCCGGCTCCTTGAATCCCGTGCAGTGATCCACCACATTCACCACCGGAGATTCCCCATGGCAATTCACGACATGCTGCTGCCCGAGTTCGATCAGGAGATGGCCTCCACCCGCAAAATGCTCAGCGCCGTCCCCGAAGACCACCTCCTCTTCCAGCCCCACGCCAAATCATGGAAGCTCAATCGCCTCGCCGGACACATCGCCGAACTCCCCGGTTGGATCACCCACACCATGAAGGTCGAGCTCCTGGAATTGAGCCCCAGCGACTACCATCCCTTCGAACCCGCCTCCCGAGCCGAACTCCTCGACAAGTTTGACCGCAACGTATCTGACGCCCGCGCCGCCCTCGCCACCGCCACCGACGAGCAGTTCAACGTCCTCTGGACCATGAAGTGGGACGGCAACGTCGTCATGTCTCAGCCCCGCATCGGAGTCATCCGTTCCGTTGTACTCAACCACCTCATCCACCACCGCGCCCAGCTCGGAATGTATCTCCGTCTCGCCAACCAAACCGTCCCCGGAATGTACGGCCCCTCCGCCGACGAAAACCCCTTCACTACCTCCAAGGAAAAAGCCGCCTGACCGGCAGCTGCAACCCCTCGCCCAGATCACCCCCAGGTGGCCCAGAGTTGGTTCTTTCCAACTCTGGGATTCTCCCCGGGGCAGCCTACTTCGCCGTGATCCTCACCACCACGTCCACCGTCTTCGCCTCCCGGTTCGCCCGCTGGCTCACTGTCACCCGCACCGCCCTCAGGTCAAATAGCCTTCCCATCCCCGCAATCACCTTTCCCGCATATTCGCTGTCAAACGGCTCGCCCGGAGCCAGCTTCCACAGCTCCATGAACCGCTTCTCCGCCGCCTCCGGAGCACCTTCCAGCCGCGCGCTTCCCATCCTGTACTGTGCTCCCTCGCTCACCCGCACCAGGACCACCACCGTCCTCGCCGCATCGTCAAATTTCGGCAGCACCGTCATTCGGGCCTCCATCAGCCCCCGCCCGCTGTACTTCCGGCCAATCCCCTCCAGATCGCTTTCCAGTTGCACCATGTCTGCCGGCCTGCCCGTCTTCACTTTCAGCGCCTGTGCCAGTTCCTGCGCCGTGAACGTTTTGTTTCCCTCCCACTGCACCTCCACCAACTCATACCTCAACCCCTCCACCACCGGAAGCCGCACCGCCACCGCGTTGCTCTCCGCCTCCGTCAGCACCGTCTCCGGAGTCCCAAACTTCGCCTGCAGAAATCCCCGCATCCTGTATTGCGGCAGCAGGTCCAGCCGCTCAAACGCCTCCAGCTCGCCCTCGGAGTAATCCGACCCCAGCTTCACCCCTGAGGTCTGCCGCAGCACCCCCACCATATCTCCGCCCGCCCCCGGAAACTCCATCGCCCGGATCGGAATCCGCACTCCCTGCACCCGGAAGCCAAACCCGATAATGCGTTCGCCGTCCTGTGTAGAAATCGGATGCGCCGCCACCGTCGCCGAAATATGCCTCTCCGCCAGCAGCGCCCTCATATCCTCCGCAATCTGCTCAAACATCTGGCCCGCATTCGGAATCTCGCCCCGGAACAGTGGACGACGCGCCTCCAGCGCCAGCACCAGTTCCTCCCTCGGCATCCACACAAAGTTGTCGAACTTCGCCGGATACAGCGCCTCCACATCCGCAACCATGTACTCCACCCGCATCCCCTGCGGAGTCGTCACATACCTGTACCTCACGTCCTCAAACATCCCGCTCGCCGCCAGCAGGTCCGCCCCGTCTTTCAGACGATCGTCCCTCCCGTCCTCCCCCACCTTCAGCCCAGTCGAAGACACAAGCTCCGCCGACTTGAACCGGACGGAGCCCGTAACCTTGATTTCAGAAATGATTGTGGAATTGGCTCGGCCCTGCCCCCAGGCCGCCGCCGAAGCAACCAGAAAACTCACAAGAAGAACCTGACAAATGCGCATGCGCCGGATTCTATTCCTTCACTCCAGCCCGCAACAAACCCTCTTCTACCGCGCTCCCCGTATCGTTTCCACCGCCAGCACCGCGTTCATCGATCCCGAGCGGAATCCTTCCACGTCCAGTGCCACAAATTTGAAGCCGCAAGCCTTGATCGCAGCGCTCATCCGCGCCATCATCTCCAGCGTCAGCGCCCGCTCCATCTCCTCGCGCGCAATCTCTATCCGCGCCACATCCCCATGGTGCCGCAGCCGGAACTGCCGGAAGCCCATCGCGCGCAGCGCATCCTCGCCCCGCTCCACCTGCTCCAGCGCCTCCCGCGTCACCTTCCGCCCGTACTCAATCCTCGAGGACAGACATGCCGACGCCGGTTTGTCCCACACCCGCAGCCCGGCCTCAGCCGCCAGCGCCCGTATATCCGCCTTCGTCAGTCCCGCCTCCAGCAGCGGAGCCGCCACCCCATGCTCCTTCGCCGCCCTCTGGCCCGGGCGCCACTCTCCCTGGTCGTCCACGTTCACTCCATAGGCCACCGCCTGCCAGCCCTGCGCCGCGGCAAACCGCTCCATCACTCCAAACAGCTCGTCCTTGCAGTGGAAGCACCGCATCGCGTCGTTCCGCTGGTACTCTTCCTGCTCCAGTTCGTCCGTGCGCACAATCTCCAGCGGAATCCCGCACTCCTCCGCAAAGCTCACCGCGTCCCTCATCTGCGCCCGCGCCAGCGACGGCGAATCCGCCATCACCGCCAGCATTTCTGTCCCCAGCACCTCGTGCGCCGCCCACGCCAGGTAAGCCGAATCCACGCCCCCCGAGTACGCCACCAGCACCCGACCCAGCGCCCGCAGTCCCGCATACAACCGCTCGCGCTTCACCGCCAACTCGGAATCCATCACACCACTCTCATCCGGCATATTCATATTCTACGTGTTGGATGTGTTGGACCGCTTTGGCAGTTAGTCTAGGTCGATTCCGTCCCGCCGCCGCCCGCCCACGCAAAAGCGCCGCCCCAACCGGGAGCGGCGCTCGTAATCTCACTACCTCTTACAGAATGTACCGCGACAAGTCGTGGTCCTTCACGATATCGGCCAGCATCAGTCCCACGTATTCGCGGTCGATCTTCACTTCCTTATCCTTCAGTTCCGGAGCCTCGAAGCTGATCTTATCCAGCACCCGCTCCATGATCGTATGCAGCCGACGGGCGCCAATGTTCTCCGTCGTCTCGTTCACCCGGGCCGCAAAGATCGCAATCTCCTCCAGCGCGTCCGGCGTAAACTCCAGCTTCAGCCCTTCCGTATCCAGCAGCGCCACGTACTGCTTCGTCAGCGACGATTTCGGCTCCGTCAGAATCTTCACAAAGTCTTCCACCGTCAGCGACTTCAGTTCCACCCGGATCGGAAACCGTCCCTGCAGTTCCGGAATCAGATCGCTCGGCTTCGATACGTGGAACGCTCCCGCCGCGATAAACAGAATGTGATCCGTGCGCAGCATTCCATATCGCGTATTGATCGTCGTTCCTTCCACAATCGGCAGAATGTCTCTCTGCACGCCCTCTCGCGAAACGTCCGGCCCGTGTCCGCTCTCCCTGCCTGCAATCTTGTCAATCTCGTCCAGAAAGATGATGCCGCTCTGCTCCACCCGGTCCAGCGCCGTCTTCGTCACCTGGTCCATGTCGATCAACCGCTGCTCTTCTTCTGCAATCAGGTAATCGAAAGCCTCGCTCACCTTCATCTTCCGCTTCTTCGTCCGTTGGCCGAAGATGCTGGGCAACATGTCCTTGAAGTTGATGTCCATGTCTTCAATGCCCTGGTTGCTGATGATCTCAAACGAAGGCGTGTTCTTCTCGCGCACATCCAGTTCCACCGTGCGGTCGTCCAGCTTGCCCTCGCGCAACTGCTGTCGCAGCTTTTCGCGCGAGCGCGAATTGCTCTCCGCCGGCGCCGCCAGCGCCGTTCCCTCAGCCGCAAGCGTCGTTCCTGTCGCCGTCGCCACCGCGCCCGCATCTGGAGCCGCCGTCGGAGGTGGTGGCAGCAG
>CAILAZ010000321.1 GCA_903832295.1 uncultured Acidobacteriota bacterium
TCATCTATCTTTCCGGGGATACTTCCGTCTCGGAAGCCGTGGAGGCGATCAAGCGAGGCGCCGTGGACTATCTCTGCAAGCCGGTGGCGAGCGAAGAAGTGGAGCGCAGCGTGGACGAGGCGCTGAGGCAGAAGCGCACCGGCGTCCCTGCCCGGTACTTCAGCCCGGAAATCGAGCTCGATCCGCTGCTGGATGCGATTCAGAGGGAGTTGATCGGCGCTGCCCTCTCCCGCTCCCGGGGAGTCGTGGGCGGTCGTACCGGCGCTGCCGCGCTGCTGGGCGTCACCCGTACCGGGCTGCTCTACAAGATGAAGCGCCTCGGCATACGGCGCAGTCTGGAAGCATCGTCGGACCCTTGTGAGTTAGCCGTCGCCAAGTTGGAAAGCCGTCCTGCGGGCGCTGCCTAGATCAATTCCAGTAGAGCAGCGTGAGCCGGTAGGCCACGAACGCTGCCACATACGCCACCGCGGTCATGTAGAGAAACTGAAGCACGGGCCACTTCCAACTGTTGGTCTCACGCCGCACCACTGCCATGGTGGACATGCACTGCATGGCAAAGGCAAAAAATACCAGCAACGCAATCGCTCCAGCCGGGGACAGGTCTCCGCGGAGCGCCTGTTGCAGAGCCATGGCGTGCGATTCAGGATCTACCCCGTGCAAGGTTCCCATGGTGGCGATAATCACCTCGCGCGCCGCAAAGGAACTCAACAGTCCCACGCCAATCTTCCAATTGAAGCCGAGCGGACGGATGGCTGGCTCAATGAAGTGCCCAATGTGTGCAATGGCGCTGTCCGCAATCGGCGGCGGCTGCCCGTTGTGCATCGGCAGGTAGGTCAGCGCCCACAGCAGAATGCTTACGCCCAGGATCACCGTTCCGGCGCGGAACAGGAAAGCGTTGCCGCGGTCCATCAGGCGCAGGCCAAGGGACTTCCACATTGGCCAGCGATAGGGCGGCAGTTCCATGATAAAGGCCACGTCCCGGCTGCGCAGCACAGAGCTTTTCAGCGCCCGCGCGGTGGCCACCGCCATGGCAAACCCCAGCACGTAGAGGCTCAGCATGGCAACTGCGCGGGTTCCAACCACCGGACCCAGGACCGGGCGGTTCGGGATGAAAGCCGCAATCACCATGGTGTAAACCGGCAGCCGCGCTGAGCAGGTCATGAACGGCGCAATCAGTATGGTGGCAATGCGGTCGCGCTTGTTTTCAATCGTGCGCGTGGCCATAATGGCCGGCACCGCGCAGCCATAGGCCGACAGCAGCGGGATGAACGACTTCCCGTTGAGTCCCACCTTGGCCATCACCTTGTCGGAGATCACCGCGGCGCGCGCGAGATACCCCGAGTCCTCCAGGATTCCAATCACCAGGAAGAGCAGGAGAATCTGCGGTAAGAAAACCAGCACCGAGCCAGCGCCCTTCCAGACACCGTTCACAATCAGCGAACTTATGATGCCCGCAGGCAGCACGCCCGTCAGCCGGACGGCGACATTGTCCAGGAAGCGCTGAAGCAGATCGCTGGCAGGCTGCCCCAGCGAGAAGATGGTCTGGAATACGCCGACAATCACGACGGCAAAAATAACTCCGCCCCAGAGTTTGTGAAGGAAGATGGAATCAAGGCGGCGAGTCCACTCCGGCGTTGCACCGCGCCGGTACGCAGCGTGGGAGCCCATGCGCACTGCCCATTCACGGCAATGGCGGGGATCTCCAAAAATAGGCAGTTCGAGGGGCTCAGGGGTTTGCGGAGTGGCCACCAGGAAGTTGGCGACCGCGTGCAGGCCTTCTCCGGTGGCGGCGCTCACCAGCGCCACCGGCGTGCCCAGTTGGCGCGCGAGCGGCAGCACATCCACCTGGCCCCCCTGTTTGTGCAGCTCATCGGCCATGTTGAGCAGGACGAGCGTGGGCAGTCCCAGGGCTATGACGCGCCCGGCAAGCACCAGGTGACGGTTCAGATTGTTGGAGTCCAGCACCAGGATGATGGCGTCCGGGCGATCCGCCCCCGGCATTACGCCATTCAGAACATCGATAGTGACTTTCTCATCCTCAGATTTGGGATTGAGGCTGTAAACACCGGGAAGATCGATGAGTGATACTTCTTCCCCGGAAGCCAAGCGGTAGCTGCCAATGTGGTGCTCCACGGTGACGCCGGGAAAGTTGCCAACCCGCTGGCGCAGTCCGGTCAGGCGATTGAAGAGCGTGGTCTTGCCAGCGTTGGGCGGACCTACTACGGCCACTGTTTTATAGACGGGCGAAGCATGATCGGCTCTGTTTGCTGCAACAGGCCCTTGGATCGATACCGGAACGCTCACGCTTACCTCATCTCTGCTTCAGCGTCGCCTAAGGGGCGAACCGCAATGCAGCGCGAGAGGTCACGACGCAACGCTACCTCGGTTCCGTCCACGCGATACACACGCGGATTGCCACCGGGGCCGCTGCGTGCCACCAGCACTTCCAGGCCCGGTACAAAACCCAGGTTCATCAGGTGTTCGGCAATGCTCTGGGGCATGTCGAAGTCTTCCAGAATGCCGCTCTCGCCAACCGCGAGATCGGAGAGATTATGGCCCGGACTGGCAGGACGAGCTTTCATGAAGTTGAAAACCATTTTCAATACCACACTTATTCTAACTCTCTTTGAATGATCTTCAACGGATCAAAGTCACATTACTTTGTGACTTGTGAACACGAATCGGAGAACGTGCTCTGCATCAATCAGTTACAGCGCAACTGACAGGCGCCTGCCTCGGCCCGGAACCAAGTCCCCGGATGATTGTGGCTGCATGGGATCGCCCGTTCAGTATAGAACGTGCGGCGGATTTGCGTCCGTCCGTGGCAAGCTTCGCGGAAGTGTCGGCATCTTTGCCTTCCTTACGGTCATCCAAGCTAGCGGGATTTCTGCGCCCGCACGGAATGCGCCCAGGAAATCCGCGGGCACCATCGCTGAGCCGAGGTGAGGCAATTGGAAAATCCGCTCCAAATCAAGCGTATCCATCACGTTGAATTCTTCGTCGGCAACGCAAGGCAGGCGTCGTTCTTTTACCGCAAGGCGTTTGGCTTTTCACAAGTCGCCTATCGCGGGCAGGAGACCGGAAGCCGCGATCTCGCTTCGTATGTCTTGCAGCAGGGCAAGGCCAACTTTGTACTCAGCACGCCGCTTACGCCGGCCCACCCCGCCGCCGAACACATCAAGCGCCATGGCGATGGCATTCGCGACATCGCACTGGAAGTTGCAGACACAGACCTGGCATTCGAGCAGGCGCTTTCCCGTGGCGCAGAGGCCGCAGAGGCCCCGCATGACCTGAAGGATGAATTCGGCGTCGTGCGCCGGGCCGCCATCCGTACCTACGGAGACACCATCCACTCGCTGCTTTCGCGGCGGGGGTACAAAGGCTCGTTTCTTCCGGGCTATGCCGAACAGCGCATCGAAGGCGAGGATGCGGGGATTTTGCGCATCGACCACATGGTGGGCAATGTCGAACTTGGGCAGATGAATCGCTGGGCCGAGTATTACTCGAAGATCTTCGGCTTCCATCGCTATATCAGTTTTGATGACAAGGACATCTCGACCGAGTACAGCGCCCTGATGTCCATCGTGATGTCCGATGACTCCTACTCCGTAAAGTTCCCCATCAACGAACCCGCAGCAGGGAAGCGCAAGAGCCAGATAGACGAATACCTGGAGGCCTACCAGGGGGCGGGCGTACAGCACATTGCGTTGCAGGTGAAGGACGTACTCGCCACCGTGGACAAGTTGCAGCGCAATGGCGTCCCATTCCTGCGGGTTCCAGACAGCTACTACGACATTCTGCGCGACCGCGTCGGCGAACTGGAAGAACCGCTGGAGGAGATCAAGCGGCTGGGCATTCTGGTGGACAAGGACGAAGAGGGATACCTGCTGCAGATCTTCACCCGTCCGGTGGAGGATCGCCCCACCGTTTTCTACGAGATCATTCAGCGCAAGGGCAGCCGCGGGTTCGGCAAGGGAAATTTCAGAGCGCTCTTCGAGGCGATTGAACTCGAACAGGCTCGGCGCGGAAATCTGTGATCCAGAGGCAGGAATGCAATGGCCAATGAAGCGTTGACAAGCAATCCACCAGCCGCGGAAAGTGACTCCCGGCCTCGTCGGGCGGCCCTTGAGTACTTATCCGGATTCGGCAATGAATTTGCCACCGAGGCCGTGACCGGGGCACTTCCGGTCGGGCAGAATGCGCCCCAGCAGGTTCCCTTCGGACTCTACGCCGAACAACTCAGCGGGACGGCTTTCACCACGCCACGCGCGCACAACCGGAGAACCTGGGCCTACCGGATTCGCCCCAGCGTCATGCACAAGCCATACCGCCAAATCGGCAATGGCCTGCTGCGCTCCACTCCCTTCAACGAAGCTCCCACGCCGCCGAACCAACTCCGCTGGAGCCCGGTTCCAATACCCCAGGAGCCAACCGACTTTGTCAGTGGACTCATCACCCTGGGCGGCAATGGCGACCTTGCAATGCAGAGTGGAGTTGCGATTCACGTCTATGCGGCGAACCGCAGCATGGAAGCAACTTATTGCTACAACGCCGATGGCGAGATGCTAGTTGTGCCGCAGAGCGGGCGGTTGCTGGTTCATACCGAACTGGGGCGGATTGAGCTGTCGCCGGGCGAGATTGCTGTGCTGCCGCGTGGCATCAAGTTTCGTGTGGAACTGCTGGAGGGAAGCGCCCGGGGATACGTCTGCGAAAACTACGGACCCGCCTTTCGGCTTCCGGAACTGGGACCCATCGGCGCCAACGGACTTGCAAACGCCAGGGACTTCCAGACTCCGGTCGCAGGATTCGAAGATCTTGAACGGGATGTGCGCGTGATCTGCAAATTCCAGGGGAACCTGTGGGAAGGCGAGTATGACCATTCGCCTCTGGATGTGGTGGCCTGGCACGGCAACTACGCTCCATACAAGTACGATCTCGCGCGCTTCTGCGTGATAAACGCGGTGAGTTTCGATCATCCCGATCCATCCATCTTCACCGTGCTGACCTCGCCCTCGGATACACCGGGAACAGCAAACTGCGATTTTGCCATCTTTCCTCCGCGCTGGATGGTAGCCGAACACACCTTCCGCCCGCCATGGTTCCATCGCAACTTTATGAGCGAGTTCATGGGGCTGGTTCGCGGGGAGTACGATGCGAAGGCCGAGGGCTTCCTGCCCGGAGGCGCGAGTCTGCACAACTGCATGAGCGGTCACGGTCCCGACGCGAGCAGCTACGAACGCGCCTCCAGGGTTGAACTCCATCCGCAATATCTGGCGGATACCTTGGCCTTCATGTTTGAGACGCGCTTCGTCTGCCGTCCCACCCGCTTTGCCCTGGACTCTGCGGAACTGCAGCATGACTACTACACCTGTTGGCAGAATCTGAAGCGCAACTTCCCGCGGAGCTAGTCGGCATGTCCACTCCTTCCAGCACTGCGGCAAAGTCGCTCCATGTGTTCCTTCAGAAGATCATCGACTATGCCGGATTGTTTCCGCCCGCATCGCTGGGGATGCAGGCTGCGGTTACAAATTATGCCCGCTACCGCGAACTGCCGCAGTGCTGGATGCTCGGCAGGTTCGTGCTTCCGGTTGCGCGCCTCGATGAATTTCTCAATGCCCAGGAGAACCTCGCAAGCGATCCGTGGCAGCTCAGTGGAATCCTCTCGGCGGACGTCGAAGCAGACCTTCGGGCCGTCGATGAGTTCAACCGCAAGGCGCCGGGAGCCGCCATTGACTCGCTCGAAGCAAGGGTGAGCAGCCTCGATGAAATTGCGCGGGTGCATGGCAGCTCTCCCGCTGGTCTCAACATCTTCTTCGAGTTTCCGCCAGACCGTGCAGACCACTTTCTGCCCGAGTTGCGCAAGCGTGGCTCCCATGCGAAACTGCGCGCGGGCGGCGTGGTGGAATCGGCCTTTCCCGCCGTTATGCAGGTTGCCGGGTTCATTGCGCGGTGTGCCGAGCTGGGTGTACCGTTCAAGGCGACCGCGGGGCTCCACCATCCGCTGCGCGGCCTGCGCGCTCTCACCCCGGAGCCCGGATCGCCGAAGGGAAACATGCACGGATTTCTGAACCTGTTCACCGCGTCCGCCATCGCCTGGAGCGCCATGAATGCAGGCCAGCCTGTTTCGCGCGTCCTGCTTGCCGCCTGCCTTGCGGATTCAAACCACGCCAACTGGCACTTCGGTGACGATGCCCTGACCTGGAGCGGCGCAGAGGAGCCCGTGCGAATAGACGTGGCGGCGATTCAATCCGTCCGTTCAAGATTCGCATTCAGCTTCGGCTCCTGCTCGGTAGAAGAGCCTGTTCATGACCTGCGCCAACTCGAGCTGCTATGACCATCGAACCCAATGAAACCCACGATCCCAATGCTCGTTCGTTTGTAGCATCGGCCAATGTCTCCGGTTGTGATTTTCCGCTCCAGAACCTTCCCTATGGCGCGTTTACGAATGGCCTGAATTCCTGTTCGAGTCTTTGCGCCGGAATCGGCGATCAGGTGCTCGACCTGGCAGCGGCCGCAAGCCGCAATCTGCTTGCAGAGGTGGACGACGAGACCTGCGAAGCCTGCAAGGAGCCATGCCTGAACTCGCTCATGGGTCTTGGCCCGGCGCGCTGGACCGCGCTGCGGCGTGCGATTTTCCAGCTTTTGCGCGCAGATTCACCGCGCAGGACGCCCGCCGCGGAGTGCCTGCGCCCCATGCGCGACGTGGCGATGGTGCTCCCGGCCGCGATTGCAAACTACACCGACTTCTACGCCTCTGTGCATCACGCCGCCAACGTTGGGTCGCTCTTCCGTCCGGAAAATCCGCTGCTGCCAAACTACAAATGGGTTCCCATTGGATACCATGGCCGTGCATCCACCGTGGTTGTCAGCGGCACCGACGTAAGGCGTCCGCGTGGCCAGTGGAAGCCTTCCGCCGCTGAAGCTCCGCACTATGCTCCCGCGCGCAAATTGGATTACGAATTGGAACTGGGCGCGCTCGTGGGAGTGGGAAACGAGATGGGCGAGCCGATTCCAATTGCAGAAGCTTCCGGGCACATCTTCGGGCTCTGCCTTCTCAATGACTGGTCCGCGCGCGACATTCAGGCATGGGAGTATCAACCGCTCGGCCCGTTTCTGGCCAAGAGTTTTGCCACTACAATTTCCCCCTGGATTGTCACCGCAGAAGCACTCGTCCCGTTTCGCGTGCCGGTTGCCGCGCGCCCCGCGGGGGATCCCCAGCCCCTGCCATACCTGGCGGATGACGCCGTTCAGAAGTTTGGCGCCGTGGATATCACCGTCGAGGTCTATCTCCGCAGTGCCGCCATGCGCGCAGCAAATTGTCCGCCCCATCGCCTCAGCCGAGGCAACTTCCAGGACATGTATTGGAGTTTCGCGCAGATGATCGCCCACCACACCAGCAACGGATGCGACCTGCGCCCCGGCGACCTGCTTGGCAGCGGAACCATCTCTGGTCCGTCGGCGGAAGCTCGCGGGTGCCTGCTGGAAATTACCCGTGGTGGCGCGGAACCCGTCACCCTCCCCGACGGCAGCAAGCGCACGTTTCTCGAGGACGGCGACCAGGTGACGCTGCGGGGCTTCTGTGATCGCCCCGGTGCTGTGCGCATCGGCCTTGGAGAATGCAGCGGGACGCTGATCGCAGCCCGCTGATACCGCCCTCCCCCGCCAGACTTTTCTCAAAGCTATGAGGAGTGGAGAACTCCAGCGCTTACGCATTGAGAAGCACTCCCGCGCGTGGTAGAACGTTGCTGTGGATGCACGGGAGGCAATTTGACCGGCTATCGCGAATGCTTCGATCATGCAGTGCGTGCGGCGAGTGCCGGAGATACGGTGCTCACGGTCAATACGCGCTCCGCGCGCGCCGTCCGGGCCGCGGCGGAGCAGCGCCTGCAAGCCTCATGGGCTGCCTGGTTGACCCCGGTGGTGTTGCCCTTCGGAGCATTTGTGGAGCAGCTCTGGCAGGATGCCGTCGTGCAGGGTGCCATCACTCTGCACGCTTTGCAGCGCGAGCAGGAGTTGCAATTGTGGCGGCAGATCATCGCTCGTTCCTCCAGCGGGCGGCAGATGTTGCTGCCCGAATCGGCGGCCGCCCTGGCGTCCTCATCGTTCCGCACCGCCTCTGAGTACGGAATTGCGCTGGACTCGCCGCAGATGAGCGCTTCCAGTGATACCCGCGCTTTCTCCATTTGGGCCGCCGAATTTCGCCGCCAGCTCGTTGCGAACAATTGGAGTTGTCCGGCGCTTTTCATGCGCGAGCTTGTTTCGTGTTTGGGCCAGTTGCAGCTTCCTGCAAAGCTCTATGTTTATCTGCCTGAGATCACTCCGCAGCGGCGGACGTTTCTGGATGCGCTGACTGCTGCCGGTACCGTGGTCACGCTGTCCCCCGGGCACTCGGAAGATTCCGATGCCTCGCCCGTGCGGTATGAATTCGATTCCGTCACCGGCGAATTGCGCTCGGCAGCGCAGTGGGCGCGCACTCAGATGGAAACAGCCCCGGGGTCTCGCGTCGGCGTCGTGCTGTTTGATCTCAACCGCAAGCTGCCGCAGGTGGAGGATGCCTTCCGCTCTGTTCTGCATCCAGAACACTATTTCGGAACTCGCACGCCCGCCGTTTATGAGATCGCATCGCCCATCCCGCTCAGTGAGTACCCTGCCATCCGCTGCGCCTTGCAGGTGCTGTCGTTGTTTGCCGGCCCCACCCCCTTCAGCACATTGCACTCCCTGCTGACATCGCCTTACCTCGACCTCGACGCAGAGGCGGCCTCCCGGTTTGTCGCACAGGTCCGGCCGCACGCCCGCCTCCAGGTTGGCTACAGCGACTTGCTGCGCTGGCTCGCTGAATCGCGTGAGCTTCCGCTGCTGCGCGCGGCGCTCTCCTCGCTGCCCAGGCATTCGGCGTTCTCGTCTGTGCAGCCGGTTCCATACTGGGTTGATATCTCGCGTGCCATCCTGAAGGCCTTCGGATGGCCGGGTGGAGTAGGTCTGAATAGTGAGGAATACCAGTGCACGGAGAGATGGCGCGAACTGCTCTTATCTGCCTCCTCTTTGGAACTCCTTGGGTGGCGTACCGATTTCCTGGGCTTCACGCAGCGCCTTGAGCACATGGCCGCCGCGCAGGGGTTTAAGCCTGAGTCGCGCTCTGCTCCCATACAAGTCATGGATGCGGAGGAGGCGGAAGGCTCGGTCTTCGATGCGCTTTGGATCGGCTCCTGCACTGACGAATCATGGCCCGACGCGCCCAGGAATTTTCCGCTGATTCCGGTGACCCTGCTGAAGGCCGCAGCCGTGCCCTTGGTGGGAACTGCGGAGGCGGACGCCCGCATTCTGCGCACCACCTCGCGGCTGCTTCACTCGGCCCCCCAGGTTGCGCTCAGCATGGCTCTGCGTACGGAGGATGAGCGCGAGCAGCGCTGGAGTCCCTGCTTTGCAGCATTCGGAATCGCGCCCTTTGCCATGGAGCGCCCCGCGCCGGTGGCCGAGAGCTTCGAAGCCTTGGAACTGGAACCCTCCCTTGACGAATCAGCCCCGCCGTTAGCTGCGGGAGAAGCTGCGCGCGGCGGTACATCTTTGCTGCAGGAGCAGTCGAACTGCCCCTTCCGCGCCTTTGCCACTCGGCGTCTCGGAGCCAGGCAGCAGCAGGGGCCGAATGAGGCAATCGCTCCCACCGAAAGAGGCAATGTGATGGAACGCGCATTGCAACTCGTGTGGGAGGAATTGAAGGACAGTGACGGACTGTGCCGCCCCGATCTTCGCCCGCTTGCGGAGCAGGCGACCGACACCGCGATTGAGGAACTATTGCCCGCCGACGCTGATCCCTGGATGCTCCGCTTCCGCGCTCTTGAGCGGGCCCGCACAATCGAGGTACTCATGGAGTGGCTGGCCCTCGAATCCCGCCGCGCTCCCTTCTCGGTCGTGGACCATCAGCTGGATGTTGAGGTGGAACTTGCGGGCTTGCACTTGCGCGGTCGGCTGGATCGCCTGGACAAAGTTGGCGACGAGCACATGGTCATCGACTACAAGACCGGTGTCGGCCTCAGCGTGAGTGCGTGGCAGGTGCCGCGGCCACGCTTGCCGCAGATTCCCTTCTACGCGCTGGCCATGCAGCGAAAGGACAAGGCCGTTGGAGGAGTCGCCTTTGGCGTGGTCCGCAAGGGGGAATGCGCCTTCAAGGGATACACCCAGGAGAAGGGCGTATTCCCCGGCGTTTCATCCAGCCGCGCCTTCGGCGGCACGGAGTTCAGTGAATACGCCTGGCTGTGGGGAGAGGAGTTGGAGCGCATCGCCGCATCATTCGCCCTCGGGGAAGCCGCTGTGGATCCGAAGGTACCCCCGGGGAGGACGGGCTCCTCCTGCGAGCACTGCCACCTGACCTCGCTCTGCCGGATCAGTGAACACGCAGCCGGCGGCATCGAGGACGAAGCAGAGGGAGAGAGCGATGAGTAGCCCCACCCCGCGCCCCGTTCCCGCTGACGACAGCATTCGTCTGCAAGTGTTGGACACCTCGAAGTCGTGGATATTGCAGGCTCCCGCTGGTTCGGGAAAGACCGAACTGCTCATGCAGCGCTACCTCGCCTGTCTGGCCACGGTGGAGCAGCCCGAGTCCGTGCTTGCCATCACATTCACGCGCAAAGCCGCTGCGGAGATGCGCGGCCGCATTCTCGCGTCCCTGCAGAAGGCCGGAAGAATGTCCGTCGCCGAAATTTCCGCCTGTCCCGAGTACGAGCAGAAATCATTGCAACTGGCGCGAGCCGTGTTGGAGAATTCCGCCGCCCTGGGTTGGAAGATTCTCGAGCATCCCTCGCGCCTGCAGGTTCGGACGCTGGATTCCTTCTGCGAGGCGGTGGCGCAACGCGCGCCCTTCAAAGGGCTGCTGGGTGGTGTGGCGCAGGTGACAGAGGATGCCGGGCCGCTGTATGAAATGGCAGCGCAGCGTGTCATCGATCAGCTTGCGCAGCCCGGTTCCCTGGGCAATGCCGTTGCCTCGTTGCTCATTCACGTGGATAACAATGTGCGCGGGATTCGCAGTCTGCTGGCGGCGATGCTGCAACGGCGTGATCAGTGGCTGCACTTCCTCGGACGCTCCGATGCCTTCGACGCCGCGCAGCAGGAACTGCTCCGGACCAGGCTGGAAGCAGCACTCGTGCTTTCCGTGGAAGAGGATATGGAGCGCTCGCGCGCCCATGCTGCCCGCGTGCTTGGCGGCCTCACTGCGGAGCTGTTGGAATTGATGCGCTATGCGGCCTCACAGCTTGATTCGGGCGTCGCCGTGATTGAGTCTATTGCTGCCAGCGCCGAGCCATTCCCGTCTCGACCGGGCGCAAACGCGGGTAGCGCCGCAGCCCTCCCTGCTGCCAGGGCCGCATCTCTTCCTGCGTGGCGAGCTCTCAGTGATTTCCTCCTGACATCCGAGCGGAGTAGGCCGGCATTCCGCAAACTCGTCAACAAGAAACACGGCTTCCCTGCCGGCACCCGCCAAAAGTCGCAATGCGTTGATCTGCTTTCCCGCATTGCTCGTCTGCCCGGCGCGGAGGAACTCTGCGAATTTCTCAATCGCATCCGTCGCCTTCCCGATCCGCACTACACCGATCCGCAGTGGAACTTCATCCGTGCAGTGTTGGAGGTTCTGCCGCTTGCGGCTGCGAATCTGAAAGTCATCTTCTCTGAGCAGGGAACCGTTGATTTCGCCGAGTATGCGCAGCGGGCTCTGGACGCCATCGGCCAGGAAGGCGACCCGACCGAGTTGGGTTTGCAACTCGGATACAGGATTCGCCACATCCTCGTGGACGAATTTCAGGATACTAACCGCGTGCAGGTGGAGCTGCTGGAGCGTTTGCTGGCTACGTGGGAGGCCGACGAGCAGTGCTCCACCTTCTGCGTCGGAGATCCCATGCAGTCCATCTACGCATTCCGCCAGGCCGACGTTGCCATCTATCAGAATGTGCGGGCTGCGGGAATCGGCGGCCATCGGCTCAAACCCGGAGAGCTCAGCAGAAACTTCCGCTCGCAGCAGAAGCTGGTCGAGTGGTTCAACGAGGTATTCTCACTGGTTCTGAGCGAAGACAGTGCCCTTACCAACGCCGTGAAGTACGTACTCGCCGAGCCCACGCGGCCCGCGCTCGGCGGACCTGCCGTGTGTATCCGCGGTTTTGCCAAGGACCAGCCTTTGGCCGAGGCAAAGCATCTTGCAGAGTGCATCAAACGGGAGCTTGCCGCCCCCACACCCGAAGGCTCAAAGCCGTTGACCATCGCGGTGCTGGTGCGCTCGCGCGCGCATCTTCCGGAACTGGTGGAGGCAATGCGCAACGCCGGGGTCGATTACCGCGCTGTGAAGACCGACCGGCTCACGGATCGACCGCCCGTTCACGACCTTGAGGCGCTGCGCGCTGCGTTGACGGATCTCGCCGACCGCACCGCATGGCTGTCGATTCTGCGCGCCCCCTGGTGCGGACTGGACCTTGCTGATCTGCTCGAGTTGTGTCGGGACGATCGGGAGTCCACGGTGTGCCAGTTGCTGCGGTTGCATGCCGGCAGGCTGTCGCAGCGCGGACAGGCCGCGCTTGCGCGTTGTCTGCCTATACTGGAAGACGCGATCGCAACCCGGGGACGAAGTCCGCTGCGCCTGCTGGTGGAGTCCACATGGCTGCGCCTCGGCGGTCCTTCATGCCTGGGAAAGGATCGCGAGCAGGGAATTCGAGACGCGAGCGCCTACTTCGCTCTGCTGGATGCTCAATCCTCTGCCGGAATGCTGCGCGACCCCGATCTGTTTGCCACGAAGCTGCATGACCTGTTCGCCCCCGCGGACACCCGCAGCGGCATCCGCGTGGAGATCATGCCCATTCATCAGGCGAAAGGCCTGGAGTGGGATGTGGTTTTTCTTCCCGCCCTCGAACGCCATGCCCGCCAGGACAACAAGAGCCTGCTCTACTGGCGCCGTCGCACTCGCGAAAAGGAGGAGTTCCTTCTCCTCGGCCCCATGGAGGCCTCCGGAAAGAAGGATGCGAAAGCAGCAACCATCGAGAGTTACCTCCGTGGCATCTCCAGCGAGTGCTCGCGCGAAGAGCTGAAGCGCTTGTTCTATGTAGCGGCGACACGCGCAAAGCGGCGGCTCTATCTTTCCGCAGCCGTGTCGGAGCACAACCCCAACGCCAATTCCATGCTGCGCCTTTTGTGGGATCTGCCCGGCATGCAGCACGCATTCGCACCCCCGGAGTCATCCCAGGAAGCCCAGCCGCAGCCTCCGCCCGTGCTGCCGCGCCCCGGGCTGCGCCGCTTGCCGGAAACATTTACCCTTCCTGCATTGGCTGAGCCGCTGCAGTGGAGCGCGGAGCAGCACGAGCTTGCGGAGGAGAAGCATCGCTTCGAGTGGGTGGGTGACCTTCTGCCGCGTATCGGTATCGTTGCGCACCGCTTCCTCCAGCGCATCGCCCAGCAGGGACCCGCATCGTGGGATTCCGCGGCACTGTTCGCCGCCAGGCCGGTGATCTCAGCCGCGCTGCTGCGCGAAGGCGTAACCCGTGGCGACCTGGAACTGGGGATCACCCGCGTGACAGAGGCGCTCAGCAAAACCCTTGTGGATGAGCGTGGACGATGGCTGCTCTCCCCTCATCCGGAGCACCGCAGTGAATTCGCGGTCTCTGCCTTCATCGAGGGGCGGGTGCAACACGTGCGCGTGGACCGCACATTCATCGTGGATGGAGTGCGCTGGCTTATCGATTACAAGATCACCGAGCAGCTTGGAGGAGACACTCAGCGCTACCTTCAGATGCAGGTGGAAAAATATCGCCCTGACATGGAACGGTATGTTCGCGTGATGCGCATTTTTGATCCACGCCCGGTCCGGTGCGCGCTCTACCTTCCTCTCCTCGGTGCCTTCTGTCCGGTGGAAATCGGCCCCTCGCCGCAGGGCGATCAACCATAGACTACTTCGCCATCTTCACGCGTGTTTTCCGATACACAGAATGCCAATCGTAGCGGACTGGTCTCAACGATGTACCGGAAAGTGACTACGGCGATTTCAACGATTAGCGTCCGGGTAAATCCTTGCCGTGCGTGCACGCGAATGGGAAAACCCACGCGCCGCGGGTTAAACTAGCTTTCAGCCGCATGATACTGAACCGCCTCTCCCTCGTCGTCCTTCTCGTCAGCATCTCATCGGGAATCGGTATGTCCGTTTCAGCCGCACAAACCGCGGCTCCCGCCGTGCGTCCCGGCAACAACGCCCTCGCAGCTCGCGGCTTCAGTGAACTCTACAATGCCGATTACGAGCCTGCAATTCGCGATTTCACCAAGCTCCAGGCTGAGTACCCCAACGATCCGTTTTCCTCCAACTACCTGCTCGCGGCAGAGTTGTTCCGGGAACTCAACCGCATTGGCGCGCTCGATACCGAAACTTACTCGAGCGAGAGCTTCCTCACCAGCAAAGCCCGGCGTCCCCTCGACGTTGCGGCGCAGAAGAGGATCTTCGATCTGATTGCGCGCGTCGAAGCCTTGTGCAATGCACGCCTGCAAAGCAATCCCGGTGATACGGACGCGCTCTATGCGCGTGGCGTCGCTCGCGGATTTCGTTCCACCTACATGGGAATGGCCGAGAAGTCATGGCTGGCTGGAATTCGCGCTGCGCTGGCCTCCCGGCGTGACCACGAACGCGTGCTCGAACTCGATCCCAGCTATGTGGATGCCAAGATGACAGTCGGCATTCACAACTACATCATTGGATCGCTGAACTGGGCGGGGCGTGCTGCCGTGGCGCTGGTGGGCGTCACCGGCAACCGCCAGAAGGGCCTTGATTATCTCCGCGAGGTCAGCCGCTCGCATGGCACCTCCAGCAACGATGGTGCAATGGCGCTCAGCCTTTTTCTTCGGCGCGAACAGCGCTATCCGGAAGCACTCGAGCTCGTGGGACGGGTATCGCGCGAGTATCCCAGAAACTACCTGCTGGCCGTTGAGTACGCACACCTTCTCAATGCTGCCGGACACGGCCGCGATGCGATTGCGCAATATCGGCTCGTGCTCGAAAAAGGCCGCGAGGGAAAGTACTCCACCTATCAGCCGGAAATTGCGGCCTGGGGGCTTGGTGTTTCGCTGCGAGGGCAGCACGAGTTCGAGCAGGCTGCTGGCGCATTCGATCTGGTTGCAACATGCCGAGACGTTGAGCCGTCTTTGCTGGACCGCGCGTATGTTGCGGCGGGAGAGATGTACGATGCGATCGGCCAGCGCGAGCAGGCGTTGGCGCGCTACCGCAAGGCCATTGCCAGCGGAAGGGACGGCGACCCGATCATTGCCGCCCGCCGACACACGCGGCGCGCGTACCACTTCGAGTAGGGCTGCCGCTGTTTTGGAAATCCGCGCTCATCCCGTGTAGGCTTACTGATGGAGACCGCTAGAACGTATGTATCTGCCGCCTGAAGCTGCCCGCATTCATCTCTTCTTCACCTCGTTGACCGAGTTTTCATTCATCGCATTCAGCTCAATCTTCTTTCTGGTGGACCCGTTTGCCGCCGTTCCGCCATTCCTCGCGATGACGAACAGTGCGGAACCCGCCGCCCGGAAGCGCATGGCTGCGCGCGCGGCGTGGACATGCTTCATCGTGCTCTGCCTCTTTGCACTCTCCGGCTCGTTCATCTTCAAGCTGTTTGGCATCACCCTTGCGGCCTTTGAAATTGCCGGCGGATTGATCCTGCTTCTGATCGGCCTTGAGATGTTGCAGGCCCGGCGCTCAACGCAGGAAGGTGTGAGCGAAACCGAAGAGGGTGCGCACAAGGAAGACATCGGCATCACTCCGCTCGGCATCCCGCTGCTGGCGGGCCCGGGCGCAATTTCCACGGTGATGGTGCTGATGGGAGCCTCTCCGACGTGGCAGCACGCGATTCCCATCTTTCTCGCCATCGGCGTAACGGCCTTCGCAAGCTATCTCATCCTCGCCTCGGCAGACCGCGTACGCAAGCGCATGGGAGAGACTGGCATTCGCATCATGATGCGAATCATGGGATTGATGCTGACCGCGATTGCAGTGCAGTTTGTGATCAACGGACTGGTGCGGCTGAATATCATCAACGTCTCGCCGCAGTAAACGAAACCTTCGCAAGCAAATGGGCATGGCGGAAGCCATGCCCATTGTTACGTAAACATTGAAAGCTAGAAGCGGACGCTGACGTCCCTGCCCTCTTCCATGTGAATGCCTTCCACAAAGCGGACTTTGCGCGAAGCCATCTTCATCACGACTGAGGATGTACGGACGCCTTCGCCGAAGAAGCGCACCCCCTGCATCAGCGGGCCGTCGGTGACTCCGGTTGCTGCGAAGATGATGTTCTCGCCCGGTGCCAGTTCGTCCGCGGTGTAGGTCTTGTGCACGTCCGTGATTCCGTACTCGGCCATGCGCTCGCGCTGTTCGTCTGTGTACCCGGTGAGCCGGCCCACCATGTAGCCATTCAGGCAGCGCATGGCGGCCGCGGTGATCACGCCTTCCGGCGCGCCGCCCGCTCCCATCACTGCGTGGACGCCAGTGCCGCGAACGGCGGCGGCGATTCCCGGAGCCAGGTCGCCATCACCAATCAACTTGATGCGCGCGCCCGCGCGGCGAATCTCGTTGATCAGCGTCTCGTGGCGCGGACGGTCGAGCACGATGATCACAAGGTCCTCGACATCGCGGTTCAGCGCCTTGGCGATCATCTTCAGGTTCACCGCTGTGGGCGCATCCAGGTCCACCGCGCCTCTACAGGCCGGGCCAACCACGATCTTTTCCATGTAGCAGTCGGGTGCGTGCAGCAGACCGCCGCGTTCGCTGGCAGCCAGCACGCAGATGGAGCCCGGCGCGCCGGTCGCCGTCAGGTTCGTGCCTTCCAAGGGATCGACTGCGATATCCACCTCGGGGTAGATAACGCCTTCCCTTGCCGGGCGCCCCACTTTTTCCCCAATGTACAGCATCGGGGCTTCATCACGTTCGCCTTCGCCGATGACGATGGTTCCGCGCATGGGAACGGTTTCCATCACACGGCGCATGGTTTCGGTCGCAACCTGGTCTGCTTTCTTCCGGTCGCCTGTTCCCATCTGACGGGCTGAAGCGATTGCCGCTGCCTCAACCACCCGCAACATCTCCAGCGCGAGATCTGATTCCAAGTTGCTCAGGATATTGTCTTCCAGATGTACTGACTTGGTGTGGTGAACCTTTGTCGCCATGATTGCTCCTGATTATCCGGCCGCGGCTTCTATTTCGTACTTGCGGTTGGCCTTGTGCCGTTATCTACTGCGTTCCCCGGAAATACATCCGTCCTTCTGAATGAAACACAGACTGCCAGCTAAAACGCGTCAATCCCGGTAATTGCAGAGCCGAGAATCAACGTATGAACATCGTGTGTGCCTTCGTAGGTCTTTACCGATTCCAGGTTAGCCATGTGGCGGAAAACCGGATACTCGTCGGCGATGCCGTTTGCTCCGAGAATGTCGCGCGCCATGCGTGCGCACTCCAGCGCCATCCAGACGTTGTTGCGCTTGGCCATGGAGATATGGAAGTGCTGCGCCTTGTTTTGATCCTTCAGCCGTCCCACTTGCAGCGCCAGTAATTGTGCCTTGGTGATCTCGGAGATCATCCACACCAGCTTCTCCTGCACCAGTTGATGCGAGGCGATGGGCTGATCGCGGAACTGCTTTCGGAACTTTGCGTATTGCAGCGCAGTGTCATAGCAGGCCATCGCTGCGCCAATCACTCCCCAGGCGATTCCATAGCGCGCCTGGTTCAGACACATCAGGGCCGACTTCAGCCCTGAGCTTTTCGGCAGCAGATTTTCTTTCGGGATGTGCACGTCCTGAAGCGAGAGCGAAGACGTCACCGAGGCGCGCAGCGACCACTTTCCATGAACATCCTTGGCAACAAACCCAGGCCGGTCGGTCTCCACTAGAAAGCCGCGTACCTTGCCGCCATGCTCATCGCTCTTGGCCCAGACCACGGCCACGTCCGCGATGGAGCCGGTGGTGATCCACATCTTCTCGCCATTCAGCACATAGCCGTCTGCATTTGCCACGGCACGCGTGCGCATGGCATCCGGATTCGAGCCCGCGTCCGGCTCGGTCAGGCCGAAGCACCCCAGCTTCTCGCCCTTGGCCATCGCGGGCAGCCAGCGCTGCTTCTGCTCATCGCTGCCAAACGCGTTGATGGGATACATGACCAGGGCGCTCTGCACGCTGGCAAAGGAGCGCAGTCCGCTGTCGCCGCGCTCCATCTCCTGCATGATCAGGCCGTACTCCACGTTGTTCATGCCGGCGCAGCCATAGCCCTGGATGGTGGGTCCGAAGAATCCAAGCTCACCCATCGGCGCCACAAGCTCCCGCGGAAAGCGGCTCTGGCGATTGCATTCTTCAATGATGGGGAGCAGGTTGTCTTCCACGAACTGACGGGCGGTGTCACGCACCATGCGCTCGTCTTCAGAGAGGAGGGAATCGAACTCGATGAAATCTACGCCACGGAACTTGAGTGCCATAGGGGCCGCCAGAGGAAGACGCGAGCCCATATATGGGCCAACGCGAACGCTTGACAGTATCAAAGCGGGAATCAGCAGGTCAATGATTCTTTGGTATATTGGCGGGATTTTCAGAGACTCCGCCAATTTCACCCTGATTCCGCATCTACCATTGGTTGCGCTTGCGCAACTCCGTGATATGCGCAACGTGGTGCTTACCGTGCCAGGCATAGAGCCGGAGTATCTGGTCAAGCCCCATCTGGCCTGCCTCAGGATGCATCAGGGTACGATCCCATTCCTCTGCCTTCAGGCTGCGTAGCAGCACCACCCAGCGCGCGTGCAGGGTATCGACCAGCGTCAGGCTCACGTCGATCGGAGTTACACGGCTGTCCGCCAGCTCCGCCCACGCAGCTTCATCGTAAGGCTTGATCGTCGGGTTGTCTTCCGTGAGTGCCAGCTTGCAGCGCACATAGGCGTTCATGTGGCTGTCCGCAAGGTGGTGAATCACCTGCCGCACAGTCCAGCCACCTTCGCGGTACGGTGTGTCCAGCTGCTTCCCGTTCAGTCCGGTCACGGCCTGCTTCAGGTCTTCTGGAACGGCCGCGATGGCCTCGATCATGTTCTTACGCTGCTCAGGAGTGTTGGGGCCCGGGGTGCGGTTTGGTTTGCCGATGGGGAATCGTAGGTCTTCCATAGCTCTCCTTGCATGTTGGCGAGTATTCTCGCACGACCCTGAGGCAACATGCCAGATGCGGTACAATTAGTGAGCTACCCTGCGGTCAGGCGAATGCTGGCGAGATGTGCTGCTGCACTTCACGCGTCCGTGGGTTCCGGTGCAAGCGAAAGCTTCCTGGGTGGTTTCCGGGCAGAAGCCCGCACTCCTGTGCGGTGTCCCATGTCCTGCCAGAGCAATTCCGCCGCGCTACGTGCCGGCCCAGACAGGAGTTTACAAAATGGCGAAGATCGCAAAAACAGGTGACCGCAAGAAGGTGATGGACACGTCCAAGAGCACCAACTGTCCGAAGTGTGGCAAGGCTACCCGGATCGTAAAGCGTGTGAAGGATCGTGAACGCAACATTCCGGGCGGTGTGTTCATCTCCTGCTCGGCATGCGAGTTTTACGAGAAGCTGTAGTTTTATCTGCTGTTCGAGCAGAGCAAACGCGCCCTCCGCAGGGCGCGTTTTGTATATGTATCATCCGGCTTTGCGGCTCTTCACGTCGTCATCCATCATGTCCTGCTCGTGAACTTCCCCGGCAACGAGCGGCACAATCGAACGGCTCTGCCCGGTGATGAGGCGCGCTCCGCGCTGGAAGGTGACGTACGCCCAGAACCACTCCCACATAACCTGGACGCGATTGCGGAAGCCGATGAGAAAGAGCACGTGAACAAAGAGCCAGGTGAACCATGCTAGCAATCCAGACATCTTGAAGCCGCGCACATCCGCGATCGCCGACGAGCGGCCAATCGTCGCGAGATTCCCTTTATCGAAGTAATGGAATGGCTTGCGACTTTCACCATCAAGGTCTCTCAGGATTGTCGATGCTGCGTACTTGCCCATCTGGATGGCAGCAGGCGCAAGCCCTGGCACCGGCTTTCCGCCTTCCTGCAAAATGGAGGCAAGATCGCCGACCACGAATACCTCGGGATGACCGGGCAGCGTGAGGTCAGGCTGAACATGAACCCTGCCGGCGCGGTCCGTGCCAGCTCCGAGCTGCGTGCCGAGAGGAGAGGCGGAGACGCCTGCTGCCCAGAGGACAACCGAGGCAGCCAGCCTCTGATCGCCCAGTTCTACGTGCGCCCCGTCAATCCCCGTCACCGTTTTCCCTGTCATCACCTCGACCCCCAGCTTCTGCAGTTGGCGCACGGCGGAAATCGAGAGCTCGGCAGGGAACGCCGGGAGAATTCGTGGGCCTGCTTCAATCAGGATGACGCGGGTGCTGCGGGGATCGATGGAACGAAAGTCCGATGCCAGAACGTGCTGTGCGATCTCAGAGAGAGCGCCCGCTAGTTCTACGCCGGTTGGACCGCCGCCCACCACAACAAAGTTGATTGGGCTGTGTTCCTGATTAAGGCGGGCCCGGCGCTCGGCAATTTCGAAAGCCAACAGCATGCGGCGGCGAATCTCCGTGGCATCCTCCACGGTCTTGAGTCCAGGCGCGTACGTGGCCCAGTCCGGATTTCCGAAATAGGCATGGGTGGACCCAGCCGCTACCACCAGATAGTCATAAGGCAGTTCGCCGGAATCGAGCAGAACCTTATGATTCTGAAGGTCAAAGCCTGTGGCAGCAGCGAGCAGGACGGAGACGTTTTCATCATTGCGGAAGATGTGGCGAATGGGATAGGCGATCTCGCCCGGAGAAAGCGCGGCGGTGGCAACCTGGTAGAGGAGGGGCTGAAAAGTGTGGTGATTCCGGCGATCCACCAAAGTGATTCGTACCTTTGCGTGCGCAAGGGAGCGCGCCGCGTAAAGTCCCGCGAAGCCTGCGCCGATGATGACGATGTGAGGAATGTGGTTTGCGCTCTTCATGTTCAGCTTTCAGCCGTTCGCCCAAATAACACGTTCGAGTCATTGTGAATTGGTGGGGGAACTGGAGTCAAAGTATGAGAATGGATGCTAGACTTCCAGAGGTAAGTTTTCTGGCAACGATTCTGTTGAAATATAGCTTGTTTGTGCTACTCTGATGAAAATAGGCTTCATTGAGTTTTTGTCCGTACGGCGGTCGATGCGTTTGGGCAGAACTTGTCGAATTAGATTCCGGGAGCGATAGATTCGCCTACTTCAACGGTAATTTTCCATTGTGTTTCGTTTCCATTAGATTTGGATTGGAACGAACTTTTGGAGAGTTGGTATTGATCTTAAGGGCTGTTCAATGTTGTAGGTGTTAGAGCAGGGAATTCCGGGGCGGTCTCGCCGGAGTGGGAGATTCGAGTGGGAAGTTTTGCATCTTCGCAAGAGGTCCGACAGAGCCCATCACTTCGGCATGGGGCGCAGTCGTGGACTTTCAGGCTAGAGCAGTTCGCAAAACGTGGTTTCGATATTGTATTTTCACTGCTCGCACTGATCTTCATACTTCCTGTACTGCTGATGATCGCAATTTTAATCAAGCTGGATTCCGAAGGACCTGTGCTTTATGTTTCTGAGCGGATCGGCAGGAATGGGAAGCGCTTCCGGTTCTTGAAATTCAGGACAATGGTGAAGGAAGCAGATTCGCTGCGGGGAGCGCTGCTGCACCTGAATGAGCGCCGCGGCAATCTGTTCAAGATGTCGAATGACCCGCGTGTTACGCGGCTGGGACGCGCACTGCGGCGGTATAGCCTGGACGAGCTTCCGCAGTTTTTCAGCGTACTGACAGGGCACATGAGCGTGGTGGGACCGCGGCCCTGCCTGACCAGCGAATACGCGCGCTACACGAAAGAGCAGCGCAGGCGCGTGGAAGCGGTGCCGGGCATCACCGGACTGTGGCAGGTGGAAGCGCGCACGAATCCTTCGGTGGATGCTTACTTCAGACTGGATACGTACTACGTGGACAACTGGAGTTTGTGGCTGGACATGAAGATTCTGTTGAAGACCGTGGTGGTGGTGTTTGCTGGTACCGGGCAGTAGGAATCCGGAGAAGAAAGTTAAACAATGGGGCCGATGGCCCCATTTTAATTGGTCCAAAGAGCGTTGGCGCGGTGAGCGCATGGCTGCGAGAAGGGCGATTCTGGTGTTTTCCGGGGAGGGCGCAGGCAGGGGGAAGGATTGGCGAGCAGGGTAATCCTTAAAAACGCTGTAGGTACTAAGTGGTAAATGGTTGAGGCGGGTCCGGAAGGATTGGCGAAAGAGTCATCGAAAAGATGGGTTCGAGTTTATGAATTCGATCATCGTGGGCGAGGTTGAGGGATTATCGGGAAAGGCAACAGTTGATCGCAGGGGAAAACGCACAGGCCGAAGAGAACGAGCGGACTATTTTTCGCGGGCGACGACGAACTGGGGGAGCCAGAGGAGGGCGCGCTTGAAGTCGTTGTCGGGGAAGTCCTGGAGCTGGTCAGTGGCGAGGCGGGCGAAGCGGGCGGCCTCCTGGTTGGCGGCGGCGATGGATTCGTAGCGGGCGAGGATGGCGATGATGTCCTGGTGGGTGACGCCGTTGAAGGCGCGCTGCTCAAGGACGGTCTGGATGCTGGCGCGCTCGGCGGGGGTGCAGCGCTCGAGGGCGTGGATGACGGCGAGGGTGGCCTTGCCTTCGCGGAGGTCGCTGGCGACGGGTTTGCCGAGGACAAGCTCGGAGGCGGTGAGGTCGAGGACGTCATCGGTGATCTGGAATGCCATGCCGACGGCGCGTCCGTACTCGCGGAGGCGAAGCTGCTGAGCGGGCGTGGCTCCGGCGAGGACTCCGCCGAGCTGCATGCAGACGGCAAAGAGGCAGGCGGTTTTGCGGTAGATAAGGTCGAGGTGGCTGTCACGGGTGATGAGGGAGCCGAGCTTTTCAATCTGGAGGAGCTCGCCTTCGACCATTTGCTTGGTGAGGTCGGTGAGGAGATCGAGAACGTGGAGGTTGCGCTCCTCGAGCGAAATCTGGAAGGCCTGCATGTAGAGCCAGTCGCCGGCGAGGACGCACTTGGGGTTTCCCCAGATGGTGTTGGGCGAGGGACGGCCGCGGCGGATCTCGGCGTCGTCGATGATGTCGTCATGCACGAGGGTGGCGGTGTGAATGATTTCGACGACGGCACCGAGGCGGACGGCCCCGGCTCCGGTGTAGTTGAGCATCTTGGCGGCGAGCAGGAGGAGCGCGGGACGGAGGCGCTTGCCTCCACCCTGGCGGAGATATTCCCCGATCTCGGTGATGGCCTGCACGTTCGACACGCTATAGCCGCCGAACTCGCGTTCGATGGCGGCCAGGTCTTCCCGAAGCAGGTCGAAAATCTCTTTTCCCGTTGCTAATGCCAAGCTGTTCAAGACTGAGCCCTTGTGCTGCTGAATTGGATTCGGCAGTCGCCGGTGGAACTAGTTGTTGCGATAGTTCGTGAACTGAATATCAATGCCGAAATCAGTGGAGCGAATGAGCGCGATGACATCCTGAAGACTGTCGCGGTCTTTTCCGGTGACGCGAACGATGTCTCCGTTGATGGAGGCCTGCACCTTCTTCTTGGAATCCTTGATTGTCTTGACGATCTCGCGGGCCTTCTCGATGGCGATGCCCTGCTGGAGCTTGACCTTCTGGCGCACGGTGGACTGGGCGGCGGGCTCAATTTTGCCGTATTCGAGGGACTTGAGCGAGACGTTGCGCTTGACCAGCTTGGACTGGAGGACGTCAATGACAGCCTTGAGTTTGTACTCATCGGCGGAGGTCAGGACGAGCTCCTCCTTGCCGTCGAACTGGATGTCAGAGTGCGAGCCTTTGAGGTCGTAGCGCTGGTTGATTTCCTTAAGCGCCTGCTGGATGGCATTTGTTACTTCCGGCAGGTCCACGTTGCTGACGATGTCGAATGAATTTTCTGCGGCCATTGTTTTCTAGTGTATGACAAAGCGCGGAATCTCGCACCCGATTCTGAGGTGAAAGCGGGGGAGGGGCGGGAGAGGGGTGCCGGCTCAGCCATTCAGGATGAACGGCATCATGGCGTGGATGATTCCGATGTCTGTGTCAGGCCTGGGAGGGAATTCGACGACGCCCTCAATGAAGGGAAGCTGGGTAGCCCTGAGCCTTGCGATCTCCGCTTCTTGCTCCTGAAGCCGGAGCTGCTCGGAGGGGCCAAGGCGGCCGAACTGCTTTTTCCACTCATTCAGCTGCATGACCTGCACCATGATGTTTGGGATGGTGATGTAGTGGAGGTGGGATTGGGCACGGTTCTCGTCCCGAAAGCGCCACTCAACCTGGTCGAGGAACCCGGAGAGCTCCTCAATGATGGCCTGGGAGCTGAAGAAGACACGCACCATGTTTCCCACGGGCGATTGCAGGCTTTTTTCCTCGCGCTCGATCCGGCGGCGGAAGGCGACGAGCGTTTCGGATTCGGAGGCACTGAGCGGCCATGCGAGTGCGGCGTCCACGAGAACCCGGGCTTTGCAGGCGCGGTCGCGGGCGCAGGCGGTTACGGAGTACACAGGATCGATGGCGTCCACGTCGGCCAGAGTGGGCGGAGTGATTTTTGCGAACAGCTCTTCCCGCGAGGCCTTGACGCGGTATCTACGGTCCGCGTCGATCAGTTTCAGGAGTTCGTCCCAGGCCTCCTGCTGCCCCCCGGTGCGGGCGTAGATACGGGCGAGGAGGTAGGCGGCAGGAAGAAAGCTGGGCCAGTTCTCGCGGGCAATGAGGCAGTATTTCTCAGACTCGTCGAGCATCTCTTCGACCTTGGCCTTATAGGCCTCCCACAGGGAGATGGAACAGAGACACTCCGTTACCTTTTGCGAGTAGTCACTGGCAACAACCCAGTACAACTGGGCGAGGTTGTAGGCAATCTGGCCGGTGAGTACGGGGGAGTTGGTGACGGGAGCGTAGCGGAAGGCGAGAAGGAGATGGTGATTTGCCTTTTCGAAATCGACATAGGATTGCCCGGAGTCGCAGCCGTAAAGATAGAGCTTGCCGAGTTGGAACTGGAGGACGGCATCGACGGCATTGAGCGCCTCTGCCTGGTGGAAGCGGTCCAGGGCTTCCTGGTAGAGGCCCGCCTTAAGGTTGGTGGTTCCGAGGCGCGAGAGTTCGCGGGCCTGGGTCATGAGCGGGGACTTGAGAGTGTTGTGAATTCCGTCGAGCTTGGCGGAGATTTCCTCCAGCACATCGAGCTGCTCGGTCATCTTGTCGGCGATGAGCCAGAGGCCTTCTTCGAAGCGGCCGGCGAGGTTGTCGAGGGAATCGCTGATTCCGCGATCCAGGGATTCAAGGCCACGGGAGTTGCCGTACTCGAGATGTTCGAGGCGATCCACGACTTCAGAGAAATTCTGGGTGGAAGCGACGATCTGGCGTCCGGCGGCATTGCCGATGGAATTCTGAATGTTGAGCAGGTAGGAGTTCCAGCTGATACTGCCGAAAGGAAAGGACATGCTTGGCCCCAATACGGTGTTGCTGAAAAGAGGAATCATAGCATCTCCCATGACAGTGCCCGGCGGAGGCAGGTCACGTTTATGGTGCGAAACGGCGGGAGCCGGGTGCCGCCGGAATATCAGGGTGAGGGGGAAACCAAGAGGTTGCGACAAAAATAAGATGAGTCAAAGCTGAATCCAGCTACATCTCTAGTTGCGGACACGGCAGGATGATCCTACAGACCTGCACACCCCACCTTTGAAGCGCCGACCTACCTCCAAGGCCGACGAAGGAACGGGCAAGGTGTCCTACCTAAAGGAGTGTCACCCCATGATTAAACTAGCCATGCGCTTATGCGCCGCCACGCTCGCACTGTGTTCACTGCCGGCACTCGGCCAGACCCTGCTCAACCAGGCGAGCTTGAATGCCGCCGGAGGGACGATTTCGATCAGTACGCCGGGAAGCTACAAACTAAGCAGCAACCTTGCTCCCCCGGCAGGAAAAGACGCGATCGACATTCTGACCGACAACGTGCATCTGGACCTGAACGGATTTGCCATTCTTGGCTCGTTGAGCTGTCCCGGACCGTCGGGCAAGGGCTGCGCCGGGGTCGGATTCCCTACGGGCATCTACGCCGGGGGAAACAACACTGTGGTGGTGAATGGGGTAGTAAAGGGCTTTTACTATGGGGTCTTTCTGTACTCCAGCGGCATGGCGGAAGAAATCGTCGCATCGAATAACGGATACGGAATTTACGCCTACAATTCGCTGGTGAAGCGGAACATGGCGTTTTACAACAGCTACGCAGGGATCACGGTTTACAACGGGATTGTGAGCGAGAACGAGGTAAGCGGCAACCTGTTGCAAGGCATCTACGCGTATTACTCGACGGTGCTGGGGAATTCGGTGAACGGTACGCAGGGAGTGGGAGTGACCCTGAGCTACGGAATATTCGGGAGCAACATGATCGGATGGAACACCAGCGGCGCGTTGAGCAACAGTGGGGCAATTTCGCAGAACAACAACTTCTGCTACGGAAGCAGCTGCTAGGAAGCTGCAAAGGATGCAACGGTGCGGCGGATGAAAATTCGCCGCACTTTTGTTTTGGAGCAGATCAGAGAGAGACGGGAAGGTGGAAGAAGCGGTGAAAGTTCTCGAGGGCGAGGGCTCCTGCGGCTTCGGGGGTGAGGGCGCGGAGAGCGGCGAAGTGGCGGGCGGTTTCCGTGACGTAGGCGGGTTCATTGCGCTGGCCGCGGTGGGGGACGGGGGCGAGGTAGGGGCAATCGGTCTCAAGGAAGAAGCGGTCGAGAGGGACGATGGCGGCGGCGTCACGGATGTTCTGCGCCTTGGGGTAGCTGATGTTTCCGGCGAAGGAGAGTATGAAGCCGAGATCGAGGGAGGCGTGGGCCTGGTCAAGGGTTCCGGTGAAGCAGTGCATGACGCCGCCGAGATTGGTGGCGGCCCACTGGTGGCGGAGGATGGCGAGGAGGTCGTCCCAGGCATCGTTGCTGTTGGCGCTGGGGCGGCAGTGGATGAGGATGGGGAGGCGGGCGGCGGCGGCGACCTGGAGTTGCTGGCGGAAGGCGTGTTGCTGAATGTCGCGGGGAGAGTGGTCATACCAGTAGTCGAGGCCGATCTCTCCGATGGCAATGACGCGGGGGTGGGAGGCGAGGCGGCGCATGTTGTCGAGATGAGCGGGGGTGAGCAGACGCGCCTCGTGAGGATGGACTCCGATGGAGGCGTAAATCCAGGGGTACTGCTCGGCGAAGGGGATGGCGCACGCGATGTCATCGGGACCGTCTCCATTGCCGATGGCGAGGAGAGCGCGGATTCCAGCGTCGTAGGCGCGCTGGATCATGGCTTCGCGGTCAGAGGCGAACTGGGGGCCGTCGAGATGGGCGTGTGAGTCAAGGAACATGGAGGTGGTCGCGCTAGCGTTCGGGAAGTTCCGGGGCGATGGTGAAGCCGGGAACGCTCCACGGAAGGAAATAGGCGGCGGAGGTGGTGGCGAGGATGAGGGCGTGGCTGGGATCGAAGGCGAGACCGACGAGTGCGTTGGCGGCGACGACGAAAGAGGGCTGCTTCTCCGGGGTGATGCGGATGATGCCGCGATGGCCCTGCCAGCAGGCAGCGACGTAGAGATTGCCGTCGAGGTCGAAGGCAAGTCCCTGGGGGCGTCCGAGATTAGCGAAGAATGTGGTGATGACGCCGTGCGGGTCGATCTCATAGACGCAGTCGTTGGACGAGGTGGTGGGTCCGGCGACGTAGAGGTTGCCGTTGGGCGAGAAGGCGAGGTGGTAGGCGGCGACGCTGGGCTCGAGGGTGGCGAAGACGAAGATCTGGCGGTCAGGCGCGATTTTGAAGATGGTGCCGCTGCGGTCTCCGACGTAGAGATTGCCGGGGGCGTCAAAGGCGATTCCGGTGGCGACGCCCATGCCTTCGGCATAGGTGGTGAGGCCTCCGGCGGTGGAGAGGCGATAGACGGCTCCATCATGGCGGGAGGAGATGTAGAGGTTGCCGTTGGCATCGAGAGCGAGGCCGGTAGGGTTCATGAGCTCGACGGGGATGGGGTGGAGAACGGATTCGTCGTCGATGCGGAAGAGGGAAGTGGGGACGGATTGTCCGCGACCACCGGAGAAGGTGATGTAGATGTTTCCGGCGTCGTCCACGGCGGGATTGGCGACGGGGTGGAGGTTCTCCGAGAGCATGGTGGCGAGGGTGAAGGAGATTTCGGCGGCACCGTGCTGGGTGGTGACGGAGATGCGATCGCCAGCGGCATCGTCTGGAACGAGGACGGTGAGCTGTGAGGGCGAGGCAAAGGTAATGGTGGCGTGGGCCGAGCCGACGAGGACTTCCGGAGGCTGATTGAGACCAGCAAGAAGGTTGCGGCCGGTGAGGACGACTTCGCCTCCGGGCATGGCAAACGAGGGCTCGACGGAGAGGATCAGGGGAGAGTTGGACAATGGGCTCATATGTGCGCGCGTACCGAGTCCTATCTTACGATGCCGAAGTGTAACAGGATTTGAAGAACGATGAAGCCGTAGAGGCCAGCGCCTAAATCGTCAACCACGATACCGACGCCCTCGGGACGGAGACGCTCGAGAAGGCGGATGGGCGGGGGCTTGACGATGTCAAAGGCACGAAAGAGGACAAAGCCCGTGAGCTGCACCTTCCAGGTGAGCGGGGCGGCAACGAGAGTGAGCATCTGGCCGGCAACTTCGTCGATGACAACGTGAGAGGGATCGTCTCGATGGCAGGCGCGGGCGGTGAGGGTGGCGGCGGGGATTCCGATGGCGGTGGCCAGGGCACAGTAGGCGAGGGCCCCGGGAATGAGCATGGCGGGCGGCAGGTGGCTTGCGATGAGCGCCCAGGTGAGGACAGCGCCGAGTGAGCCCCAGGTGCCAGGGCCGGGCTTGAGAGCTCCGGCACCGAAGAAGGTGGCGACGGTCCAGGCCCAATAGGGACGGGTAGGACGGGCAGAGCCCTTCTTGGTGTGCTGGATGGGCTGCTCAGTTGGGCTTGCGGCGTCCATGGTTCTCGCTTTCATCGGCAGAGCCGGGCCACTCGGGGCCTTTGCGCTGGCTTCCGATGCGACGCTCCCTAGGCTCATTGTACTCGGCTTCTCCACCGGACTCAGGGTCATTCAGGGGCGATGAGACGACATAGCCTCCACTGATCCACTTACCGAGATCGACGACGCGGCAACGGTCAGAGCAGAAAGGAAAGTCAGGGTCCCGGGCGAGGACGATTTTGCGGCAAGTAGGACAACGGAGCGATGGTGTTTTCTTCTTCGCCATAAAAAAATAGGGTAACGCAAAATCAGGGAGAGCGGGGAGAGCGGAGGGCCAACCCTGCGCGGACAGAGCCTTCTCTAACTGCGCACGCATTTGCGGAGGAGGCAATGAATGGCGGACAGGGCGCGGTGGGCTTTGGTGGCGGGGGTGGTGCTGTGGTCGGTGGCGGCGGTGGCACAGGGGGCAAGCAACTGCCGGACGGCACAGGTGATTCCACTGACCGGCGTGGAACCGCCGGCGAAAATTGTGATCGACCCGCCGCTGGCAGAACCGCTGGCTACGCGGGGAGTTGTGATTATCCAATACTGCGCGGAGAACCTGCACCTGGTGCCGGTGTTTGGGCCGAACACGCAGGCGGTTTCGCCGCGGATCGGGCACGTCCACGTGAGCCTGGACGACGCCAAATGGGTGTGGGCGGACGCGAGCGGAGAGCCGATTATTTTGCAGGGGCTGGCTCCGGGGAAGCACACGGTGTTCATTGACCTGGTGAACGCGAACCACCATTCACTGGATAAAAGCTCAATCAGTTTCGTGGTGCCGGAGAGCGCGGGCGAAAAGCATGCGGAAGGGAGGTAGCGATGAGGCGGATGGGGTGGCTGCTGGCGGTGGTGGCAGCGGTTGGAGCGCGCGGCGGCGATACAGGAGTGCGGCTGCCGGAAGGATACCGCGACTGGAAGCTGATCTCGGTGGCGCACGAGGCGGGAGAGCTGAACGATTTCCGGGCGGTGCTGGGGAACGAGGTGGCGGTGAAGGCCTACAGGGAGGGGACGCTGCCGTTTCCGGATGGGACAGTGATTGTGCGGCTGGCGTGGAATTATGAGGCGTCGGAGGAAAACAACAAGATCTTTGGGCGCGCGCAATCGTTCGTGGCGGGGGCTCCGGTGAACGTGCAGGTGGAGGAGAAAGACCAGAAGAAATACGCGGCGACGGGAGGGTGGGGGTTTGGTCAGTTCAAGGACGGGAAGGCGGCGGATGAGGCGGTGCTGAAGACCTGCTTTCCGTGCCACGAAAAGTTGAAGGGGAGGGATTTGGTGTTTACGCGGTATGCGAAGTGAGAAGGGAGGGCAGGGGCGCTCCCCAGGTTCAGAGAAGGCGGGCGACGAGATCGTAGTCGTGGGCCTGTTCGACGATGGCGCGGTGGAAGGTGCCGGGCTGGGGGGATTCGAGGTCGCCGAAGTCGTTGATGAAGACCTTGCCGTCGATCTCAGGGGCGTGAGCGGGGGTGCGGGCCTCCCAGAGGAGGTCGGTTTCTTCGCTGGGGCCTTCGAGCATGACTTCGATTTCGCGGCCAATCCAGAGCTTGCGGCGCTGCTTGCTGATGCGCTTCTGAAGCTGCATGAGTTTGCGGCGGCGGCGCTCGATTTCGCGCGCGGGGACTTTGTCAGAAAGGAGGAAGGCGGGGGAGCCTTCTTCGTCGGAGTAGGAGAATACGCCGAGCCAGTCAAACTGGGCGGCGGTGACGAAGTCGCAGAGCTGCTGGAAGTCGGACTCGGTTTCTCCGGGGAAGCCGACGATGAAAGAGGTGCGCAGGGTGAGGTCAGGGACGGCGGCGCGCATCTTGGCGATGAGCTTGAGGAAGATTTCGGCGGAGCCTCCGCGCTTCATGCGCTTGAGGACCGAGGGGGCAGCGTGCTGAAGGGGGACGTCGATATAACGGCAGAGGCGGGGGTGGCTGGCGAGGACTTCGAGAAGGCGCGGGGTGATCTTGTTGGGGTAGGCGTAGAGGAAGCGGACCCAGCGGAGTTCTTCGACCTGGGAGAGAGAGGCGAGGAGGGTGGCTAGTCCGTCCTGCAGGCCGAGGTCTTCGCCGAAGCAGGTGGAGTCTTGCCCAATGAGGTTGATTTCGCGCACGCCCTGGGAGGCGAGGCGGGTAGCCTCGGTGACGACCGAGTCGATGGTGCGGGAGCGGAACTTGCCGCGAAGCTGGGGGATTATGCAGAAGGCGCAGGGATGGTCGCAGCCTTCGGCGATCTTGATGTAGGCGGAGTGGCGCGCGGTGGCGAGCAGGCGGGGAGTGTTTTCGTCGTAGAGATAGCTGGGCAGTTCGGCGGTGGCACCCTGCCAGGTGTCGCGGGCGAAGCGTCCGGCTTTTTCACGGGCGATTCCTTCGGGACGGGCGGCTGGGGGCTCTTGCAATCCGCTCTTCAAGGATTGCGAGGCGGAGGCGTGGGGGTGGGCTCCGCTGAGGATGGTGAAGGGCGTGGGTGGGGCGGGCGCGGGGGCGATTCCGGCGGCGGCGAGGATGTCGGAGAGTTCTCCGGTGCCGAGGACGGCGTCGATTTCAGGGATGCTTTTGCGGATCTCGTCGCGGTAGCGCTCGACGAGGCATCCGGTGACGATGAGGCGGGAGGCGCGGCCGTGGGTCTTGTGGCGGACCATTTCAAGGATGGTATCGACGGACTCCTGCTTGGCGGTGTCAATGAAGGAGCAGGTGTTGACGACGATGATGTCGGCGTCTTCGGCTCGGGCGGTGATTTCGGCTCCGTTGGTGGAGAGCATGCCCATCATGACTTCTGAATCGACGAGGTTCTTGGGACAGCCGAGGCTGACAAAGCCGATGCGCGGACGCGGCGGGAGAGCGTCGGCAGGGGCTTTGTTGGCGGAGGGAGCGGTGGGGAGTTTGGTGGGCATTGCTGTGAGTATTTTAGCAGCAGCGGGGGCGAGACATGGGACGAACGGCGGAGGCGACTGCAATGAAAGAGGAGAGCGGAGGTTTATCCACCCAAGCCCTGACAGTGCGGCCCAGGTGGGAGGATTTGGATTACACGGCTGCTTCGACCTGAGCCAAGAAGCTGGTGAGAGTCTGCTTGAGTTGGGAGTCGCACTCGTCAGCGATGGTCATGACGTCGGCGAGCAACATGCTGAAGTCCACCTTGCTGAGGTTCTTTTGCAGGGTGTCAAAGATGCTGACCTGCAGGATGCGGGATTCCTCGACGATCATGGCGATGGTGTAGCCCTGTCCGTGGCGAACTTTCCCGTGTGCGACGGCACCGACGGAGACGTGCTTGGTTCCAAGCGGACGGGGGATGCGAAGGCGCTGGACGAGTTCCTGAATGAGCTTGGGAAGGTGTCCGGTGCGCTGCTCGCTGGTGAGATGCAGGGCGGTGAGTTCGCTCTCACGCTCGACGCGGACGAGCCAGTCCGAGATGGTGATTAGGGATTCCCGCTCGAGAATCTCCGCGACGCGCTCGGCGCTGAATCTTGATCGGCCGATATTCTTGTCCAATCTTTTACGGATCAGGGTGATGAGGTTGTTGGGATCCATGGGTTGACGAGAACCTCGTCGGCTTGAAGGAGAATCGCGTCCAATGCCTCATCGAGTTGGGGGTATCCGGTGAGAAGCAGGGTGACGGCCTGGGGGTTTTTGTGCCGCAAGGCACTGACGACGGTGAAGCCATCGCCCGCGCCGGGCATATGGAGATCGCTTATGAGGACGTCGAATTGCTGGGTATCAATCAGGTGGAGCGCAGAACTTACGTCGGTAGCGGTGGAGACGTGGAAGTTCCGAGACCGGAGCACGGCACTTAACGAGGTGAGTATCTCTTCCGTGTCGTCAACGAGCAGAACCCTGGGGGCGGATGCCGAATTGCGTGGTTCCATTTTGTGTAACCCTAAAGGGTGTAGTGCCATTCTTGTGTAACCCCTAACTACGATGCGACGTAACGCGTTGGTGTGGGCCGGAGGTCAACCAAACGAGGTTGGAGAGAGGCCGCTGTTTGATTTGCTGATAGTAGGATGCAGGGAGTTCTCTGTGCTGAGCAATTGTGAACACTGTGAAAGCAATTGCAGGGACAGGCGCAGCGGAATTGGGGAGCAAGAATCGGATAGCGGGCGGCAACAGGGGCGGCTATGCTGGCTTTGCGTGCGGGAGGCAGAGATGGATGAGACGAGATGCTGGCAGGCAGTGGTGGAGCGGGACAAGGGCGCGGATGGAGAGTTCGTGTATGGGGTGACGACGACGGGAGTGTTCTGCCGGCCGGGGTGCGGGTCGCGAACTCCGCGAAGGGAGAATGTGCGGTTCTATGGGAGCGCAGCAGAGGCGGCAGCGGAGGGTTTGCGGGCGTGCAAACGGTGCAAGCCAGCGGCAGCCGACGCAGAGGAGGCGGCGAGGCGGCAGATGCAGGAGGTGTGCGGGTTCATCCGGGGGAGCGTGATGCAGGGGAGGCTGGAGGAGCGCACGGGATTGAAGCTGGAGGCGCTGGCGGAGCGGGCGGGGATGAGCGCGTTCCACTTTCAACGGAAGTTCAAGGCCGTGGTGGGAGTGACGCCGAGGCAGTATGTTGAGGCGATCAGGATGCAGACGTTAAAGGAAAACTTGAGGGCGGGGGAGACGGTTACACAGGCAATTTACGGAGCGGGATTCGGGGCTGGGAGCCCGGTGTATCACGCGGTGGATACACGGCTGGGAATGACTCCGAAGCAGTACAGGGCGGGCGGGGCGGATGTGGAGATTACCTGGGCGACGGCCGAGACGGCGCTGGGGAAGGTGATGATCGGGGCGACGGACCGGGGACTGTGCTTCCTGGAGTTTGGGGAGACGGAGGCGGAGTTGCTGGAGCAGTTGGCAGAGGAGTATCCGGCAGCGCGCCGGGAGGCGATGGCGAAGCCTTATTCGGCGGAATATGCGGAGTGGATGGCGGGGCTGCGCGGATTTCTGGAGGGCGAGCGGGAGATGAGCAGAATTCCGCTGGCGGTGCATGGGACGGCGTTCCAAAGGAAGGTGTGGCGATACTTGCAGACGATTCCGGCGGGGAGCGTGCAGTCTTACGCGGAGGTGGCGCAGGGGATTGGCGAACCGAAGGCGGCGCGGGCGGTGGCGAACGCGTGCGGAGCGAACCGGATTGCAGTGGTGATTCCGTGCCACAGGGTGATACGAGGCGATGGCGGGCTGGGCGGATACCGGTGGGGGATGGAGCGCAAACGGGCGCTGCTGGATGCGGAACGGAAGAGGGCGAGAGCGGGCGCTAGGTGAGGGTGGCCTCAGGGGCCTGGCCGACATCAGTGGCGAGCTTTTCGGCGACGGGGCGCTCGGCGGGCAATGAGACGGAAAAGACGGTGCCGTGGCGTTCGCCGCTGGTGACGGAGCGCATGCGGATGGTGCCCTTATGCTTGTCCACGATCTGGCGGGCGACCCAAAGTCCAAGCCCGGTGCCGACCGAACCCTTGGTGGTGAAGAAAGGCTCGAAGATGTGATTGCGGGCGTTGGCTCCGATGCCACGGCCATTGTCAGCGATGAGGACGCGAACGACGGCCGGGGAGGACTGGACGCGGGAGATGCGGAGGCGGATGGTGCCGCCCAGGTCGATGGCATCCAGACTGTTGGCGAGGAGATTGGAGAAGACCTGGCGGAGTTCTCCGGGGACGGCAATGATGGTGATGTCGTCCTCCAACTGGCGCTCAATGACTGCCCCCTTGGCGCGGATCTTGCTCTGAAGCATTTCAAGAGCGGACTCCAGCACGGATTGGACAGAGGTGAGAGTGGGGCCCGCGGATTCGCGATAGAAGCCGAGGGACTGCCGGGTGAGGTGGGCGATGCGCTTGAGTTCGGCGTCGGCCATCTCGAGGTACTGGCGGGCGCTCTCGGGCATGGCGGCATTCATTTTCGCGAGGTAGAGGAGATTGGTGACGGCGCCCAGGGGGTTGTTGATCTCATGGGCGATGGCGGCGGCCATGCGTCCGACGGAGGCTAGTTTTTCACTGCGGAGAAGCGCCTGCTCTGCCTGCTTGCGTTCGGTGATATCGACGGCGGCACAGGTGACGCCGACGATGTGGCCGTCGAGATCGCGGAGGGGATCGACCATGAGGTCGTAGAAGCGGTCCACGCCCTGCCAGTGGATGAGGACCTCCTTGCTGCGGCTGACCCCGGTGCGGATGACTTCGCGCTTGAGAGCTTCGGTGATTTCGCCGTCGGAAATGCGCTCGAAGATATCGATGTCACGCTTGCCGTGGACGTCCTGCGCGTTGTATCCGAGGGCGGGGTTGTAAATCCATGTATAGCGGAGATCGAGATCCTGGTTGAATACGACGACGGGTGAATCGCGGAGTGCGACCTCGAAGCGGTTGTTGGCGAGGCGGAGGGCTTCTTCGGTCCTCTTGGCCTCGGTGATGTCACGGCTGATGATGACCAGTCCGTCGTCGGAGGGGAAGACGCGAGCATCAAAGGAGCGGCGCCCGGCGGGGAAGTCCCAGACGATTTCATAGTGCATGGGCTGGCGGGTTCGCAGACATTCGCGGCTGATCGAGTCAGCCCTGCGGGTGCTGTCGTTATCTCCGAAGAGCTCGGAGCGGGTTTTGCCGAGCGCGGCGGCGGCGCTGACGCCGGTGAGTTCTTCGGTGTGGCGATTCCAATAGGTGAAGCGCAGATCACGATCGGTGGCGAAGAAGGGGTCGGTGATGCTTTCGGTGAGGAGCTTGTAGCGGGTCTCGCTGATGCGGAGGGCTTCCTCGGCCTGCTTGCGCTCGGTGATGTCCAGGATGAAGGAGATTCCCTCGTTGGGATTGTCTTCCCATGCGGCGGCGGAGAACTCTCCCCAGACGCGGGTACCGTCCTTGCGGAAGAACTGCTTTTCGTAGGGGAGGTGGACGCCGGTTTCGCGAATCTGGCGGCGGGCCTCCTCGTCCAGGTGATGAAATTCCGGGGGCGTCATCTGTGCCCAGTTGAGAAGTCCGGAGTGGAGGTCCTGGCGGGTGTATCCGGTCATCTGGAGGAAGCGGTCATTGACGTCAATGACTCCGCCCTCGATGCTCCAGTAAAGGACGGCGAAGAGGTCCGTCTGATAGAAGCGGCGGAGGCGGGCTTCGGCGCGCTTCTGCTCGGTGACATCACGGGCGGCGACGACCGTGCCGACGATGCGGCCCTGATCATTGCGGATGGGGGCGAAGCTGTAACTGCCGACCCAGGTTTCTCCGGTGTCTTTGCGCCGGAGAGTGTATTCGGCGTTGGTAACGGTTTCGCCGCGCAGAGCGCGGGGGACGGCCCACATCTCGAGGGGCGCGGACTCTCCGCTGGGAAGGAAGACGTCAAGCAAGGCCTGGAATTCAGTGATGGATTTGGCGCACTCGTCCTTGCTGCGGAACTTGTAAAACCGGGCGAAGGCGTTATTGAA
>CAILAZ010000322.1 GCA_903832295.1 uncultured Acidobacteriota bacterium
CCGCCGCCGCACCCCGCGCCGCGTAGCCTCGCACATCGCCATGGGCATTGTCTTCGGCACCGCGCTCGTGCTGGTTCTCGGCTACACCATCACCCTGCTCTGGAACACCATCATGCCCGGCCTCTTCGCCGTCGGACACATCACCTTCTGGCACAGCATCGGCCTGCTCTTCCTCGGACGCATCCTCGTCGGCGGCTTCCACGGCGGAGGCGGCCATCGACGTCACCGCTTCGGCCATCGCGGCGATTGGCATCAGTACGAAGACTGGTGGCGCGAAGCCGGCGAGCAATCCTTCCGCGAATACGCCGCCAGCCACCCACCGCAGCAGCACTAGCCCGCAACCGCCTCCGTACACTTCTCCTGTGCGGAGGCGGCCCATCTCTTTGACTCTGCCTTCCTTGCCCCACCCATCCTCATAATTTATCCTTGGAACTTCGAACAACTCACATGAGGTGCGTCATTGAATCACTGCAAGAACGGTCAACCCGACGAAGGCTCCGGCATTGAGCGCGAGCTGCACGATCCTATCTCCGACAAGCTCGTAGCCCTCGAACCGCTCGACCTCTCAAAGATCACCACCGTCGATGATCTCGTTCGAGCCATGGGCAAAACCGCGTTCACCGGACGCCAGATCGGCCACGCCGCCGACGTCCTCGAAGCCATGGCCCGCGACAAGGAAGCCTTCGTCATCATGACCCTCAGCGGTGCCATGACCGTGGCCAAGCAGGGACTCGTCGTCACCGACCTCATCGACGCCGGAATCGTCAAGGCCGTCGTCTCCACCGGAGCTCTCATGGCTCACGGGCTCGTCGAGGCCGCCGGCAAATCTCACTTCGTGTGGGATGAAAAAATGAACGACGTCGAGCTCTACGAAGCCGGATACAACCGCGTCTATGACACCCTGGAGCCTGAGACCAACCTCAACTTCGTTGAAGGCATCGTCGCCCAGATGCTCGAGTCCTGGGACGCCTCCGAAGTCATGTGCTCCCACAAGTTCACCCACGCCATCGGCAAATATCTCTCCGAAAATGCCGAAGGCCGCGGCATCCTCCGCTCCGCATACGAAAAGGGAGCCTCCGTCTATATCCCCGCCTTCACCGATTCTGAGATGGGGCTCGACGTTGCTCTCCACAACCGCAAGCGCGCCAAGCAGGGACGCGAACTCATCCGCTTCGATCCCTTCGAAGACCTCAACCACTTCGCCGAGAAGAACCTCCTGCAAACCCGCCTCGGCATCTTCACCATCGGCGGCGGAGTCCCCCGCAACTGGACGCAGCAGTTCGGTCCCTACATCGAACTGCGCCACCGTCGCGGCGGAGAGGACCTTCCCCTCAAGCGCTACCATTACGGACTTCGCATCTGCCCCGAGCCTGTTCACTGGGGCGGACTCAGCGGCTCCCCCTACAGCGAAGCCATCTCCTGGGGCAAGTTCGTTCCTCCCGCCGAGGGCGGCAAATTTGCCGAAGTCTTTGACGATGCCACCGTCGCCCTCCCCCTCGTCGCCGGAGCCGTCCTCGAGCGCATCAAAAAATCCTGACCGGGTGCTTCCTGCATCTCCGTCTGCTCTCCCACGTTCGCCGCATCTGCGGACGTGGGAGAGCAGTTCTTTATTCCGTCCGCTTCGGAAACCAGGGAAAAAACGCGCTCGTCGATCTCCGGTACTGTGCATATTCCTCTCCGCGCGTCTTCAGCGCGTGGGCCTCGGTCGCGGCTACGCCTGTCACCCGCAGCAGGAAGTAGAGCATCAGCGCCGGACAGATTGCTGTCAGCCAGCCGTAGGGAGAGCCGAGTGCAAAGATCATCCAGGCTACCCACACCAGCCACTCGAAGAAGTAGTTGGGATGGCGGGAGTAGCGCCACAGCCCCCGGTTGCACACCCGGCCTCCATTACCGGGCGTTCGTTTGAATACCGCCAGTTGATGATCTGCCGCGCTCTCGCCGGCAACCGCCAGCAGCCACAGCGCCGCACCCGCGTACTCAAAGCCTGAGAGCCGGGTCCCCCGGTTCTGCGCCACAATCAGCATCGGTAATGACAGCAACACGTCCAACAGCCCCTGGAACTCAAAGAACCACAGGAAGCGCAGCCCAATGTTTTGGCCCGCCCAACGCTGCCTTATCTCCCGGTAGCGCCCGTCTTCCGGCCCCGCCAGCACGCGGCGCAGCAGGTGCCACCCCAGTCGCACTCCCCACACCAGGACCATCGCCGCCAGCAGCCACTGCCGCAGCCAGTACCCCGGCCCCAGCCCTGCGTACAGCAGCCCCAGCACGGGCAGTCCAATCGTCCATCCCACATCCACAAACCCGGCATTGGAAACGCGCATGGCAATCGCCCAGAGTACGAACATCTGGACCAGCAGCACGAGGGTCCCCAGGGCAATCAGCGGTACAAAGGACGGCATGAGTCTCTCCTGTCAATGGTGAGTTCCTCCCCGCGCCCGCACCCCACTCCTTCGGGCAAACCGGTTGGGCCAGCTCACAAATCACTCCACAATTCGCGTGTGGAGAATATTAATGTGCACCATAATAAATCTATTCCCGGGTAAGAGACATCAAATACTCAGTCCGGTTGTAAGGTGTTCCGCTAAATTCTTGAGGTGATCGATGGGCCGAATTGCGGTGATTGGTTCTGGAATTTCCGGGATGTCGGCTGCGTACCTGCTCTCGCGCAGGCACCAGGTACATTTGCTCGAGCGCGAACAGCGTCTTGGCGGCCATACCCACACCCATGCCACCCAAACCAGCGCGGGCTCCCTGCCCATCGACACCGGATTCATCGTTCACAATGACCGAACCTATCCCAACCTGATCCGCCTCTTCAACAAACTGGGAGTGGAGCGTCAACTCAGCGACATGTCCTTCAGCGTCTCCTGCATGAAAACCGGATATGAGTACAGCAGCCGGGGCCTCGGCGGCTTCTTCTCTCAGACGCGCAACCTCTTTCGCCCTCGCCATTACGGGTTGCTGCTTCAAATCGCTCGCTTCAACCGCGAGGCGCCCCGGATGCTCGACGATCCTGCCGGAGGAACGGTGAAGCTTGGGGAGTGGCTCCGCGGCAACGGCTTCGATGAGAACTTCAGCCGCCACTATCTCTACCCCATGGCCTCCGCGGTGTGGTCCACCTCGCTGGAGGAGATCGAGGAGTTCCCGGCGCTCACCCTGGTTCGCTTCTTCGCCAACCATGGGCTGCTCAGCCTCGCCAACCAGCCCCAGTGGTATGTGCTGCGGGGCGGCAGCAGTCAATACATTGCGCCGCTTACCGAGCCTTACCGCCAGTTCATCCGACTCGGCGTCAATATCGAGCGCGTCACCCGCAGCCCTGGCTCCGTGACCGTGCACCTTGCCGGCGGAGCCACGGAGAACTTCGACGAGGTAGTCTTTGCCTGCCACGCGCCGCAGGCCCTGGAAATGCTGTCCGATGCCACCCCCGACGAGCGCAGCATTCTGGGCAGTCTCAAGACCAGTCGAAACCAGGTGGCCCTGCATACGGATGAGCGCCTGCTTCCGGCTCAGCAGCGCTCCCGCGCCTCGTGGAACTACCATCTCGCGGACCACGCCCGTGCCGTGGCGCTCACCTATGACATGAACCGCTTGCAGTCGCTTCCCGTGCGCGAGCGCTATTGCGTCACCCTCAACTCGCGCCACCTCATCGACTCCTCGCGCATCCTGCGCGAGCTTACCTACCATCACCCGCTGATGACCCTGGAGGCGCTCCGTGCCCAGCAGCGCTGGGAGCAGATCAGCGGCCGCAACCGTACACACTTCTGTGGCGCCTACTGGTTCTATGGATTCCACGAAGACGGACTCAACTCTTCAATCCGCGTCGCTCAGTCCATGGGCGTGCCTTGCTCGCTGGAGGCGTAATGGAAAGCGCAATCTACACCGGCACAATCCGCCACCGGCGCTTCCGCCCAACCCAGCACACAGCACCACGCCAGGACCACCGAAGAGAACCCAGGAGCAGGAGCCACCACGCAAAGAGAACCAAAGCAGCAGAAGCACAGACAGAGAGAATCAGAGAGGAACTACTTTTATAGGACAGGAGGAGCCGGGGAGAGAGCCGGGGGGAGTCCCCAGGCGCAGGAGGGGGAGGGGCCAAAAAGGGCGGGGACTACCGACATCGCATATGCGTAACACTAAAAAAATTTTTGGTAAAAAAATTTATAAAATTCATTATATGATTAATGGTACAAAGTTGGATGAATTAAAGCAAAGGCTTTCCGCGCTTGGCACTCCTGAGATGCAG
>CAILAZ010000323.1 GCA_903832295.1 uncultured Acidobacteriota bacterium
ACAGCTCGCTCAAGAGGCAAGAGCCTGCTCACGACTCCGGCCCTCGTTCACCGGCCTTGCTTTGGCTTCTTGCCCTCAACAGGCTGCTGAAAAAGTCCATTAGGGGGCACTTTTTCTCCACAGGAGATTGGTTTAAGAAGGAAGGATGCGTGGAGAAGATACTCGTCAGAGCGGGATGTTCAGTTATGTGACGTTGGAGCAGCGGATTCCCTTGGATCATCCGTTGCGTCAGATTCGTGTTCTTGTGGACCGTGCGCTGGAGCGGTTGGACGGGGAGTTTGCCCGGCTGTATTCGACGACGGGCCGTCCATCGATAGCACCGGAGCGTCTGTTGCGGTCCTCGATTCTGATGGTGTTGTATTCGATTCGGGGCGAGCGGCAGTTGATGGAGCAGTTGGATTACAACCTTCTGTTTCGTTGGTTTGTTGGCCTTGAGATGGACGACCCGATCTGGGACGCGACGGTATTTACCAAGAACCGGGAGCGTCTGATAGGCGGCGCGGTGAGCCAGCGTCTGTTGGAGTCGGTGCTGGTGGAAGCGCGCGAGGCGCAGTTGCTGAGTGACGAGCATTTTACGGTGGATGGCACACTGATCCAGGCCTGGGCGGCGGCGCGCAGCTTCACGGACAAGTCGGATCCGCCGGCGCCGGGAGCCGGTTCCGGGCACAAGGGCGAGGTGCTTTTGCGCGATCGGGTGGAGTCGAAGACCGACCCCGATGCGCGTCTCTACAAGAAGGCGACGGCAGACAAGGCGGTGCCCAGCTATCAGGGCCATGCACTGATGGAGAACCGCAACGGTCTGGTGGTTGCGGCTGCGGCCAGCCTTTCGGCCACCATCGCCGAGCGGGAGATGGCCCTGGCGCTGCTGGATCAGGTCATTGGAGCCCCGGCTGAGCGCGGAGACCGGAAGGTTACGCTGGGTGCCGACACGCAGTATCAGGATGAGGGCTTCCTGGATAAGTTGCGGCAGCGTGACGTTGCCCCGCACATCAGCGAGTACAGCCGGGGCAACCTGGCCAAGAACGGCCTGACCGCAGCCGAACGCGCCGACGACCGGCGCACCATCAGCCAGCGCCGACGCAAGCTGATTGAGCGGGTCTTCGGGTGGGCCAAGCTGGACCGTCCGATGCGCCAGATCAAGCTGCGCGGCCTGCCGCGCGTGGACTGGTTCTACCGGCTGACCATCGCAACCTACAACCTGGTTCGCCTGCGAAGGCTGATTCCGATTCAAGCCCCGGCCCTCTAAGGCCGAAGTGTGCCCAAAGGCCGGAAAACGGCCTCCCAGGCACACCAAAACAACCAAATCACCACGGAAATCCACTCCAAAACCGCGAAGAAACTCTAAATCCGCTGCAATCGCCAGAAAACGGCGGGTTTTTCAGCAGCCTGTAAAGCCCTTCGATTCTGTGTGGCTTATCGGCACGACTGAAGTCGTGCCCTGTTACAAAACAGCCGATTTTTGAGTCTCGTAGAAGCATTTGATGTCCCGTGCCGATTCGAGGGTAGAAGCAGATTCCCT
>CAILAZ010000324.1 GCA_903832295.1 uncultured Acidobacteriota bacterium
ATGACGGCACGCTCAGGCCGAGGAAGGTGTCCAGCGGCAATGAGTACACCGATAGCTACTGATTGCTTTCCTCCACCGTATGACCAAATGATAGGTTTCAACGCTTTGCCTTCTTTCGCTTTGTAGATGAGTCCCTCACATATGTCAAGAATTATTTAAGGGACTAAAATATATAATTCCCATTCTTAGAACCCAATATCCATCAGGCCGAAGAGTCCACTTGCCCAACTGGATACTCTTCCCAGATGAGTTTTCTACTTCGATGAAGGTGGGACCGTCAGGTCCGGGTGCGCCATCAAAGACTATATCGACATAATCCATTTCAATCTCCTGTCGCCCGGTCTGCCAGAATCTTCCCCAGCAGCGAGTGCAACGCAATGTGATTCTTGAGCGCAAAGAGCCGGAGTTTCATTCGGAGTTCGGGAGAGATTGGAACATTCAGATTCACGTCAGACTTCTTGCTCTCGGCCTTGCCGATTTCTTCAATCTTGATGTTTGCCTTCGCGCCCATCGCCTCAGCTATCGCATCAATCACCAACTCCCGCAACTCTACCCTTCGGAATCTGGCGATACTCTTGAGCGACTCCCTCACCTTCGGGTTTATTGGAAAATTCATTTGAACTGTCTTTGCCATAGTTCCTTTCCTCACTTTAACAGCTTAATCTTTTAACGGGGAATGTCAATGAAATTTATTGACCACCGCTATCCTCTTCTGGTACATTCTCGCTGTTCGTTGTTCGTTTCTCCCTTTCCCTGGCAGGCCCGCGCCGGGTTATCCCCACTCAGCGCGGGCTTCGTCATTCTTGCCCACTCCGCCTCTTCCTCCCGCGAAAGCCTGCTGGAAATCCGCATAGGGGGATAGATGATTGCCGCGATAACTACAACGATGATTAACCAGATCATGTTTATTCCTCCCGAAACTTCCGCCGCCCGAATCCGCCTTGAAACGGCACCCGCTTTGCCAACTGTTCTACCGTTTGCTTGGGGGGAAGCGGAGCCGCCTTGACGCCAGGATGATTCATAACAGGTTTACATTCCAATACCGCCTTGATATGACCGCAGCACACCTCACTGCCGATGGCTTCAGTTTCAGTCAAGAGCCGAAATAGGCGGCAATCACAGAGATACTGACCCGACCTTACGCAAACCCGAACATTCGCCGAACCAACCTTGAATGACCTCCACTGCCTCGAATCTAGCGCCGGGTTTACGAATTGAGTTACTTGCTCCAAGCCTTCCTCCATCGGGGGGCGTCCGGTTTACCGGACGTTTGCTTAATCCCGCTCCTTGCCCCGCTTCCTAAGGTCGGAGCAAGGGCCGGGATTAACCGGCTCCGCACGGCGATCACCCCCTTTCAATCGTCATGGAATTTTCTGATAGCTTGCGTCATTACGGACAGCGTGCTCGCCGCCGCTTTCAATCTTTCGCCCAACGACGCCTTGAGGTTTTCCGACTCTCGGAGTTTGTCTGTAGTGATGCCCTCCATCATAGCCTTGAGGCTATCAGTGACGCCCCGCAACTCTTCGTCATTGGTCACGTTACGAAAGCTGAAAGTGTCCAGAAATGATTGCAACTTGCTTACGCTGGACTCCGTTAGTTTCCGCGTCTTACCGTTCTCCCCCGGTAGCAGCGAGTCCCGGAGCCGCTCTGTCATTTCCGCCACGGCCACGCGGAGCAGAGTCCTCCACTCGCCGTAGGCTTCGTTCATGCGTTCCCCGAGTTTTTCCTTTTCCCGGCTCAAGAGTTGCGGAGAAATCAACCCCAACTTTCCCGGCGCTGTGATACTGAGATAGTTCCAGCGCATTTGAAATTCCAGCCCCGCCTCTTCTGCGGTAGCGTAATCGTTTTCGTCAAAGAGGTCACCAAGCGGTTGCCGCGCATCCGCCAGCAAGCCAGGATAGTCCAGCACGAATTGATTGACCAATTCATTTCGCTCTGCCGTGAACTGGCGCAACCGCTCGTCAACTTTCTCGACCAGACCCAGGGGCAGGACGTGAGTCCCTTCCTCGTAAGGCAAGCACTGGTCTTTTACCCAGCCGAGTATCTTCCCGTCCAGGCTTGTAATCTCGTGCAAAATCTTGCTGTCCAAAAGGTGCTTAGTGACATTCAGCCGGTCTTTGTCCGCTCGCACCGTCAACCCTGAAAAGAACGTGGATTGCCCGTCCGCGATTTCCACTTTCTCCGTCTTCACCTTGCGCGAGTTTCCGAACCGCCCGAAATGAATACTGAGAAAAACCACCTTGTCTGTGAAGCTCGTTGTCTCGA
>CAILAZ010000325.1 GCA_903832295.1 uncultured Acidobacteriota bacterium
GGAATGAATGTTCCCTTCTCCGTGGAACCCATGCCGACTCCCATTAAGCAGCAGAACGTTGTGGTGGGAGCCGAGGAACCTGCAATCGCCCCGCAGCCCTCAGGCGCGGGATGGATGGGGACAACGGGAAAGGTCGCAGATGTGGCGACGAACTTCCTGCATGGATTCCTGCAAGGAAGACTTCAGAAGCAGCAACAGATGTTGCAGGGAGCGCAGAACGAGGTTCAAGGGGCAGCGGCGGCAAAAGATGTCACCATGTCAGCCTTTAACAGCCTTGTACAGAATGGTGTGACCCCCGATGACCCCCGCTATCAACAGGCTCAGTCTGCCGCGAAGCAGGCTTGGGACGGGTACGTTAATTCAATGGCGAAGTACGCGACCCCGACTGACGCGAAAGGCAATCCGATTCAGCCAGCGCAAGGCGTGATGGGAAAAGTGAAAGGTGCTCTCCAGCCTTCCATGCAGGCGATGTACCCGCAGATGGCGATTTCAGCTTTGAAGCAGGCTGATCCCGTGGCCGCGATTGTGCAGACCGCGCAGAACCGCGCAGCGCAAGCTCAAGCGAACACCACGGAAGCGCAGTCTGACAGCTACATGAAAAGTGTACTGGCGAGAGATAACTACTCGGCAGACGTGGACGCATACAACGAGACGCTCAAGGGGCAGGATAAGGACGCACAGACAAAGGCGTGGGCGAAGCTGAGCAATGGCGCATCTCAACTCAGCACCTACGGGATCAAGGTGGAGGCCCCAGACCTGCCAGGACAGGCGGCAGCAGCAGTGGGCAAGGTTGAGAATGAGCAGCAGTTGAATTCAATCAAGTCGAGCGGTTTACAGAAACTTCAGAACGGACAGACGTTGACCGCTGCTGAGTCTGCCGCACTTGGCCGTGACCCCAAAGAGCTTTACCAGGTGTTCTTTAACAAGATCGGTATGAAGCAGCCAGATGGTACAACCTACACCGCCGACAATGCGGCTCACGATGTAGAAGTGACCCAGGAGAGAATCAAAGCGTCTGCGGAATACGCTTACGGCAATGCACAGGTTCGCGTGATGCAAGCCCGTGAAGGCAATGGCTCGCAGATGATGGACCGCACTCTGGATATGCTAAGACAGGCTCATCCAGACTGGAACGATACGCAGATCACGGAAGAAGCCCTCCGCACTCATCCTTGGAACTCGCGGGGCGGCGGGGCGGCGTCGCCCGAAAGGTTGCTACCGTGGCAGGATGCCGACAGAGAACGTGCTGGCGTGATGAACAGCATCGCTACCAGTAACCCCGAGTATGCACCGTACCTCACGACCAAGGATAACAAGGGGAACACAGTCTCGAACTGGAATCCCAAAGCAGGTCAAGGCTTCATGGGAATCGGCGGCGTGGACCAAGCCACGCGACTCCAGACTGTCCAAGACATCTGGGATAAAGGGCAGGCCATGCTTCAACAGACTCGTACCCCGGCGCAGATTCAACAGATTCTTGGACCGCGACCCGGAACAATAGCACCCAAGGGTGGTCCCGCATCTTCAGCGCAGATCACGCCACCTCCAGCGGCCCCGCCAGCAAAAGGTGCTGGTGGACTGCCGGGAGCAAATCAACCAGCACAACCAGCGTTCAAGGGAAAATGGTGGTGACGAATGTCAGCATTCCCGACAAAGAGAATGTGAATCCCCAAGGTGACGGTTGGGCTGGCTGCCTGTATCCGGTCGCCGGCCATGAGGCCAATTCAAGTCTTGAACTCGCTTCCTTGAACGTGGGGCAGATAAGGCTCATACATCGCGGTAACGATGGCTTCGTTACCTTCTCGATCAAGGTCGGGGAGTTGTGGCTGGAGGTTGGAGGAGTAAGAGCTAGCGACTTGGAGCAGATGTTTCCAGAATTCCAGCACGCGCTCACTGCTGACAGTTACTTCTCGATCAATTCGATGTACGGAGCGGGTCGTTGTCAGTGGTTAGAGGACGGGACACGGCAACCGTACCTCCATCAACAGACGGGCTTGCCTGACGTAAAGCGCGGCAAAGCTTACGTTCGCTATCTGAACGCTTGCTTTACCGATCTTGACTGGCACGGTGACAACTTTGATTATGCATGGCTTCATGGTGAGATTCTGCGCGCCCAAGATGCAGGGCTGATTCCACCAGCAAGCATCATTGCCCGTTCCGGGCGGGGAGCGTGGCTGCTCTGGCTCCTGCGTGACCTGAAGGACGACGGACCCCAGCGGGCTTGGCCTGAGCGCTTAGAGCAGTGGTGCCGAATTCAGAGGGCAATCCAACAGCGTTTGGCAAGCCTCGGTTCTGACCGAAACGCGCTTGATCCTGCGCGGGTAACGCGGATACCAGGAAGCCTCAATTCCGCAGCGAAACCCGGTTCGCGAGTGGTCACATATTCACTACAGGCCGACCAGCGCGGAACTCCATTCATCTACAACTTGGAGGAACTCGCGGAATGGTTCGGTGTCAGAAACAAGAGCCTTGTGTTGACCCAGACGAAAGCGAAAGACCCTAGGAAGGCGCTGGCTTGGCGGGCACGCTGGAGGTATGCGTGGGAACACTTCTGGATTCTGGAATCGCGAAGAGGTGGCTTTCAGCAGGGGCACCGCTACAAGGCGCTAAAGATCATGGTTTTCATAGGCAAGCGCCTCGGGTTCGCAGACCGCGAACTTGGCGACTTTGCCGGGAAGCTGGCTAAGTCATTCCGCCCCACCTATCCGGCGACTGATACCAAAAGGAAAATCAGCGAACTGATTGAGTGGGCAGGGAAGAGCAAGAGTTGGAAGTACAAGAATGAGACATTCGCGCAAGAACTGGAAGTGACCAGCGAGGAGGCATCATATGTTCCCCGCTGGGTGAAGGCTGAGAAGGTTGTAGAGTCGGCAGCCGCGAAGCGGCAACGAGTCCTTCGCGAGATAGCTTCAGAGCTTGGCTCGATTTCTTCGGTCAGGAAGATGCGCAAGCTTTTGGAGGAGCGTGGCATCAAGGCATCCCAAGGGACTATCTCCTACGACCTCCATAGCCTCAAGGAAGCAAAACACCCCCTTAGCCCCTCTCTCTCTACTTCTGCAAGAAGAGTTGAACACCTTTACACGCGCACTGAGCAGCAAGCAACAGACGCGACTGAACGCCGGAACTCACTAGCCGGGATTGTCTCAGGAAAGTGCGGAGGATGCTTACCGCCATTGCGCACACTCTCGGGGATGCTGGCGGAGGAGGGTTTTGTAGTCTCGCACGTCACGGTGAGCAATGACCTGAGGGCCTTGAAGCTGAGGCCAATGGCGGTCCCCCCTCAAGCCCAACAACAATCACTATTCGGCTGTACGGCCTCTCTGGCTTAAGCCGAGTACGTCAAAGGAGAAAAGCATGACGACAAAAACAATGGATGTGCTGCGACGATGGGAGTCCGACAAAACTCCGGTCTGCGGAACATTGTACCGACGCAGGAGCGGAACTCCCGTGGAACTCCGGGGACTCGTGCACGTTGGCGATGACAACTTGGTCCTGCGTCCCCAGGATTCGATCATTCAAGAAATCCAAATCCCGTTGAAGTCTCTGAAGTATGACCTGAGGGGTGTTGATCACATAGTCGCAAAGGGCCATGAGGAGTTACTTCTGATCATCGAGGATCTGCACGTTGCAGAGTCGGAGAGCTGATTTCACCGCTGCGTACCATTCCATCATCTCTGCTTGTACCCTGTCGCTATCCGTGCAAGCAGAGGTGTCACAATCTCCCCGATTCCGTCCCACCCACGAGGTTGTCTTCGATGAACTTGAGAATATCTTGCTTTCGGAACCGCAGTTCTGCACGGTGACTGGAGCCGAGTCGCACCACGGGAATCAGAGGAAAGACATTGCGTTTCTTCTTGCCGGGTGGGGGACAGGCATGGTCCCTTACATACTGTGGGGACATCCCAAGCATCTTGGCAACCTCCTTGGGTGTAAGTAGTGGTTCCATCTCGCGTCCGCCTTCTTGGTCAGCATTGTAGTTCGACTAACTATTCTCCTGGGGTTCTTTCGTCGTCCAATCGGGCCGCCGCAGGTCCGGCGAGTCCTTCACTCTGGAGGTTCTTGAATTCCCGTAGAACCCGCGTCACCGCTTCCTCCGTTAGTGCTGGTTATATCCTCGCGGTTTTGTCGGGGGTAATCGAATCTCGCTGGTCATTCGTGTTCTGGATGGCACTTGCTGCCTCGCCTCTTTCGTCAGGCTTCATCGTCTCCTCCAAGTCTTGAAAAAAGGACTGGGTACTTGAACGGTTTCTCTGCCGAAAAGAATCGTCCGCACTTTCGGAGGACGACTACGTGTTCGTCTTCGTAGATGAAGCCATCGGCGGCACTCTCCTCAATTGCCTTCTCCATCGCCCCCATCGCCGCGAGCAACCGTGATGCTCCTAAATCCATTGCCCCTCCATTGAACGCTCAAAACGCTTTGGCGTATAGTCACGCGAATGGAAGACCCAAGCCCGGAACTGCTGAAGGTACGGCACCACCTGAGGGAATTGCTGACAGTGTACAACCGCACGCCAGCAGCAGAGCGCCCGCAGAAGCTCAAGGAAGTTCTGGAGCGCCTCAGGCGGGAACAGGTGCAAGAGAAGTAATCCTGCTGGAGATACGGGTGCTTTTACGGTCATTTCGCGGAACACTTTCGGGAGTTCCAAAAGAGCACCGAAATTAGAGCCCCGAACACCACAAGCGTTACTAGGTTTATGACTTTCCAATCGTCCCTGTGCATTCGGATCGGAGCCAGTGGATTGTAAAGACAACCGAAAACGGAGAGAATCCATATCCACGCAACATGAACTTTCTGCCAGCATTGAAACCCGTAGTAGACACACGCTGCACAGGTGGCAACGCGGAGCAGAGTAAAGAATGCGTAAGGCAAGTCGGCAAAGGAAAGCAGAAGTAAGCCAAGCACAGCAAGAGCTGGAATCAGTGTTGGCATCGAAGTTGGTGTCTCAGGAAGTTCGTGCACCTCAGGAGATTCACTGTTGTGATATTGCTCCTGTTCCATCGCGTCCTGTTCTATTTGATTCCAGAATTCGTCCGCAGATTGCATTGACTCCACCGCTTCTGTGTCGTGCGGTTCGTTTAGCACTTGCTCCAGTTCCTTCTCACTGTTAAGCCCGAGAAGGCGGCATAGCGATCCCACATTGCCACGCAGTTGCAGAGGGTCTGGAACTTCCGAAACTCCTTTACTCAGCGAGTGCTCGTCTCTGCCTTGCCGAAAGAGGATGCGGAGTTCTGTTTTAGCGTCCCGAAGTTGCGACTCTAGCTCTTGGCGTTCCTCTAAGGGCAGTGTGAAATCCAATCGGTTCCGCTGGAATGCGATCACGCACTCCAGTTCGAGGCGGGTCCGCTGTCTGAGACAATTGTCGGCCTTATCGATCACAGGATTCTCCTCTTCGAAGAAGGAATCTCTAAGCTCGGATCACCCGCTAGTCAAAGGGCCGGGCGAAGTCGAAGATCAGACCCCGCTGGGACAGTCAGGGTTCTCTTCCACTCAGCAGAGCCGAGCACAACCCGGAATAGATGGTCACC
>CAILAZ010000326.1 GCA_903832295.1 uncultured Acidobacteriota bacterium
GCTCATCGCAGAGCCCGACTTGTGCGGTGGAGGACGCCTTTTCCCAAATTGCGGCGTGACGACGGAGCAGTATTCCTGGAACTCCGACTGGAACCAGTTCACGCTCGACCGCTCTGACAATCTGTACTTCCCCGAAGGCTTCCTGCAGAGCAATCTCTTCTACGGCTCAGTTCGGCAGATGGCCGCATTCAGCGGCTCCCCCACTACTGTGGCCGGAGGAGTCGCCCCATCCGAGAACGTGTGTCGGGAAGCCACGAACTCCGTGGGAGATGGCTGCCCGGCCACCAGCGCCCGGATGTATCCCAATTCCGTCGCGGTGGATTCGTACTACAACCTCTACATCGCCGACAACGGAGCGATCAATGCCGGTGGCAAGGACCGCGTCCGCAAGATAACCCGCTGGGTGTACACGCCGACCTTCTCCAACCTGACCTCCAAGACCGTGGACGCTGACGCCGGATGGATCATTTTGTCGGGGGACATCGGGGCTGGCCCAATCAAGCCAAACGATGGGGAAAAGGTCAAAGTCACGATTGGAGGACAGGAGTCAAACCCTGACGTCCACGGCGGACACTTCGATGCCACGATTTTCGTGGGCTCACTGACCAGATCAAAAACGCCGTACACCATCACCTACAGCTACGCCGGGAATCTGAGCATCCCGCTCGACCCTGCAACTGACGCTAGCACCACTCTCACGATCCGGAACACGACGATGGGATTGAGTGCCTCGCGCAACCCCTCGGTGGATGGCCGACCGGTGACGTTCACTGCGACGGTGAACTCTGCCGTCGCTGGCATTGCGGTTCCGACGGGAGCTGTTAACTTCACCATTGCGGACACCGCGCCCGGCGGCACCACTTCCATGACCCCGGCAGCTCTCGATGCCAGCGGCACAGCCAGCATCACGATCAACCTGGCTGCGGGAAACTACAAAGTCCTGGGCGACTACCCCGGCGACGCGCTGCACAGCGACGCTGTTTCCGCGTCGCTTTCCGAGAGTGTAGCGCCATCGCCTCTCAGCCAGACAATCAGTTTCCCGGCGATCACTTCACCGCAGACCATTGCGTCGTTCCCCGCGGAGTTGCCTCTTTCCGCGACTGCCAGCTCGGGCCTGACGGTGTCATTCAATTCGAAAACTCCCTCAGTCTGCACCGTGAGCGGAAGTACGGCCACGCTGCTTACCGAAGGTCTCTGCACGATCCAGGCGACGCAGGATGGCGACGCTTTCTACGCGGCTGCCGCGCCGCTCTCGCAGAGCTTCGTGGTGGCGACCCCGTCCTCCCCAACCTGGGCGGTGGGCGAGTGGCGCTGGATGGGTGGAAGCAACACCATCAACCCCTCGGGCATGTACGGAACACAGGGCGTCAACGACGCCGCAAACACGCCAGGAGGGAGAGAGGGCGCGGCCACCTGGACCGACAGTAGCGGCAATCTCTGGCTTTTCGGTGGTCGTCTTTTCGACCCTTGGAGCGTGGTTGTAATCAATGATCTGTGGGAGTACTCCCGGGCAACGGGTCAGTGGCGTTGGATGGGCGGCGGTGACACCGCCAACGCAGCGGGCACATACGGAACCACAAGCGACCTTCCTGGCGCTCGCCAGTACTCCACAAGCTGGACCGACTCCTCTGGCAATCTCTGGCTATTCGGCGGCGAAGGACTGGATTCGAATGGCAACTTCGACCGTCTCAACGATCTGTGGGAGTACACTCCCGCAAGTGGCACGTGGCATTGGGTCTCCGGCGGCAGTTCCGGAGGAAACGCAGGCGTCTATGCCATAACAGCTGCGGTGCCGGGTGCAAGAATGGCCTCGGCAGGCTGGAGCGACTCCTCTGGCAATCTGTGGCTATTCGGCGGCCGCGGTTACGACAGCGGCTTGAACCAGGGCGAACTGAATGATCTTTGGGAATTCACCCCGGCATCCGGCCAGTGGAGCTTCATCGGCGGCGGCAATATGGTGAACCAGGTTGGCGTTTACGCCTCGCAAAACAATTTCACTTCCCTGAATCAACCCGGAGCCCGCGAGCATTCCGTGGCCTGGAGTGACAGCAACGGCAATCTCTGGCTCTTCGGCGGCCACGGCTATGCTGTGGACGGCAATAATGACGGCGAGTTAAGCGATCTGTGGGTGTACTCTCCCTCCTCGGGTCAGTGGAACTGGGCGGCTGGCGCTGCTTCGATGTACGAAGCAGCAACCTATGGCGATGGCAGTTTCGCCTCCGAGAACACTCCCGGTGCGCGTGACTCTGCGACAGGCTGGGCCGACTCGGACGGCAATCTGTGGCTCTTCGGCGGAAATGCATGGACGCCAATGATGGGCTGGGGACTCCGGAACGATCTGTGGGAGTACTCTCCTTCCAAGGGCCAGTGGCGATGGAAAGCGGGCAGCCAGAGCCAGAGCCAGGCGGGCGTTTATGGGACACCCTCTGCACATGATCCGGCAAACACTCCCGGCTCCCGCGTTGGCACCAGCAGCTGGATCGATCCCAGCGGCAACCTGTGGCTCTTCGGCGGCGATGGTCTGGATGTGAACGCTAATGGAGGTGAACTGAACGATCTCTGGGAGTACACGCCAGCTTCGTCTCAGGTAGCTCCGGCCATCACCAGCAGCAATACAATGACGTGCACTGTGGGTGTTCCCTGCTCGTTCACGGTGACCACAACTGGGCGGCCCACTCCTTCGCTGAACGAGAGCGGCGACTTACCCGGAGGCATCAGCTTCACCGCCAACGCAGACGGCACGGCCACCTTGCGCGGCACTGCGGCAGAAGGAACTTCCGGCAGCTATGCCATCATCCTTGCCGCCAGCAACGGGGCTGGTCCGGCGGCCACGCAGGACTTCAGTCTCTATGTCCGGCTGACGCAGAAGATCGACTTCCATGCCATCAGTTCACCGCAGACCATTGCCCTCATTCCCGGCGCGCTGGCGCTTTCGGCAACGGCCAGTTCGGGGCTGCCGGTGGCGTTCAGTTCCAAGACGCCTTCGGTCTGCACCGTGAGCGGAAACGCGGCCACGCTGCTGGCGGCGGGCACGTGCACCATGGAGGCCACTCAACCGGGTGACTCTACCTACATTGCGGCAGATCCGGTCTCCAGAAGCTTTACAACGGTGTTGGCTGCTTCGGCCTACAGCCGGTGGCGCTGGATGGGCGGCAGCGACCTTGTCGGCGATAGTCTCGGGAGGAACGGCGTTTACGGAACTCTGGGCACCTACGGTGCCTCGAACGTCCCGGGAGGTAGAGAGTATCCCGTCACCTGGACCGATCCCAGCGGGAACTTCTGGCTCTTCGGTGGGCACGGCTTTGACGCTTCCGGCAACTGGGGCTATCTGAATGACCTTTGGGAATACTCTCCCGCGGTCGGCCAGTGGCGCTGGATGAGCGGCAACAACTTGGTGGATTCCTGGGGAACTTACGTTGCCCACGGCTTCGACCCGGGCAACATACCGGGCGCGCGGTATTACTCCGTGGGTTGGACAGATGCCGCGGGCAATCTATGGCTCTTCGGCGGCTACGGGTTCGATTCTGGTATCGGGCAGGACATCCTGAACGACCTGTGGGAGTACTCGCCAACATCGGGCCAGTGGAGCTGGGTAAGTGGCAGCAACCGGGTGGGCGCATCCCAACTGCCCGTCTCCGGCACGCAAGGAACTTACGCCGTCGGCAACACTCCTGGCGGACGCAAAGCGGCCGCGGGCTGGCGTGACAGCGGCGGAAACCTTTGGCTCTTTGGCGGCGAGGGGTTCGATTTCGCCGGGAGCAATTCGAGGCTGAATGACCTGTGGGAGTTCAGTCCGGCTTCCAACGGATGGCGCTGGGTGGGTGGCAGCGACCATGTGGATGCTGCGGGCACGTACTCGGTGCAGGGCAGCTTCGACGGCGTGAACCAGCCCGGGGCGCGCTCTCATTCCATGGCCTGGACCGACAAGTCAGATAATCTCTGGCTCTTCGGCGGCTCCGGGATAGATAGCGATGGCAACAGCGGAGACATGAATGATCTCTGGGTGTACTCCACTACCCAGAGCAACTGGAAGTGGGTGACCGGCGGTGTCCATAATGGCGACTGGGCGGTGCTGGGCGATGCTGGTGTGTTCGCGGCTGCCAACATCCCCGGCGCGCGCGACTCCTCGGTAAGCTGGATGGATGCTGACGGCGACCTCTGGCTCTTTGGCGGGTCAGGCGTTGATTCCAACGGCAATTCCGGGGCACTGAACGACCTGTGGGAGTACGCACCGGTTTATGGTCAGTGGCGCTGGGTAGCGGGCAGCGGCTCCGTAGGCCAGCAGGGTGTTTATGGCAGTCTTGGACTCTATGGGATGGACAGCACCCCCGGCGCGCGGGCTGGCTCTGCGGGTTGGATCGACCCGAGCGGCAATTTATGGCTCTTCGGCGGCTCCGGACTTGATGCAGCATCCAGCGGCTACCTGAACGATCTCTGGGAGTTCCTCACCCCGTTTACCGGCATTCCGCAAATCAATAGCGCAGACAACTTCTCCTGTTCGGTGAACCGGTCTTGTTCGTTCACTGTAACCGCGATAGGTCTGCCGGCTCCCGCCTTGAGCGAGAGTGGCACGCTCCCCAGCGGCCTTACATTTGTGGACAACGGGGACGGGACCGCTACCCTCAGCGGAACGCCTGACCTGGGCACCGTCGGCAGCTATTCGATCTCTATTGCGGCTGCCAATGGCAAGCTTCCAGATGCCGTACAGAGCTTCACTCTCACGGTTGAGAAGAATGGACAGCGGATCTGGTACTTCGTGCCAATCAGTTCGCCGTTGACGGTCGGCGGCTTACCGGGAACGGTAACCCTGGCGGCAGCCGCCAATACTTTCCTGCCGATTACGTACACTTCAACAACACCGGCAACCTGCTCCACGAGCGGCAACCTCGCCATCCTGCTGGCGGAAGGCGTCTGCACAATTCAGGCGATACAGCTGGGCAACAATGAATACTCTGCAACGGCACCGGCTTACCAGAGCTTTACGGTTGTGCTTGCGGTCACGCCACCGGAGTCGAACACTGCAGCAGGGGAGTGGCGTTGGATGGGCGGCAGAACTGAGGCGGGCCAGCCCGGCGTGTACAACACCCTCGGAGAGTACGCCCCGGACAGTTGGCCGGGCGGGCGATCAGGTGCCTCATCTTGGCGCGATTTGGACGGCAATTTCTGGCTCTTGGGCGGCAGTGCCGTTGATGCGAGCGGCAACAAAAACACTATCAATGATATTTGGGAGTACTCCCCTAAGGTCGGCCAGTGGCGCTGGATGGGAGGTTCAACATCGATTCTTCAGCCAGCAGTCTGGGGAACTCGGGGCAGTTACGACGCAGCGAATCTACCGGGTCCGCGGATGGATGCAGCGAGTTGGACCGATGCCGATGGAAACCTGTGGCTCTTCGGCGGCTCTGGGTTTAACGATCTGTCTGGGGGTAGCGATCTGAACGATCTCTGGGAGTACTCGCCCTCCCTTGGCCAATGGCGCTGGGTCACCGGTTCCAACACTTGGGATTTGAGAGCCGCTGTTTACGGCACAAAAGGCGAGTACGCTGCCGACAACACCCCGGGCGCGCTCTCCTACTCCAACGCGTGGACCGATTCCCTGGGGAATCTCTGGCTCTTCGGCGGACAAAGAGGCTGGCCCAACAACAAGAATGACCTGTGGGAGTTCTCTCCAACGCTGGCAGAGTGGCGCTGGATGGGAGGGACCTCGGACGGCACGGGTTCTTATGGAATGCAAGGCAGTTACACGGACACCAATCAACCCCCCGCTAGATGTTGCACCGTGGGTTGGACCGATTCCAATGGCAATCTCTGGTTCTTTGGCGGCATCGGCTTCGATGCAAGCGGCAACTTTGCCACTCCCAACGATCTCTGGGAGTACTCGCCCACCTTGGGCCAGTGGCGCTGGATGGGTGGATCTGATCCGTCGAGCAACTTCGGGACTGAGGGCGAATACGCAGCCGGAAATAGACCCGGCGGCCGTATCGTTGGCACGGGTTGGACTGATGCAGAGGGCAATTTCTGGCTCTTCGGCGGCCAGGGCGTCGCGAGTGGAAATGGATTCGGCCAGTTGAATGATCTCTGGGAGTATTCACCCGCCTTGGGACTGTGGCGCTGGATGTCGGGCAGCAACACCGCGAATCCGGCGACGGTTGTGTCCAGCGCAGTTGGCGCCTATGGACCTCTGAACACACCCGGCGTGCGGGTATCTGCCGCCAGCTGGACCGACGCCGCCGGAAACCTGTGGCTCTTCGGAGGATCGGATCAGAGCGACCTCTGGGAGTACAAGACCCCGGCGACGAAAGTTGCTCCAGCCATCACCAGTGCGAACAATGTCTTCTGCACTGTGGCCTCGGACTGCTCCTTCAAGGTGACTGCAACGGGAGCGCCGACTCCCGCACTGAGCGAGAGCGGCGCGCTGCCCAGCGGCATCACCTTTGTGGACAACGGAGATAGCACGGCAACACTAGGCGGTAACGCTGCTGCAGGCGCGGGTGGAAGCTATTCCATAAGCATCACTGCAAAAAATGGCATCAGCCCCGACGCCACGCAGAGCTTCACGCTCACGCTCAACCAGCCACCTGCGATCACGAGTGCTGCGGACACAAAATTCACGGTCGGCACGGCAGGTTCTTTCACACTGACGGCGACGGGTTACCCTGTTCCGGCGTTGAGCGAGAGCGGGGCGCTGCCTGGCGGGGTGGTCTTTGATGCTTCGACAGGCGCGCTGAGTGGCACTCCGGCGGCCGGCACGGCTGGGTCTTACGCGATCACTTTCACAGCTTCGAATGGTGTAAGTCCGGACGCAACGCAGAGCTTCACGCTTACCGTGGTGTCTCCGCTGCCTCAAACGATTACCTTCCCCGATCCCGGCACGCAGACTTATGGCGTGGCGCCGCTGACGTTGAAAGCGACTGCCTCATCAGGGTTGCCCGTGGCATACACGGTCTCCGGTCCTGCCTCCATAAGTGACAGCACGCTTTACCTTACCGGGGCGGGTTTGGTAACGGTTACGGCGACCCAATCCGGGGACGGCAATTATCTGGCGGCCCCTCCTGTCAGTGTCTCCTTCACCGTGAACCCGTTCATCAGCCCTCTCGCAGGCTCCACTCTGCCCGGCGCAGCCGTCACCTTCTCATGGGACGCGGGCAAGGCAGCGAACAACTACATGCTCTACCTCGGAACTGCAACTGGGCTCAATGATCTTTACGACTCCGGCCGCACGGTCGCAACCTCAACTACTGTTTCCGGTCTGCCGACCGCGGGGCAGACCATCTACGCCAGGCTCTTCTGGCGAGTCAACGCAATTTGGGCAAACGTGGACTTTACTTACACGGAGCCAGGCAGTCCAAGCCCCGCGGAAATGAGTACCCCAACACCCGGTGGCGTCCTGCCGAACTCCCCAGTCACTTTCACTTGGTCTCCGGGGAATGGAGTCGCGGCCTATCAGTTGCTCCTCGGAACCACGGGGGCGGGCTCGAGCGATTTCTTTAGCTCCGGCGTCATCAAGGCGACGTCCGTGGCCGTTTCCAATATTCCGGCCAATGCCTCCACCCTCTACGCCCGACTCTTCTCGAAGATCAACGGCGCGTGGTCGTTCGTTGACTACACTTACACCGAGGCGGGCACCCTGACTCCGGCAGCCATGCAGTCTCCGGCTCCCGGCAGCGTACTCAGCGGTGCCAGCGTAACCTTCACATGGAACACCGGCACCGGCGCGAATGGCGGCTACCAGCTGTTGGTTGGCACGGTTGGCGCGGGTTCAAGCGATCTGTACAGCTCGGGCATCACGACGGCAAAGTCGGCGCTCGTGAACGGGATCCCGGTCAATGCGTCGCCGGTGTATGTACGTCTGCTGTCGAAGCTCAGCGGGGTGTGGAAGTTCATCGACTACACCTACACGGAGGCAGGAACGCCGGCGCCAGCAACCATGCAGTCTCCACTTACGGGAAGCACGTTAGGAACCTTGAATGTAGCGTTCACGTGGAATCCGGGTGTTGGAGTAAACGGCGGCTATCAACTGCTGGCCGGCACAACGGGGGTAGGATCGAGTAATCTGTTCAGCTCGGGCACTATCTCCGCGACCACGGCCACCATCCCCGCCATTCCCGGGAACGCGCTGCCGGTTTACGTCCGCCTCTTCTCGAAGATAAACGGCGTGTGGTCGTTCAACGACTACACCTACGTTGAGACAGGCACAGTTACTGCGGCTGAGATACTTACCCCTGTTGCAGGCTCCGTCCTTGGAACCTCTCAGGTGCAGTTCACATGGACGGCAGGCGTGGGAAACAACGGCGGCTACCAGTTCCTTGTGGGAACCACGGGCTACGGTTCGAGCAATCTGTATAGCTCTGGCACTACGAACGCTACCAGTGCAACCGTCCCCACGATTCCTGCCGGAAGTGGCAACGTTTACGTACGCCTCTTCTCAAAGAGCAACGGAGTCTGGCAGTTCCGCGACTACACGTACACCAAGCATCCGTAGGCAGGATGTTGATATGCGAAGTCCCCATGTTGAATGGGGACTTCGCAGCATCTGAAACTCTTTGCCCCAACAAGATGCACGGGAAACTGCTGTTCAGCTCGGGCACTATCTCCGCTACCATGGCCACATCCGCGTTCCGGGAACGCTGGTGATTGCTGACTTCAATCTCTTTCATTGCTCACGGCGAGTTACGTGCGTGTGGCAGCGCAGGCAACCTCGTGCGCCGCGGATAGAGGAGTATTCCGCCTTCGCGTGAAGATGCTGACGATGAGGAGAGTGATGAAGCTGGCAAAGAGGCCTGGGTAAAGCGGGTCAATGCTGCCGGGGCAGATGATGTGCCAGAAGAGCGCGGCCAGCGGGCCAGCGAGAGCGGCAGCGCATCCGGCTTTTGGAGTCACATAGCGCGGAAGGAACATGGCGGCGAGCAGGGGAAACAACACTGTGCACCCGCGGAGGCCCATGGAGAGAAAGCTCCACTCGAGAATCAGCGAGCCGGCGCTGCCGTTGACGAAGAGGAGAGCGCCGAGGCAGACCAGCAGGAGCGAGACACGTTGAACAATCAGAACCTCAGGCTGGCTTGCACGCGGGCGGAGATGCGGCTTGTAAATATCAAGGGTGAACATGGTGGAAATGCCCAGCGCCAGTCCGGCCGAGCAGCCAACGATTGCAACCATGAGTGTGGCGAGGACGGCTCCGCCCAACATGGGGGGAAGGAAGCGCAGAGCAAATGCAGGAAGCGCCTCTCCGGAAGGAGTGGCGGGTAGAGCCGACCTCATGTAGAGACCAACGAGCACGGCGCCAATTCCGACGAGAGGAGTTATGAGAGCAGAGATCAGTGAGCCGAGCCGCGCCGACCTGAAGCTCTTCGCGGAGGCAACTGCCTGGAAATATGTCTGGGTGGAGAGGACGCCGAGCAGCATGGAAAATGCGGCGGCGAAGTCCACGCCGTATCCGCGTCCGAAGAGAGAGAACCAGGGATGCGCGGGGAAGGAAGCGCCGATGCCGGCGAAGCCGCCGAAGCGAATGTATGCGACTGCGCCGCAGCAGAACAGGGCGGCGTAAACGAAAACAACTTTGAGCATGCCTGCAAGGCCGGTGCCCCAGACGCCGCCAAACATCACGTAAAAGAGGACGAGGATGGTTTCAAGCACGGCGGCCTGCATGGGCGAAGTGTGCAGGATGGAGCGGCACAAGGCGACGAAGGCGAGTGTGTTGGCGATGAAGCTGAAATAGATTCCGAAGGAAGTGAAGATGGCGATGATGGGGCTGATCTGCTGGCCGTAGGTGCGGGCGAGCACTTGTGGAATGGTTTCCATCGCGCTGTCGTAGAGACGGCGTCCGAGGCCGGAGGCGAGGAGGAGAAAGCCAATGCCGGCGCCGAGACAGAACCACCAGCCGGAGAGTCCGAAACGGAAGGCGACCTGCGCGGTGCCTATGGTTGCGGCTCCGCCGACCATGGTGCCCATGAGGGTTCCGGCGACGAGGAGGGAGTTGGCCTGGCGGCCGCCGGTGGAGAAATCATGGGCGGATTTTACTTTGCGCGAGGCGTAGATTCCGGCAGAGGCGATGGAGAGGAGGATGATTCCACCGCCGATGAAATAACTGGACTGGATTGGCATGGCCCACCACCGAGGTGCGGTTTGACCGCATAAATACTGACTCAACAGAGTATCAGGTGAGAGGCGGGTTCGTCTTTTGCGCGGATTCGAGGGCGAAAGCGGGGCGGCGGCAAGGGGGCGAAGGATTGCACGAGAGGTTCATCGTTAAAAACGTCGTAGTTGGTTTTGAGGCAATGGTTGAGGTGGGTCCGGAACGATTGACTTTGGGGATATGCGAAATGCGGATTCTGGATGGCGGAAAAGGCAATGGTTGCGGAGGGGGAAGGATTGACGGAAAAGGCAACGGGGCGGAAGGGCGTGCCGGAGGGATTCCCTGGTGAGGATGGACGGAATGGAATGTGTGGCGCTGGGGGCGATTCTTTGTCATGCTGCGGGGATGAAGATTGTGAGCAAGACGCTGTGCGTGGTGGCGCTGCTGGCATCGGCGGGAGCGGCGGAGAGCGGAGCCAGAGCGCGCGGGTTGGATGCGGCGCTGGGGCAGGCGTTTGGAGCAGAGCAAGGAGCGGCGGTGGTGGTGAGGGTTCGCGACGCGCGGGTGATGGGGGCGCACAACGCGACGATGCTGACGCGAAGGGTGGCGACGCCGGGGTCCAGCATCAAGCCGTTTACGCTGCACTATCTTTTGAAAAACAACTTGCTGGGGAAATCGGAGCGGGTGGCTTGCAGGCGCGGGCTGACGGTGGGCGGAGTAAGACTGGACTGCTCACACGCGGAGGGGCTGGGAGCGTTCAACGCGGAGGAGGCGCTGGCTTTCTCCTGCAACTCGTTTTTTACGGAGGCGGCGAAGCGGCTGCCACAGGGCGGGCTGGAGCGGTATTTGCGCGAGGCGGGATTTGAGCGGGTGACGGGGCTGATGGGCGGCGAGGCGGAAGGTCGGGTGGCGGAGGCGAGAAGCGTGAGCGAGAGGCAGTTGCTGGCGATTGGCGCGGCGGGGGTGGAGGTGACTCCGCTGGAGCTGGCGATGGCGTACGTGCGGGTGGCGCGGTGGGCGGGGGGAGCGGACGCGGCGCAGAGAGTGGTGCTGGACGGGCTGACGGGGGCGACGGAGTACGGACTGGCGCAGGGAGCTCAGACGACGAGGCTGAAAGTGGCGGGCAAGACGGGGACGGCGGCGAATGCGGGGAGGCACGCGACACACGGATGGTTTGCGGGGTTCGCTCCGGCGGAGCGTCCGGAGATTGTGGTGGTGGTGTATGTGGAGCACGGGCGGGGGAGCGTGGAAGCGGCGGCGATTGCGCGACGGATCTTTGAGAGCTGGGAGCGGAGACGGTGAGGGCGGCGGGGTGGTGGAAGCAATTGCCGACCGGGAGGATGGCGTGGGCGCTGGCGTTGGCGTTGATGGTGGGGATTGCGTCCGAGGGATGGGCGCAGCAGCCGGAGATACGGCTGGAGGTGATGTCGCTTTACAGGATGGGGAGGGCGACGGTGTATCCGCTGGAGGGGGCGCGGATGCGCTGGTGCGCGAGATGCGAGGCGAGTGGGTGGACGAAGGCGGTGCGGATTTCAGCAGCAGGGGCCACGGTGCGAGACGAGGCGAACGGCAGGACGGCAGAGGCGTTGTGGATTGACGGCGGGGTAAGAGTGGAGGGCGAGGCGGCGGAGAGGACGCTGGCCACTGGGGCGGAGATAAGAGCCAAGGACGGACGGCTGGTGGTGATTGCACGGATGCCGGTGGAGGACTACACGGCGGCGGTGGTGCAGGGCGAGACGGCGGGAGAGATGCCGACGGAGGCGCTGCGGGCGATGGCGGTGGCGGCGAGGACGTATGCAACGCGATTCCGCGAGCGCCACAAGGCGGAGCATTTTGATTTTTGCGATACGACACACTGCCAGTTTGCGAACCTGAAGGTGACGGCGGCGGTGCGGGCAGCGGTGGATGCGACACGGGGAGAGCTGCTTTGGAAGGATGGGCGTCCGGTGGCTGCGTACTACCACCAGGACTGCGGAGGCCGGACGGAGGCGGCGAAGGATGTGTGGCCGTCGGCGGAGGGGAGCGAGGGGCGGAGCGATCCGTATTGCGTGCGGGTGGCGAAGCCGTGGAGGGCAGAGATTGCGCGGCGCGAACTGGATGCGGCGATGAAGGCGGCGGAGCTGAAAGTGGCTCCGGGGTGGGAGCGGATCACGGTGCTGAGGCGGACACCCTCAGGACGGGCGCAGACATTGAGCTTTGCGGCGGGGAGCGGGAGCGGAGTTGTGGTGGCCGCCTCAAGCGTGAGGTTTGCGGTGGGGCGGGCGATGGGATGGGGAGTGCTGAAGAGCGACTGGTACGAGGTGAGCAGGATGGGCGACCACTTTGTATTCAGCGGAAGGGGAACGGGGCACGGAGTGGGGATGTGCCAGCTGGGCGCGGGGGAGATGGCGCGCGAGGGAAAGGGTTATCGCGAGATTCTGGCCTTTTATTACCCCGGGGCAACGGTGAGCGTGGCGGCGAGCGGGATCCGGTGGAGCAGGTCTGCTGGGGCAGGGGTGGATGTGTTTGTGGTGGAGGGCAAGGCGGAGGATGCGCTGAAGACGGCGGGGCGGGCGCTGGAGTGGGCCGAGATGAGGACGGGATTGCGGGCGAGGACGAGGCCCGAGGTGTATGTGTATCCGACGGTGGAGATGTTCAGGAATGCGACGGGAGAGCCGGGGTGGGTGGCGGCGAGCACGCGGGGAAAGAGGATCCGGATGCAGCCGACGAAGGTGCTGGGAGCGCGAGTGGAGGAGGTGCTGCGGCACGAGCTGGTTCACTGGCTGCTGGAAGAGCAGGCGGGGGAGCGGGTGCCGATGTGGTTCCGCGAGGGGCTGGCGCTGGTGGTATGCGGAGAGCGGACGGAGGGCGCGCAGAGGATGACGGCGCGGAGGATGGAAGAGGTTCTGATGGCGCGGAAGGATGACGGGGCGATGCGGGCAGCGTATGCATCTGCGGCGGAGACGGTGGCCCGGCTGGAGGCGCGCTACAGCCGGGCGGAGTTGGTGCGATGGCTAGGCAGGGGGATTCCCGCTGGAGCTTTGGATGAGGCCGGATTGACGGAGCAGGGCTCCCACGACTGAGGTGAGGGAGAGCCAGGCGGCGATGGCGAGGAGATAGGCGGCGAGGAAGCGGAGAGCCATGCTGATGGCTTCGCGGCGGAGGCCGTGGCCAGGCGTCCAGTTGATGAGGAGAGTGGGGAGCCAGACTCCGATGAGAGCGGCGAGGGCGGTGGCGAGCCAGAGCTTCCAGCGCAGGTAGAGACGAAGGGCGGGACCCAAGGCGCGGCGGCTGAATCCTGAGTAAGCGGCGGCGGAGAGAAACGGCAGGAAGAGCGCGGGCAGGAAGAACCAGATGAGCGCGCTGAATTTGAAATCAATCCATTTATGAAAACCAGTTTCCCCGAAGAGGGTCTGCAGAAAGTGCGGCAGACGGGTGAAGAAGTATCCGCTGATTTGCCAGGAGCGGTCTGCGAAGGCGACTGACCAGCCGCGAAGGAGGAAGAAGAGGATTAGTACGAGCGCGATGGGGAGGAAGTTGCGGAGGCCAAGGCGGAGGTCGGAGAAGAGAGTGTCATGAGTGGCGGCGAGGCCGTGGGCGAGGGTTCCTCCGTGAAGCCAGGCGATGGCGACGAGGAGGAGGGTGGCGGCGAGGGCGGTGGCGATGAGCTGCCAGGAATGCGCCTCAGGTATGAGCAGCCAGAGCGAGGCGGCGGCGAAGAGGATGGCGTTGCCGAAGAGGTGGAGGGCGATGAGCTTCCACGAGGAGAACGGTGCGAGCAGGGAGCGGATGAGGTCGCGCATTACTTCACCTCCATTGCAGCAGGAGTAGTGGTGGAAAGAACGTTGGGCTGATACATGGGCTGCACGGTAGCCGGGCTGATGCGGAAGTTTCCGGCATTGGTGACCTTGACGAGATAGAAGTACTCGTGACCCTTGTCAAACCAGGTCTGGAAGAGGACGGCACGGTCGTCGTGGAATTCGCGGCGGCTGTACCAGTAGCTCCACCAGCCAGGTTTCTGGCGGAGTTCGTAGAGATCGTCGTGCTCGACGAACTCGGTTCCGGCGGGGATGGGGTCTTCGACCATGAGGTACTTCCAGTGGTCCCCGGTGACGGTGACACGGATGGCGAGGAGATCTCCGGTTTGAACAGGGCCGTTGAGGGGAGCGACGTCATAGACAATTTTGTCATTAAACTTGCCGCTGGTGAGCTTGAAGTAGTCGCGGAAGATGCTGAGCTTGAGGCCGTTCTGGTTGTAGAGCGAGGGAGCGGTGGAGTAGTAGGTTCCGCGGGCAGACCAGTAGAGGCGTCCGGTGCCGTTCTTGCGGACCTGGATGGTGTTGGCGTCGGCAACGGCGGAGGCGGGGAGATGGAGGGTGGCCAGGGCACCGGAGGTGGCGTCCTGCGAGGTGAAGCGGCGAGTGAGGACGGGCTTGCCGTTGACGTAAATGTCAGCGGTAAAGGCGGCGTCGAGTTCGTGGCTGAGTTTGAGGTAGTCGGTGACTCCGAGCAGAACCATGGCGGTTTGCTTGGTGGAGTACCAGTAGCCCTCGTTGCGATGACGCATCATCCAGAGCACGGCCTTGGGGAGGAGCGGATCGGATGGGGAGAGCTGGGTGAGGAAGCGGACGGCGTAGGCAGTGGCCTCGGCGCTGTTATCGACATAAATTTCAAGCAGGTCATCCTTGGAGGATTGCCAGAAGGCTGAGTCCCCCTCCTGACGGACGAGAGAGCGGAGAGCCTGACCGGCGGCGTCAGCGCGGGGGTCTGCGTTGAGGCGCATGGCGAGACCGGCGAGGGCGATGCCTTCGGCGCTGAGGTTGGAGTGGTCTTCCCAGAGCTTGTCGAGCGAGGCGCGGTCACGCTCTCCGGTAAGGGCGAGAGAGTAAACGACGAAGGCGCGGAGATCGGGGATCATGCGGGGATGATCGGCGAGGGCCTTGCGGAGATAACGCTGGCCGTTCTGAAAGGCTGCTGGTTTGACTTCGAATCCGGCGGACTGGGCCTGGGCCATGCCAGAGATGACGTAGGCGGTCATGAAGACCATGCTGTCGTCATCTTTCCACCAGCCCCAGCCACCGTCGGGGTGCTGGAAGCCGTAAAGGCGGTCAAATCCGGCATCGACCTGGCGCTTGAGGCGGGCGGGGTCGATGTTGCTGGGGACCTTGAGTTCGCGGAGAGTGCTGGCGACGACCACGTTGGGAAGGAAGCTGGACATGGTCTGCTCGGTGCATCCGTAGGGGAAGGAGGTGAGGTACTCAAGGCCGTCGAAGATGGCTCCGGCGATGGAGGGAGTGAGTTCGAGGTCGAGGCCGCGGGAGGTGGCGTCAATTCCGGAGGGGAAGTTGAGGGCGGCGGAGTTGCGGGCAGTGGAGTCCACTATGCTGCCGGAGGCAGCGACGGACTGCTTGACGCCGAAGGGGACGATGGGCAGGGAGATCTCCATGGCATCGGACTCTTCATTGGTGAGCGCCTTGGCGAGGAGGGTGGCGGTGGACTGGCCGGGCCTGGTGCGGAGACGCCAGTTGATGGCGGCTTCCGCACGCTGGGGAACGTTGAGCTGCTGGGTGGCGCCGGAGATGAGATCGAGGCCGGTGACATCGAGCGACATGCGGACGAGTTTGGCGGAGTCGAGATAGTTGTGGACGATGGTGGAGATGGTGATCTCGTCTCCCTGGCGGAAGAAGCGCGGGGCGGCGATGCGAACCATGAGGTTCTTGCGAACGAGAACCTTGTTGACGGCGGCCCCGGCGCGGGTGTCGGCGGTGATGGCGCGAACGGTGGCGCGCCAGGTGGTGAGGGAATCCGGGAAGGCGAGGTGAACGGTGGCGCGCCCGGCATCGTCGGTGTGAATCTCAGGCGCCCAGAAGGTGGTGTCGGGGAATGCCTTGCGGATTTTGGGCTGGACGAAGTCGCTGGCCTTGACCTGGGCGAGGGCGCGATGAGTGGCCGGCTTGTGGAGGCCGGCGAGATGGAGGTTGCGGGTTCCGGCTTGTCCCTGGAAGAAGAAGGTGAAGGACTGGTCGGTCTGCACCTCGCCGTAGCGGTTGGAGTAGAAGGCGCTGACGATGTTACCGGAGGATTCAGGACGGACGGCGTAGATGGCATCATCGACGACGCCAAGGCTGAGTTCGGCGCGTACGGGATGGCCGGCGGCGTCGTGAACCTGAACGTTGTAGGTTGCGGATTCGCCGGGCTGGAACTGGGGCTTGGAGGGAGCCACGTCGATTTTGAGAGTGCGCTCTACGGGCGGAACCTTGAGGCTCTTGTTGCCGGTGTAGAAGTGATCGTCATTGACGAGGAATGCGCCGACGGTGAAGTTGGGCTGGGACTGGGTGGTAATGGGGAAATCGACCGAGGCGTTTTCTCCCTGGGATTGAATGAGGCGGCGGGAGGTTACGGTGTGGCCTTCGGCGGTGACGAAGATGGTTGCGTTGGGAACTCCGCCCATGATGACGATGTGCGCGATGTCGCCGACCTTGTAGGTGGGCTTGTCAGCGACGATCTGGAGCTGGCGCTGATTGGCCTCGGAATCTTCGTCTGCCCATGAGTGGTCGCCGGGGGCGACGATGTAGAACCAGTCGGTGGCTTCGACTTCGCGGCCCTCGGGGGTGGTGGTGGTGACGCGGAGGGTGGCGCTTCCCTGCCCCGTGGCGGGGACGTTGAAGCGGGCGTAGCCATCGGAGCCGGTCTGGGCGGTGCCGGTGTAGAGGGTGGATGAGGAGGATCCGTAGGAACCGTTGTGATGGAGGAGCTGGACCTTGAGGGCGGCGGTATGAGGATGCTTGTCGTAATCGAGGGCCTGGACGACGACGGGGATGGTGTCTCCGACGTGGTAGAGGTAGCTGGAGGTGGAGGATGAGAGGCGGAGGGAGCCGTAGGTGGCGAGGACGGCGTTGTGGCCGGCGACTTCGCGATTGGCGGCGTCGGTGACACGGGCCTCGATGCGGTAGTTGATGTCGAAGCGGTGGTTGTCATTCATGGAGGTGGGGATGGAGACGACGAGGCGGCCGTTGGCGTCGAGCTTGCCTTGTTCTTCGAGAACCTGCTCGCCGTAGAAGTTGTCAGTGTTGTCTCCGCTGTCATCGGATTGCTCTGCGTCCTCGTCATCGCCCCAGAGCCAGGCGCGTTCGGTGTGGACGACGTAGGTGACGTTGGCGTTGGCGACGGGCTCGCCGAAGTAGTAGCGGGCCTCAATGGTGGCCTGGACGGTGTCTCCCTGGAGGACGCGGAGGCGGGCAGGAGTGACCTTTACGAAGTACTCGGGCTTTTTGTACTCCTGCACTTCGAAGTTGCCGTTGATGTGGCTGCCGTTGATGCTGGCGCTGATGGTGTAGTAGCCGAGGGCGGCGGTGGCGGGGAGTTCGAGCGAGCCGTTGATGCTGCCGAAGGGGGAGAGAGTGCAGGTCTTCTTGAGGATGGGATTCTGATTGGCGTCGGTGATGGTGAGCTGGACCTGACGCTCGGTGGGGAGGACGAGCTGCTCGCCGGAGCGCTTGCGGAGGATGGCCTTGAACTGGACGGTGTGTCCGGGACGATAGACGGGGCGGTCGGTATAGACGTATCCGGCCCAGTCGCGGTAGGGATTGCTGCTGAGATTGAGCGAGTAGGGGGCGACGATGGCAACGTCATCGCCATGAAGGGCGAGGATGAAATTGGAACTGAAGCCGCTGTCGCCGGCGTCGGTATCAGGAGCGCCTTCTTCATCGCCATCGCGCGAGGGGGAGTGGGTGGAGGGGACGTGGACGGCGGCTTCTCCGCTGCCGTCAGGACCGGTGGTGAAGCTGGCGAGGCGATCTTTCTTGCCCCAGACGGTGATCTTTGCGCCGGGGATGGCGGCTCCGGTTTTGCGATCGACGGTGAAGGCGACGACCTGGCCGGGAGCGGTCTTGGTGACGAGCAACATTTGAGAGACGACGACGATGGTGTAGGCGCGGTACTTGCCGTCGGTGGCCTCAACGGCATAGAGGCCGGGCTTGAGGTTGTCGATGGGAAGGTTGGCGGATTCGCTGACGTACTTGGGGGGCATTTCCATGCGCCAGCGGGCGACGAGCTGCTGGGAGTTGAGGAGGGGGACGGATGCGAATCCGACGGCTCCGTTGACGCTGCTGCGCTTGGCGTTGCCGGAGTGCCAGTCACGAATCTGCGCGCGCGAGGTGCCGGAGAACTGGCCGCGGAAGAAGTCGCGGATACGGTGCCAGAGACGGAGCTTCCAGTCATGGAACTTTTCGAGGAGGGTGCGCTGGTCCACTTGCTCGCGAGGGGAGAAGTGCTTGACGCCGAGCTCGTGGAGGTCTTCGAGCTTGGAGAAGAAGGCCTCGGCATCTTCGACCTTATAGACGCGGAACTCGAGGACATCGACGTTGTGGGCATAGACGTTGATGCGGGGCTTCTGGTCAGGCCGGAAGGTCTGGCTGCTGGAGAGGGAGAAATAGACCTCGGTTGATTGCGCGAAGGCGAGCAGCGGGAAGAGGGCGAGGATGAGCAGGGCGGCGAAGAGCAGGCTTTTGCGTTTCATTTGGACTCTCGCAAGATATTCCAGCGGTAAACACCAAGAAAGTTGGGGTTGGCGGGGGTGGGGCGCCAACGGGGATCGGGATGAGCGAGCAGGGCGCTGACCTGGACGCGGCGCATTTCGCCTTTCCAATTGCCATCAGGGCCGGTGTGATAGACGACCCAGCCATCGCCGGGGCCGAAGTGACTGCGACCGACAAAGATCATGGAATGGAAGGGCGAGGAGCGCTCAAACTGGCGGTAGAAGATGAGGTCGCCGGGCTGCGCGAGATGAACATCGCGGGAGACGAAATGGGTGTTGGCGGCGAGCAGGGTCTTGGCGTCGGCAAACTCGGCAAAGACGGCGGCGGCGGGACCGGAGGGGGCAAGATCGGAGGGAAGGAAGGGGCCGGGCTTGACGCGGAAGAGGCGGGGGCCGAGTGGAGTGAAGGGGAAGGAGTAGCGGGCGATGTCGGCGGCGGCGGGGAGGGGTCCGAGATTGGCGTCGGAGGCCCAGGTGGAGTCGTGACGGCGCATGGCTTCGCGATAGGCGTAGCGGAGGAGGGCGGCGCAGTCGTCGATTTCGTGGGGAAGCGGATCATGCAGGGAGGCATGCTCGGCGAGGAGGGTGAACCAGTGGCGGAAGGCGGCACGGTCCTGGGGAGAGAAGAGACGAAGGAAGTCGGGGGTGCCGTCCTGGAAGCGGTCCGAGGTGAGGGGGACGGGGTTGAGGGTGATGGTGGCGGGGAGGAGATTGGGGCCATGGATTTTGATGGCGACGGGGCCGGGGAGAAGTCCGGGGGTGAACTCGACGGCGCTGGCGGTGATGGCGGAGATGCGGCCATGGCCTTCCGGGGCGAGGACGGCGGCGGAGAGATCGCGGGGAGTGCGTCCGGTGGCGGTGTGGAGGTGGAGAAGGATGGGAGTGTAGCCATCGGCAAGGATGGGGGTGGAGGGTGCGTCCACCAGAAGTTGCGAGGGCTGGCGGGGCGCGCACGCGAGTGCGGAAGAGAGGACGAGAGCGAGGACGGAGAGAAGCGCACCCTTCACAGGTAGTCCGGCGCACAGAGAAAGTATGAAGCTGAAATATACGCGCAGGGCGGGGGGAGTGTACAGAGCCAATGAGGGCGAACACAGTCTCCGCGTGACAGAGATTTACACGGGCGCTATTTCAAATACAAGCAGGCAGCAAAAGCGTTTGGCGATTTGCGCCTCGGGGCCAGAGAGCCTGAGCGATGTGTCGCCAAGCGTCTCCACTCCAGGTCGCGTTGGCGGCGTTACTTAAGGCAGTTGATTCTGAATGAGGCGCACCAGGGTGCCATCCAGATCGATGAGCGCACCCACACGAGCGCCCCAGTACTCGACTTTTGGAGCGTCGATCCGGGGTTGACCAACGGACGACAAGCCGACGCCCTTGCAAACTGAATAGAATGCGTCGAGATCATCCAGCCGCAGACAGCAACTGAAAGAACTGGTCAGTGGATTCAAGTCAGGATGCGGAAAGAACTCCAGGACGAGGTCGCCGCGAGTCAGAATCATCCAGTTCTTGTCGCGCCAGCGTTCAGAGAAACCGAGAGCTCCGTAAAACCCAGAGGTTCTCCCGAAATCGCGCAATGGCAGATTGGGTGTAGCAGAATCACTCATTTTGCTTCTCTCCTGTGGGGAAAGCCCCTCTGCCCTTCGGCGTATCGCGCGGGATAGAGGAGCACAGTTGCGTCCGCTTGCGGGCAACGCGGAAGTTACGCCTCTGACAATACCTGGACAACACGGGAAGGCACTCACAATCCCAGAACGGGATAGTGAGCGACATGGCGATTTATCGTCCGGAAACTTGCGCGGACAACAGGGCTGCACTTTTCTCCGCCTCTGGAATAAGAAGATCGCCACTGCATGATTGCCGCTCGGCGATCGTCCGATAGGTTTTGACACTTTCGTCCAGGGCATCTGGTTTCTTGTTCCTAAGGCTGCTGCCAAGTATCCGAACGTATTTTCTCAATTGGTCGAGAGCCTGCGAATGATAGCTACTGGCTGGCGCGTTTGAATTGAAAGAATCGGGAGCCTCAGCCTGTAGCGCCCACATCGCCAATGAAGTCAGTACCGAAGTTGAAACTTGCATATCGGGTTCTTGAATTCTGATGGTCATCAGGTGCAATGCATAATCTTGGTGAGACGTCGCTTGAATTGCCTCCCAAAACCCAGTCCCCCAGCTTTGCTGTTTGCCGTTAAAAAAGCGAATAATGCTTGCGAGTGATTCGGGTGTGTCGAGATAGGTCAGCCGCGCACTTGCGTCGAAGCATTCAATGAGGCGTTGCCCTTCAAGATGATCGTTACGGCAGTTTTTCTCAAACGTGCTCGCATACAAAACCGCCGCCGCATGTGCCCATCCGGGATCATCGCTTATCCTAAGCTCAACTGGATTCGATTGCGTAAGCAAAGCGTTGCGAAGCTGCTCCCCGCGAGGCGCACTGGTAACCTGTGCCGATGAGGCAGTACATGCGTACGTCCCCGGTTGCCGAAAGCGCACATATTGATTCAGTTGTGCGATGAAGTTAAGGGGTGTCTTGCCTACGGGAGTTTCACCATCGCAGTCGCCACAACCGCTGCCTACTCCGCCCCCATCACCCATGCACTCAGAGTCGATGAGCATTTGTGCAAATCTGGCGGAAGAGCGCCCCGGAGTTTCGCTCCGAGCCGGTTCGGCGTGTGGAGTACAGGTGATCTCAAGCTGGCGGCCCGCAATGAGCCTTTCGTACCTGTCCACGTATATGTATCGTCCTGCCACGGCGGTATATTCGTACTCAATTGGAATCGCCTCACCGACGTGGAACAGGTGCCCATCGCCCTGCGTTTTAAAACTGAGTGCAAGGTCATCGGGGGCAGGTACAGGACGCGAGTGCTGAGCCGAACAGGTCATCACTATCGACAACATCGCACCAATCAGTGAGGCAAGCTTGATCATGGAGGTGAACCAAAGGCGCCCATTGCTGTTTATATACCACTTCTCGCCGTTGTTGGATGAAACAGCCGAGGCTTCCGCAATCCCAGAACGGGATACCTTCATACTCGGCGATTTACCGACGGCTCTGGCGGCGGTTCGGGGTCGAAGGACTCCTCACAGGACGCGTTCTTTCAACGGATTAGTAAGCTGATACGCCGCCGGGGCCGGATGTTACAGATGCAGTTGTAGCCGGGTGCCACGAGTTGAAGTCCGGCTGGCCAAGCACCGCACTTGCCTTCATCATGCTGGAAAACGGCGGGGTAAAAAGTACAACACGGTTGACCGATTGCTCAGCCACAAAAAGACTGCCGATGCTGTCAAATGCAATGCCGAACGGAGCTGAAACCCCTACCTGCGGGTCACCGGCTATTGCGGCGGATGTGAAATTCGACTGCCCCAGAACCATGCTCGCATTCATGCCATTGGCAAATGGTGGGCTGAACTTCAGTATGCGGAAGTTGTTCGTGTCGGCGACCCACACGTTGCCACCGCTATCGAGTGCGATCCCATGCGGACTATTGAGCCCCGAAGCGGTGGTTGCCGTAACTGCTGAAGTAAAGTCAGCCTGACCTAACACGACCCTCGCAGACTGCCCGGAAACAAACGGTGGCTCGTATTCGAGAACCCGGTTGTTGCCTTGATCCACGACCCAGAGGTTTCCACTGGCGTCGAATGAAAGTTCCGTTGGGAAGCTAAGACCAGCGGCAGTGGAGAGAGACGCACTGCTGGTAAAATTCGGTTGGCCAAGCACCACACTTGCATTCATGCCATTTGTGAATGGCGGCTTAAACTCCAGAATGCGTTTGTTCCCATCGGCGACCCAGAGGTTTCCACTCTTGTCCAATGCTATTCCGAGGGGGTCCATGAGGCTGCTTTGCGTGGGTGCGGTTGCGTTGGCGGTAGTGAAGTCCGTTTGACCTAGAACTACGCTGGCGACCATGCCACTGCTGATAGGCTTCACGAACTCCAAAACACGGTGGTTCCACGTGTCGGACACCCAGATGTTACCGCTGCTGTCCGCAATTGCCTTCTCGCAGAAACCAAGCGTAGATGAGCTAACGTTCTGGTTCGAGGTTGTAAAATCCGGCTGTCCCAAAACTGCGGCAGCACTTTGTCCACTGCTGAATGGGGAATTGAAGATCAAAACCCGTCTGTTAAACCAATCCGCTACCAGGAGTGACTGCGGTGGCGGCGTTGTCGGGTTCTGCTGTAGTGCCGAGCTAGTACCGCAGCCAACTGATACAGCCAGCAGTGTAAGTGAACAAAGGAAAAGAGCAGCAGTGCGGATATTTGAGTGGCGCATCATCCATCTCGTTTGTTTGAGCAGCTATGCTAACAACTTCAGATAGTTGATGACAACAGCCCCAGGCACTCACAATCCCAGAACGGGATAGTGAGCGACTTGGCGATTTATCGTTACCTATCGATCTTGGCAAGATCAGTTCTGTCCCACGCACCGCAAAACCAAGTCGTACTTTTCGTCCTTTTCCATCTCGCAGGATTTCCATCCTGCCTTTTGGAAGGCATTTCGCGCAGCGTCGCTCTGCCCAGTTCCGGCATAAGCAACACCTAGCCTTGCATAGGCATCGCTGTCCTTACTAAACTCCAATAAGCGAAGGGAGGCAGGGACTGCCTTCGCGTATTGCTTCGAGCACAACAGTGACCAAACATAATTGCTATGAATGACTGGAACATCGGAATCCGAAGCCGCTTTCTCAAACTCGGAAGCAGCTTTGGCGTAGTCCTTTTTAGCAAGGTAGACCAGACCGAGTCCGTTATGCGATATGGACGATGGATGCAAGGTCAGTTGCTGCTCACACGCCTTCACGGCAAGATCCAACTCTTCCGTAAGCTGATAAGCCTCGCACAGTTTCCACCAAACTCTGATGTTCTGAGGATCAGTGGCAGCAGCCTCTTTGAGCAAGTCCAAGTTCTTCCTAAAGTCGCTGTCTGCAAAACTCTTTCCTGCCCTCTGGATGAGAGCCTCGGCCCGTTCTTGTTTCGAGCCATTTTCCGCGTTTGAGGTTTGAGAACAGCCAGCCGAAAGCAGCACCGTAACGAGGGCCGGGACCGCAATCCAATGCAAGAAACTATTGTGTGACATGCAAAAAATGTAGCGCACTCCCGCATTTGAGTCGAGGGGTGATTACAGTTCCGTTGCTGATTTCAGAGATAACGGACGATAACAGGCCTAGTATTCGCCTATCCCGATTCGGGATACGGAGTCACTGGGCGATATTGCGCTCGCTATTGCTTATTCTCAAGCTTATTTTGAACGGCTTGTGGCAAGTCCCACGCCGAATATGTCTGCACCATTTTCGGCTCGCTACCCACTAGCGGTCTGACTCTGGGAAAGTCGAACCTGAAGGGTATCTCCATATGCCAGTGCTTGCTTACGTGCGTGACAGGCACACTGAAAAGCATCGCTTTCCCCGGGGGGATCGTTGAAACCGAGCTTACGTCGGAATGGTAGCCCCTCGGCATCACTGGAACCACATTGGCAGCAACGGGTGCCGATGCGGACGGGGAATAGAATCCCCCTCCACTGCCTGTTGCCTCTGGGTCTTTGACAATGTCATGCAGGATGCCCACTTCGCCCATGACGGCCCCGTCGGGAACTCCGGAGGTGCGTACCGCAATTGGCATATTGCAATTGTTGATAATCCGCAACCAGATGCGTGTAGATGGCTCATCCTCCGAGAACTTGACACCCTCTCCAATATGGTCAAACTCTAAGTACACGTAGGGCCGATGCTGGTCGATCTTGAATTGTTGCGCGGGTTCGGCTGTCTTCAGTTGTGCGTTGGACACGCCCACTACAAGTAATATCGACAGTGCAGCCAAGGTCTTTATTCGCATGATTAATCAGACACCTTGATGTGACGCTTTGTTCCTCAGGAACGTTTGTGGACGCAAACAGGCCAAGTATCTCACTATTGCCGGAACGGGCAGTAAAGTCGCTTTGCCAAGTGGCAGCGTTGTTTTGGCGGCATAGCTGGATGGCAGAATTGAATGCCCTCAACTCTACAACCAAGTGTTTGACAGACACGGCCCTGTGGCCGCCGATTCCGGCAACCGCAGGGCTGTGTCGTCTGTGGAGGCGCAGGGCTATGGCTGGGGGGGCGGGGCGAGGGAAGCGCGGGCGGCGATGCCGGGGATGGTGACGGGGAGGCGGCCGCGGGCGGGCATTTCTCCGAAGAGGAATTTGACGGCGCTTAGCTCTGAGACAGGGGCGCTGGAGAAGGCGCAGATGTAGGTCTGGATGGCGGGGTACTGGGTGATGATGTAGGGATTGCCGAGAGAGACGACGGCGGTTTTGGGGGCGGCGGCCTTGAGGACGCTGGTGAGGACGTTGGAGGGAGCGTGGTCGAGCGAGGGCGAGCCATCGGCTCCGGGGGCGCGTCCGGCGGAGGGGGTGACATAGACGGCGGCGACGATGCGCTCGGCGTTGACGGCGGCTTCCAGGATGTGCGGGGCGAGGACGGGGGCGAGGGTGTCATCGACGTAGATGACGCGGGCATCGGGAACGCGGGCGCGAATTTCGCGGACGAGGGCGCGGCCATTGTCGCCGCGAGAGTCGTCAGTGAATACGAGGACGAGGAGGCGGTTGGAGGCGGCGACGGCGGAGTGGTAGGTGTACTGCGAGGCGACGGCGGAGGAGCGCGCGAGAGGGAGAAGCTTTTCACGCTGGCCGCGCTCGGAGGAGATGTCCGCGGAAGTTTCACGGACGACGGTGACGGCGTCATCGGCGATGCGCTGGGCGAGGGCGGCATCGGCGGGATTGCCGACGGCGGTGGTGACCTGGTTGAGATCGACGAGGCGGTTCTTGTGGAGTCCGAGCGCGGCCTTGAGGCGGAGGATGCGGGAGACGGATTGGTCGATGCGGGACTCGGGGATTTCGCCGGAGCGGACGGCGGCGAGAATGCCGTTGTAGGCGCCATCGAGATCGCCGGGGATGAGGATGTAATCGGCTCCGGCCTTGAGGGCTTCGACGGCGGCGCGTCCGGCGGACTGGGGAGTGTTGCCGCCGAAGATGCGGGTGATGCCGTTCATGTCCATTGCGTCGGTGATGACGATGCCCTGAAAGCCGAGTTCGTCGCGGAGGAGGGTGGTGCTGATGTTGATGGAGATGGTGGCGACGCGATTGGGATCGGGCTCAAGCGAGGGGACGAGAAGGTGGGCGACCATGACGGCGTCCACTCCGGCGGCGATGGCGGCGCGGAAGGGCGGGAGTTCGACCTGGTTGAGGCGCTCGCGGGTGGCGGAGATGCGGGAGACGGAGAGATGGGAGTCGGTGTCGGTGTCTCCGTGGCCGGGAAAGTGCTTGGCGGTGGCGAGGCCGTGGGCGTCGTGGACTCCGCGGATGAAGGACTGGACGAGGGTGCTGACCTGGGCGGGATCTTCTCCGAAGGCGCGGGCGTTGATGATGGGATTGGCGGGATTGGAGTTGACGTCGGCGTCGGGATAGAAGTTCCAGTGAACGCCAATGGCGCGGGCCTCGGCGGCGGAGATGCGTCCGAACTGGTAGGCGTAGTCTGGGTTGGCGGTGGCTCCGATGGCCATGGCGTGGGGGAAGACGGTGCCTCCGTGAAAGCGCATGGGAAGACCGCGCTCGAAATCGGCGGCGAAGAGCAGGGGGAGTTCGCTGTCTCGCTGAAGCTGGTTGGTGAGGGCGGCGGCATCGAGCGGACTGCCCTTGAGGAGGAGGCCGCCATCCATGGGCGAGGTGATGCCGAAGGCTCCGAGGTGGTAGCGCTGCATGGCGTCGCGGAGCTTGAGGTAGTCAGGGCCATTGACGTTGAGGAACTCGACCCGTGCCCAGACCATGATGAGCTGGCCGACTTTGTCTTCGACGGACATCTTGCGGAGGGTGCGGTCTGCCCAGTGGATTCCGGCGGGATCATTGGCGGCGGCAGCGGCGGCGACCTCATCGACGGCGGGAGCGGCGTTGGCAGGCCAGGCTGGGACGATGGCGAAGAGAATGAAGAAAACCAGCAATGAATTCCGCATGATGGAAACCATAGCACCTAAAATAACCGAAGGCACGGGGGTAACGGTGAAAGCTTTCATGACGATTTTCCGGGTGGGCGGTTGCCTGCTGTTGACGGTGGCGCTGTGCGCCGGAGCGCAGGGACAAGCAAAGGGCGGGTTCAGCAATGTGGACCAGATCATGAACGCAGCGGTGGCCAAGGGCACGATTCCGGGCGGCGTGGTGCTGGTGGGGCACGACGGGCAGGTGGTGTATCGCAAGGCGTATGGGATGCGAGAGCTGGAGCCAAGGCGCGAGGCGATGACAGCGGAGACGGTGTTTGACATTGCGTCGATTACGAAGTGCGTGGCGACGGCGAGCTCGGTGATGAAGCTGGTGCAGGAGGGAAAGATCAGGCTGAACGATCCGGTGACGGCGTATCTGCCGGAGTTTGCGCGGAACGGCAAGGAGAACATCACGATACGGCAGTTGCTGACGCACTTCTCTGGATTGCCGGAGGATTTGGATTTGAAGACGGCGTGGCGGGGGCGGGCGGCGGCGTTTGAGATGTCGATGGAAACGAAGCCGGTGTTTGCGGCGGGGACGCGGTTTGTGTATAGCGACATCAACTTTGAGACCCTGGGATTTGTGGTGGAGAAGGTGAGCGGGGAGAGCCTGGACGAATACGCGCTGGCCAATGTGTTTGAGCCGCTGGGGATGAAGGATACGCGGTATCTGCCTCCGGCGGGCTGGCGGGGGAGGATTGCTCCGACGGAGTACGACGAGAGCCACACGATGCTGCGGGGAGTGGTGCACGATCCGACGGCGCGGAGGATGGGCGGAGTGGCGGGACACGCGGGGGTGTTCTCAACGGCGGACGATTTGGCGAAGTTTGCGGAGGAGATGCTGGGGGGCTTCCGGGTGCTGCGGGCGGAGACGGTGGAGAAGATGACGACGCCGCAACAGCCTCCGACGGCGACGGTGCTGCGAGGGTTGGGGTGGGATATCGATTCACCATACGCGAGCAACCGGGGGGAGTTTTTGCCGGTGGGGTCGTTTGGGCACACGGGGTTTACGGGGACCTCGATATGGATGGATGGGGCGACGAAGAGCTATGTGATTCTGCTGACGAACGCGGTGCATCCGAGGGGAAAACAATCGGGGGCGGTGGTGTCGCTGCGGGCGCGGGTGGCGACGGCGGTGACGCAAGCACTGGGGCTGACGGTGAGCGAAGAGCAGCGGTTGAGAGCGGCACGCATTACGGGCTACAACGAGGCGATGAGCGGAGCACGGCTGATGAACTCGCGCAATGGACGAGTGCTGACGGGGATCGACGTGCTGGAGGCGAGCGGCTTTGCGGAACTGCGGGTGGCGGGGGCGGCAAAGACCAGAGTGGCGCTGATGACGAATCACACCGGGGTGGACAGGAATGGGGCGCGCACGATTGACGTGCTGGCAAAGGCCGAGGGGATTGAGCTGAAGGCGATCCTGAGCCCGGAACATGGGGTGATGGGGACTCTGGACACGGGAGCGATTGGGAATTCGCAGGACGCGGCGACGGGGATTCCGGTGTACAGCGTGTATGGGAATACGGCGGCGAAGAAGAGGCCTCCGCTGGATGTGCTGAGCGGGGTGGATGCGATTGTGTTCGACATCCAGGACATTGGGGCGCGGTTTTATACGTATGAGACGACGCTGGGATATTTTCTGGAGGCGGCAGCACAGACGGGAAAGCCGATTTTTGTGCTGGACAGGCCGAACCCGATCAACGGGGCATTTGTGCAGGGTCCGATCAGCGACAAGGGGCGGGAGAGCTTTACGAATTACGGGCAGGTTCCGGTGCGCCATGGAATGACGAGCGGAGAGCTGGCGAAGTATTACAACGCGGAAAGGGGGATCCACGCGCGGCTGACGGTGGTGAAGATGGAAGGCTGGCAGCGGGGAGACTGGCTGGACGCGACGGGGCTGATGTGGGTGAATCCCTCTCCGAATATGCGGAGCCTGACGGAGGCAACGCTGTACACGGGCGTGGGGATGATTGAGTCGGCGAATATTTCGGTGGGGCGGGGGACGGATACTCCGTTTGAGGTGGTGGGTGCGCCGTGGATTCACGCGCAGGAGCTGGCGGAGTACTTGAACGCGAGAGGGATCAGCGGAGTGCGGTTTGTGCCGGTGGAGTTTACGCCGACGGCAGAGGTCTATGCGCAGAGGAAGTGCGGCGGAGTGAACATTGTGGTGACGGAGAGGAATCTGCTGGACGCTCCCGAGCTGGGATTGGAGATTGCGGCGGCGCTGCATGCGCTGTATGGAACGCAGTTTGAGCTGGCGAAGGTGGACCAGCTGATGTTCAACGATGCGTCCCTGCAGGCGATTGCAGGGGGAGAAGATCCGCGGCGGGTGTGGATGGAGTGGGTGGAGGCGATTGAGGCGTTCAACAAGGTGCGGGCGAAGTACCTGATCTATTGAGGAGACGGCTTGGGACTGAATGCGCTGGATATCGCGGTGATCGTGGTGTACCTGGGCGCGGTGACGGCGTTCGGGATGCGCTTCCGCAAGAAGGAACGGACGCTGAAGGGATACTTCCTGGCGGAGAAGGAGATTCCGTGGTGGGCGATTTCGCTGTCCATTGTGGCGGCGGAGACGAGCACGCTGACGATCATCAGCGTGCCGGGGATGGCGTACGAGAGGGACTTCCGGTTTCTGCAACTGGTGATTGGGTACCTGATTGGGCGGGTGATGATCAGCGTGCTGCTGATCCCGCATTACTTCCGCGGCGACCTGGTGACGGCCTACCAGTTGATCGAGCGGAGATTTGGACAGAGGCTGCGATGGCTGACGGCGGGGCTGTTCCTGATTACGCGGGCGGCGGCCGAAGGAGTGCGGGTGTTCGCGGTGGCGATTGTGGTGGGGATCGCGCTGGCGAATGTGCTGGGCGGATTCAGCGAGGCGGGACGCGACGTGGCGGCGATTGCGATGGTGTCGGTGCTGACGCTGATCTACACGTTTGAGGGCGGGATGGCGGCGGTGATCTGGACGGACGTGGTGCAGTTGGGAGTGTACGTCACGGGAACGCTGGTGGGATTGTTCACGATTCTGCACCTGGTTCCGGGCGGGTGGGCGACGATCCACACGGTGGCGGCAGGGGCGGGAAAGTTCAGGGTGTTTGACTTCGGGTGGAACTTCTATGCGACGTACACATTCTGGAGCGGGGTGATTGGCGGCGCGTTTCTGACGACGGCCAGCCATGGGACGGATCAGTTGATTGTGCAGAGACTGCTGGCGGCACGGAGCGAAGCACAGTCGAAGATGGCGCTGCTGGCGAGCGGCGTGATGGTGATGTTCCAGTTCTCACTGTTTCTGCTGATTGGGGCGATGCTGTACGTGTTCTACAAGATGTTTCCGCCGGTGGTGGGGTTTGCGAGGTCGGATACGATCTTCCCGACATTCATTGTGACGCGGATGCCGCATGGGATCAGCGGGCTGCTGATTTCGGCGATATTGGCGGCGGCGATGGCGAATTTGAGCGCGGCGCTGAACTCACTTTCCTCGACGACGATTGTGGATTTTTACGGGCGCATGCATCCGGAGGCGAGCGAGCGGCACAGGGTGTTTTTGTCACGGCTGGCGACGGTGGGATGGGGCGTGGTGCTGTTTGCGCTGGCGATTGTGGCGCGGCACGGGGGAAGGGTGCTGGAGGTGGGACTGTCGATTGCGTCGGTGGCGTATGGCTCGCTGCTGGGGGTGTTTCTGCTGGGAGTGCTGACGCGGCGGGCGAATGAGACGGGAGCGATGGTGGGGATGCTGTGCGGCTTTGTGCTGAA
>CAILAZ010000327.1 GCA_903832295.1 uncultured Acidobacteriota bacterium
GACTCGGTGTCCTGGACCGCGTTGTCGCCTGTACCCGTTACTGTGCTGATCTCTGCCCTGAAATCGACCCCGCCCGCCAGGCCATCATCGAAGACTCCTGGACCGCCGACCCCGAGCAGATTGTCGCCCTCAAGCCCGATCTCGTCATCGCCCCTGTCCCCTATCGCATCGAGTCCTTCGCCGCAATTCTCCGTTCCGGAGTCCGTCTCCTCGCCCTCGCGCCCAAGTCCCTGTCCGATATCTACGGAGACATTCGAACTCTTGCCGCCCTTGTCGATCAATATGTCGCCGGAGAACGGCTCGTCAGCAGCCTTCAGGGTGAAATCGCCCAGACCTCTCACGATACGCAGAGCTGTCCTCCGCAGCGCGTTTTCTGCGAGGAGTGGGGAAAGCCTCTCATCGCCTCTCAGCGCTGGGTTGCAGAGATGGTCGAAGCCGCCGGAGGTATCCCCGTCGGCACTCCGGGTGAGCAAACCACTCCCCAGGCCGTCGCCGCCCTCAACCCTGACGTGATTCTCACCGCATGGTGCGGTGCCGGAAACCGCGTCCCCCTCGACAAGATTGCACTCCGCGAGGAGTGGGCTTCCACCACCGCCATTCGTGAGCAGCGCCTCTTCTGCGTCAATGACGAGCTCTTTAACACCCCCGCCCACACTCTCGTCGGAGGCCTTCGCGCCATCCGCTGGGCACTCCATCCCTCCATGTTCTGGAAGCCATCGGGAATCCGTTGCATCGATGATGCACAATAGAAGCGGCGCACAATAGATCGCACCGAACCCGATCCACGCCGGAGCCCGTCTTGTCCGATAACACCACCTGGAAGCCTGTCGTCGCCGCCATCATTCCCCGCGACGCTACCATCCTTGTCTGCCAGCGCACCCCGCATCAGCCCTTCCCTCTCCATTGGGAATTCCCCGGCGGCAAGGTCGAGCCCGGCGAAACCCTCCCCGCAGCCCTCATCCGCGAACTCCACGAAGAACTCGCCATCCACGCCACCATCGGCCCCCTGCTCACCACCGTCCGCCACCGCTACGCCGGAGGCCTCGGCGTCGAACTCCACTTCTTCCTCGTCCCCGCTTTCACCCCGGAGCCCGTCAACCGCATCTTCCACGAAATCCGCTGGCACCCTCGCGCCACCCTCGACGCCGCCATCTTCCTCGAAGCCGACCAGCCCATCGTCCGCTCCCTCCAGCGCGGCGAGCTCCTCTAACTGGCAGAAGAAGTAAGCCGAAGTGTGGGGAAGTGAGCAGTAATCTGGAAGAGGACGGTGAGTCAGAAGTGAGAACAACAGTGAGCCGGAAGTGAGAACAAGCAGTGAGTCAGAAGGGAAAAGAAGTGAGAAAGCGCGAGGGTGGCCCACATCCGCCCCTCCTTTGGGCGAATGTGGGATAGCAATCAGCCGAAATCAAGTGATTTGCCCGCGCTGGAGTGGTTATCATGATCTCTTCCGCCATGGGGACTAAGATGAAGCCTTTGATCCTTGCCTTCTGCGTTATCTTCCTTTGCAGTGCTCTCCGCGCCCAATCGTCCGCCTGGCAACCATCCCCCGGACACACCCAACTCCCGCTCTGGCCCGCAGCGCCGCCCGATGCCCGGCCTGACACTGCACCGGAAACCGCCGAAACCACCAATGACCAGCAGTCCCTCGTCGCCGGCCGTCCCTGGGTTTTCGTCAACAGCGTCTCGCGCCCCACCATCACCGTCTATTCCCCTACCGCCAGCAACACCGGCGCCGCCGTCGTCGTCTTTCCCGGCGGAGGCTACCAGATACTCGCCATCGACCTCGAAGGCACCGAGGTCTGCGACTGGCTCACCGCCAGGGGAATCACCTGTGTCCTCCTGAAATATCGCGTCCCCGGCTACCCCTCCAAGCCCACCGAGAACTCCGGCCCCTACCCCAAGTTCCCCATGGCCCTCGAAGATGCCCAGCGCGCCCTCGGCCTCGTCCGCCTTCACGCCGGCGAGTGGCACATCGATCCCCACAAAATCGGAGTCCTTGGCTTCTCCGCCGGAGGCCACCTCGTCGCCGCCATCAGCACCCACTTCGCCCAGCGCCTCTACCCGCCCATGGATGCCGCCGACCAGCAGAGCTGCCGACCCGATTTCGCCGTCGCCCTCTACCCCGGACACCTCTCCCTCACCCCCAACACCATCGACTTGAACCCTGACATTCGCACCCACATCACCTCCCAAACTCCCCCCACCTTCCTTCTCCAAAACGAAGATGACCACGTGGACAGCGTCGAAGACTCCCTCAGCTACTACGCCGCCCTCAAAAAAGCCGGAGTCCCCGTCGAGATGCACCTCTACGCCCAGGGCGGCCACGCCTTCGGCCTCCGCCCCACCAGGTTCCCCGCCACCCGCTGGCCTCAGTTGGTCGAAACCTGGCTCAAAACCATCGCCATGATCCCTGAATAATCGAAATTCCCCGAAAACACGAGTGCCCCATTCAACGCTCTTCTCGTTGAATGGGGCTATTGACCTCGATCCTTCGGTTGACTCCAGGCCGGCTCTCATCGCGCACAGTTGACCAGATCGCGCTGCCGGTTAAATCGTCTGCGTCGCCTCCACAATCGTCACCACCATCGTCGCCCGCAGCCATTTGAATGTCTGCTTCAGCAAATCAAACTCCGGCCCTGAAGTCACAAACGCTGCCTTCCCCTTGATCAGATACCCTGCCCCCGAACCCATCGTCCCCTTCACCTTGCTGCTCCCCAGCGTGATCAAAACCTCCGGATTGAACGCAACGTTTGCCTCCGTGCGATGCATGTACCCCGCCGGAATCAGCAGCCTTCCATCCTCTGTCGTTCGCAGATAGCTGTTCCACGTGTTGACCATATGCGGCCCATCCGCACCCAGCGTCGCAATCGCCACCACCCCATCCTGCTTCATAATCTCCAGCAATTTTTCCGGAATCATCTTGAATCTCCTAATGGTCTGTGCCCTGGCCGTGCGTACCGGGCCTTGCCGCGCTTAACTCGCCGTGCTCCCAAACAGCATCATCACCGTCAGCACAATCATGATGATCGTTGTCAGCCACGCCACGCCGTTAAAGAACCGCGAGTTCACATGCCGTCCCATCAGCTCCCGCTTGTTGATCAGCAGCAGCATGGCCACCAGCACAAACGGAAGCACCGCCCCGTTCACCACCTGTGACAGAATCGTGATCTTCACCAGCGGCAGATTCGGCCACAGAATCACTCCCGCCCCTGCCGCAATCAATCCCGTGTACAGCCAGTAAAAGAACGGAGCCTCGCTGAACTTCTTGTCCAGTCCTGACTCGAATCCCAACCCTTCGCACACCGCGTACGCCGTCGAAATCGGCAGAATCGAAGC
>CAILAZ010000328.1 GCA_903832295.1 uncultured Acidobacteriota bacterium
AGGCTCAACGCGCCGTATTCAACGCTGGTCTTGGCGACTCTCTCTACAACAACGACCACGGCGGTTGTCCGAACTGCGGCGACACGGGCGGGCACTTCACTCTGCTGTATGAGTTAGAGCAAGCATTCGGGCTCCGCGATGCGGACGGCAAGTTAAATGTCAAAGCAATGCAATAAGCAGCCCTCAAGGGCTCTGCGAGAGACGCAAGACCGGCTACGATAGGGACGCTAAGAATCACTCACCCGTCGGAGGCTAATCGGTCCCAAGGCTCAAAAAATCTCAGGAGGCAACACATATGTCTAAGCAATGGATGGAGGATTTTGAAACAGCAAGACCAGCCGCGCCGGTCAACCGATATCTAGTGCAGCATATTCGGCAGACGCTTGTTGCGGGCTACGCTCCCACTTCCACTTTTTACAAGTTGGTCATGGGCGTGGCGATTTCAGACGAACGAATCATGGAGCAGTACACGGAGCGCGAAGAAGCTAAGAAGTTGCTTCAGTTGTATCGCGACCGGACCCAGGCAGAGAAGGCTCCGTCACATGCGGATAAAATTATTGCCCATGCGATGTCGGTGGCCTAACAAGGAGGAGAAGCATGCATTCTGATAATTTTTACGCCCGCGAGGCGGCAATCAGTTGGCCTCGCGCGTCTGCACCAGTTCGCACTGTGCCTGCGCCAATCCGCAGTCAGCAGTCCCTGGTTGCAGAAAATCTTGCATGGGCTCGTATAGACATGTATATTCGATTGATGGGAGGCCGAATCTGAAAGGTCGCGGTCTTATTTACATCTTCATGCTCGTGGGCATCATCGCGGGCGTGCTTTTGATTTTGAATTTTATTTGGTAGAACTCTGAACCAACGCGCACGAGCAGTTGGCAGGGTGTTTCGGAGTACTACATGAAAGCAGTAATTGCTGCAGTTGTTGTCGCATTGGCAATGCTTTGTAGTCCAGTAGCACATGCATGGAATTGTAGCGACCCACTGGCCGAGCGCGTTGTCGTACCTGCGGGCACAGCAGGAAGTTACGGGGATGGTGATGGTCAGCTTGCCAGTTTCGGTGGGCAACTTTATGAGTGCAAAGTTGTGACACCAGGAACGGGCACCAAAGACCCTACGACCAATACCAACACGAATCAGAATTCCAACTCAAACTCCAACAGCAACACGAACAAGAACACGGCGACCGGCGGAAGTTCCACGTCGACCGCAACAGGCGGCAACAGCACGAGCACAAACCTGAATACGAACGTCGTCACAGCAACAGGCGGAAGCGTGAAGGACTCAGGCAACTCGTCCTCAACGTCGACCGTGAAGAACTCTGGAAACAGTTCCATCAATGATAGCGGGAACTCGCGCCAGAGCCAGAAGCAAGGTCAATCGCAGTCTTCTTCGTCTTCCGCTAACGGAAATGGAAACAACTCGAACGACGAAACAACGAATGTGCCGAAAGAAGTCGCATCCGCGTATGCTCCGACGATTCTACCAACCGTGCCGTGCTTCAAAGGCTTCAGTGGCGGTGCGCAGGCGGGATTCGGTGGAGTGTCATTCGGCGGGGGAAAGATTGATGCAAACTGCGCAGAGTTAGAGGCCGCTCGTCAGGCTCCTAGTCTCATTGCACGCTGCAAGATTTACATCCAGAACAAGTACGTCAGGTCGGCAGGCGTTACAATGGAAGACTGTTTGGGACCAAAGCCCCAGCCGGTCGTTATCGTAACTCCGATGGCTCCTGTGCCCGCACCGATTATTGTGCAGGTTCAGCCAGCGCCCGTGGTAGTGCAAGCTGCGCCGGTCGTGGTAGCTCCTACGCCGATTGC
>CAILAZ010000329.1 GCA_903832295.1 uncultured Acidobacteriota bacterium
AAGTGCGATGTGGCGCTGGTGTGCGATACGGAGCTGTTTGCGCCGGAGCTTCCGACGCTGTGCGTGGGGCTGCGCGGATTGGTGTACACGGAGGTTGAGGCGCGGGGAGCGGCAACGGACCTGCACTCGGGCGTGTATGGCGGGGCGGCACCGAATCCGCTGTTTGCGCTGTGCGAGATGATCGGCAAGATGAAGGACGAGAACGGCGAGGTGCTGATTCCGGGCTTCTACGACGATTGGGCTTCGCCGACGGATGACGAGCTGAAGGCCTGGAAGTCGCTGCCATTCGACGAGGAGCACTACCGCAAGACGGAAGTGGGATCGACGGTGCTGACGGGCGAGAGAGACTACCCGGTGCTCTACAGGACATGGGCGAGGCCGACGCTGGAGGTTCACGGGATGCCGGGAGGATTTACCGGACAGGGAGCAAAGACGGTGATTCCGGCAAAGGCTTCGGCGAAGATTTCCATGCGCATGGTTCCGAACCAGGACCCGGATGACATTCTGGAGAAGTTCACGAAGTATGTGGCGGCAATCACGCCCAAGGGGATACAGACCAGCGTGAAGGTACACTCCAAGGGCAAGGCCGTGGTGGTGAGCACGGACAACGACTACATCAAGGCAGCCAACAAGGCGCTGCATGAGGTCTTCCACAAAGAGACGGTCTATACGCGCTCGGGTGGGTCCATTCCGATTGTGGGGCAGTTTCGGACCGACCTGAACGTGCCTTCGGTGATGATGGGACTGGGCCTACCGGACGACAATATCCACGCCCCGAATGAGAAGTTCCACATCGCGAATTTCTACAAGGGGATCGAGGCAGTGGTGCGCTTCCTGGCAATTCTGGGAGAGTAAGGCAGAGAGATGAAGGCGGCCCGGCGAAGAGCCGGGCCGTTTGCGTTGGGAGTCAGTTCCAATAGGTATGATGGTGCAATGCCATCACTTTCCTATTTGTCCGACCATCCACAAGAGGCAGAGCCGTTCTATGACGCATTGGGACGCCCTAACTTCGTCTCGGCAGATCAGGCGAAAGAGCTGCTGCCGGGATGGCAGGACAGGTCCCGGCGTGCAGAACTCGAAGAGCAGGAGCATGGGGCCGCGTCGAAACTGGCTTACAACCTCTTCAAGCAAAAGCTGGCGCGATTGCCTGAAGGATCGGACATCACGCTAGTCACTGGGCCGGTGGCAGCAGGCAAGAGCACATTCGTGCAGATAGAGGAGGGTCTCACCTACGAGGTGAACCTCTCCGATCCGGCCAAAGCGGAAGAGCATATCAATCGCGTTCTGGATGCACGGATGGTGCCGCACATCGTCTATATGTACATAACACCGGAGCTATCGGTGATTCGCCGTGCGTGCTGAGGGCAGGCCCGTGCGCATCGACCGCAGCACATCACAACACCTGCAACTCCCAGGGACAATTGCTGAAATTGCCAGAAAATACGGGGACAAAGTGGACATCCAGACTTACGACAACTCGAGCAACCCTCCGCGCGAAGTTCCACTCAACAAGATCGATACCTTGCGCGACAATGGGAGCGAATGTGACCTCCTTGGCGAACAGCAGCGACATCTCGACACGCTCTACTCCCGCGGGACCATCGATCGCAAGCTCTATAAAGACCTCTCCCGACGCTCACAATGAGTTCAGCAAGGGGCTTCGTCAAAGAGGTTTGAAGAACCTCGAAGAGGCGGCGAAGAACCAGACGGAAGCGGCCCGGAAGGCTGAGGCCCACCTCCACCACTCTTAGGTTCCGATCCCGCAATCCTCCCATGCCGCCCACGTCGGGCGGCAATCGTGTTTATGCGGCGGACACAACGCGCAGCTTCTTGCGTTTTGCGAGGGGCGGGCTTAGGCTGAAATTGCTCTGGCAGTTCCCTTCCGATGACCTTCATTACAGCTTTTGAGGAGTACGCTCGCGTTTCCGCGGGTGCACTGATTGTTGTGCAAAGCGAGGTGGGGCGCGGCGGTTTGCTGCACGGGTGGTGCACCTGTTGTGCTTTTTTGCGAGGGGCCACAACAAATGGGGTTTTGTCTCTTGACTCTCCCTTGGGGCGCTCGGTAGAGTGGCAACAACTTGCGAGGCGGACCTCCCCGCCGAACGGAAGCGGGAGGGCCTGGAATTTCCGGGTTACAGCCACCACTCGCGCAGCGTCTTGAAGGCGGCATCCGGGAAAAGCCGGAGTTGCATGGAAAGGCGTACAAGGGCAGCTCCCAGCCGGGGCGGGCCTAATTTCATAGAGCAGACCGCCGAATTTTGCGGAGCCGCATTTGCGGAGCCTTGTTTGTTGGCCTTGATGGTGAGGCTTGCGGCAGGGTGGCGAGCGCGAGAAAACCAGTCCACGGCGTAGAGCCGTGGTGCGAGGGTAAAGAGTTGCTGAAACTGAAAAAGCTGCAGATTCTGGGCTTCAAGTCCTTTTGCGACCGCACCGAGTTGAAGTTCCACGGTGACGGGATCGCGGCCATTGTTGGTCCGAACGGTTGCGGCAAGTCGAACATCTCCGACGCCATTAGCTGGGTGCTGGGCGAGCAGAGCGCGAAGAGTTTGCGCGGGGCTCACATGACGGACGTGATTTTTGCGGGCACCCGCGAGCGCAAGCCGACAGGGATGGCGGAGGTGACTCTGCACCTGGTGGACCCACAGGTGTATGAAGGCAAGATCGAGATTCCGGTGATCGACATTCAGGACGAGATGCCGGAACGCGACTGGGACGAGCCTCAACTGAACGCGCAGAAGGAGCGCGAGGTGGAGGAGTACACCGAAGAGGTGCGCCCGGGGCAGACCGATGAAATTGAAGTAACGGCGGCTTCGGCTGCCGGCAACGACCTTTCCGCCGCCACTCCCGGCACTGCTCCCGCAGCTGGCCGGGAGGTCACTCCACCTGCTGACGCAGGTGGGGCTAACGCTGCGTCTCCGGAGGCTGCAGCTTCCGGAGACCAGGGTAGCTATGCGACGGTGAGCGGGCCGCAGGTGGTGTTGAAGATCCGGCGGAGGAAGTTCAAGACGACGTTCAAGAAGGGCGAGATCGCAGTGACGCGGAGGTTGTTCCGCAGCGGCGAGAGCGAGTACCTGCTGAATGGAAAGCTGTGCCGGCTGCGCGATATCCAGGACATCTTCATGGGCACGGGACTGGGGCCGGAATCGTACGCGCTGATTGAGCAGGGGCGCATTGGGCAGATTCTGAGCTCGAAGCCTACCGACCGCAGAAACATCATCGAAGAGGCGGCGGGGATCACGAAGTTCAAGACCAGGAAGCGGCTGGCCGAGGCGAGGCTGGCGGACGCAAAGCAGAACCTGGCACGCATCAACGACATTTTTGACGAAGTGACGCGGCAGATGAATTCGCTGAAGCGGCAGGCAGCGAAGGCAGAACGCTTTGCCAAACTGCGCGACGAGATGCGCGGCCAGTTGCGGATTGTGCTGGCAAGCCGGTTCACGGAGCTGGAAGCGCAGGCAAAACAGCTGGAGGCGGAGCTGACGCAGTTGACTGCCGACCTGCACACGCGCACGGAAGCCGTGCAGGCGATGGACGCCGAGCACGCAGAACGCACGCAGCACGGCTACGCGATCGACAACGAAGCGAAGGAGACGCGCGAACGGTTGAGCCAGGTTCATCTTGAGATGGAGCGGGCAACAGCACGGCGGCGCAACAATGAAGAACGCTGCGCGGAGCTGACAGCACGGGCGGCGGCGGCGGATGCCGAGGCGGCAAGCGCCAGCATTCAGTTGCAGCGGCTGCAGGATGAGCTTTCCACCAACGAGCAGGTGCTGGAGAGTGCGGCGGCCGACGTGGCGAGCGCACAGCAGGAGCGGAACCAGCGGCAGGCGGAGTCACAGGAAGCGGCGCGGCGGCTGATGGAGGTAGAGCGCAACCAGGAACATCAGCGGCGGCAGATGCTGGAGGCGGTGAACGCGGCCTCCGGAGTGCGCAACCGGATTACGCAGGCGGAGGAGCGGATTGCGGCCCTGGAGCGCGAGACGGAACGATTGCAGACGGAGTTGAACGCCGCGAATCAGCAGGTGGATTCCTTTGGCGGACAGCGCGGGGAGATCAGCGCAGAGTATGAGGCAGCGACAGAGTTGTCGCGCTCGATTACGGCGCGGCTCACCGAGGCGCGGGGACAGATTGCGGAGAAGCGCGGGGCGGAGATCGAAGCCAAGAAACAGCTGGATGCGATGCGCTCAGAGACCGCGAAATTGCAGGGCAAACGGGCATCGCTGGAAGCGGTGATCAAGGAACATGGCTTCTCGACGGAGAGCGTGCGGAAGCTGCTGCGCTCGGGACAGCTGACGGGGACGGATGCTCCAGTGGGAGTGCTGGCCGACTTCATCGAAGTAGAAGACAAGTACGAAGGCGTGGTGGATGAGTTCCTGCGCGACGAGCTGAACTTCCTGGTGGTGAAGTCATGGGATGCGGCGAACGCGGGGCTGAACCTGCTGCGCAGCGATGTGGAGGGACGGGCGACGTTCCTGGTGCATCCGGACGATTCGCAGGCGAAGTTCAGCTTTGTGTTTGACGAGACGATGCGCACGCATTTGCGCGCCGACCGGGTGGTTCCGCTGAAGGACTGCATCCGGGTGCCGGAGAACTTTGGCAGCTCGCTGGAAGTGATTCTGCCGAAGCTGGGCAATGGATACATTGTTCCGGACGCGGAGACCGGGCGGGCATTGGCCCTGGAGAATCCGGATGCGTTCTACCTGGCGCTGACCGGAGAGTGCTTCCACAACGTAACGGTGACGGGCGGCAAGAAGCTGGCGGAAGGCCCGTTGCAGATGAAGCGCGATCTGCGCGATGTGCAGCGGCAGATTGAAGAACTGGGGCGGAAACTGGCGGCGCAGGAGAATTGCGTCAGCGGGCTGAGCGAAGAAATTCACGGCTTGACCGCGCTGCTGGACCGGCTGGAAGGCGAACGCCGCGACGCCGAGCAGAAGGTGATGACGAGCGGCCACAGCCTGCGTCAGCTGGACAGCGAGACGGGGCGGGTACGGGAGCGTATCTCAGGATTCGAGCGCGAATTGCAACGGGTGGCTGGAGAGAGACAGAGCCGCGAGGCGTTCATTGCAGAACGCCAACAGGAGCTGCAGCAACAGGAAGAGACGCGAATGCAGCTTGAGGCGCAGATGAACGCTGCCCAGGAGCACGTCGCATAGCTACGCCTGGCCCGCGATGCCGCCGCACAAGCGGCGAGCGAAGTGATGGCCCGCGTCGCCGGACTGGAGGAGCGCCGTCGCGCTGCCGCCGCATCGCTGGCGCGAATCCAGTCCATGGTCGCGGAGGTGAACCAGCGAGTGAACTCGCTGCACTCGCAACTGGAGGGAGCCGCGGCAGAGAAGGCGCAGCGCGAGCAGGAGAACGAACTGCTGGCAGCGAAGCTGGTGGAGTGGCAGAGCGAGCGCGAGGTGGCGCAGGCTCGCGAGCAGGAGCTGGCGAAGGAAAGCGAGCAGTTGCGGGCACGGCTGGCAGCGATTGAAGTGGAGCTGAAAGCGGCGCGCGAGGTTCTGGACGGAGTTCGCGACCGGCGAGGAGAGTTGAGCGCGCTGGCCGCAAAGGCAACGAGCGATACGGAACACCTGGTGGAGACATGCGTGCAGGAGCTGAGCCAGAGCCGCGAAGAGCTGCTGGGCGACGAGACCCTGGTTCACCAGACGGGCGAGGAACTGACGGCGACCGATGCGAGCTATCGCGAGATGCGCACGCGGCTGGACGGCATGGGCCCGGTGAACATGATGGCGCTGGAAGAGTACACGGAGACGGCGCAGCGGCACGAGTTCCTTGAGACACAGCGCAAGGATCTGCTGGCTTCGATTGAAAATACGCAGAACACGATCAAGGAGATCGAGGAGATTTCGCGCGGGAAGTTCAACGACGCGTTTGCGGTGATCAACGCGAACTTTACGCGCACGTTCAAGAAGCTGTTTGGCGGCGGCGAGGCGTGGATGAAGCTGACGGACGAGGAGAACTCGGCCGAGAGCGGGATTGATATTGTGGCCTCGCCTCCGGGCAAGAAGATGCAGAACGTGCTGCTGCTGTCGGGCGGCGAGAAAGCGATGACGGCACTGTCTCTGCTGGTGGGCATCTTCCAGTTTGCGCCGGCACCCTTCTGCATCCTGGACGAAGTGGATGCACCGCTGGACGAAGCGAACGTAACCCGCTTTGGCGAGCTGATGCGGGAGATGAGCATGGAGACGCAGTTCATCATCATCACGCACCACAAGAAGACGATGAGCATGGCTCCGGTGCTGTATGGAGTTACGATGCAGGAGCCGGGAGTTTCCCGGATTGTGAGCGTTCGTTTTGGAGCGGAGCAGGAACAGCCGCAGGCGGTATCTGCATAAGGACATGGGACGGATGGACGGAGAGTAATCCCGTGCTGATTCCATGAGTAAGTTACGAGTAAGTCACGGAAGTACTAGCAGAGTGGGAGAGGAAGTTCTGTTTTCCGCCGTGCTCTGAATTGCGGCCCGGGTGATTGCCTTGGAAGCGGGGAGTGTGGTTGGCGAGGCTCGGCCCTGCGGTGGGATGAGCCAGGGTTGGGCTCCGGTGAGATGTGTGCGCGAAAGGCAGTGTTTATGAGGGGAGATCAACAGGTCTCCCCTTTGTCAAATATTTCGCCAGATTTATTTTGGGACGGAAGAAATTCGTTTGTAACCCTGCATTGACAAAATCAACCCACTATTTAGAATCGTGTCTCGGATTGATTGAACTGCCTGTGACTACGAAACCAAGCGACCCAATTCTTCTTCGGACCGACTTCGCTGACCTGGAACTCCACGCCAGCGGAAAGGTGCGCGACGTGTACGTGGTGGACAGCGAGCGATTGCTGTTCGTGGCCACGGACCGGATCTCTGCCTTTGACTACGTGCTTGCCTCGGGAATTCCGGACAAGGGACGGGTACTGACGCAGCTTTCCCTGTTCTGGTTTGACTTTTTGAAGGACATTGTGCCGAACCATCTGGTGACGGCGGATGTGAACACATATCCGGAACAGCTGAAGAAGTATGCGCCGGAGTTGCGTGGACGCTCGATGATGGTGGTGCGGGCGAACATGTATCCGGTGGAGTGCGTTGTGCGCGGATACCTGTCGGGCTCCGGCTGGAAGGAATACCAGCAGACGGGCGCGGTGTGTGGGATCGAGTTGCCGAAGGGGATGCGAGAGAGCGAGAAACTTCCGGAGCCGATCTTTACTCCCTCGACGAAGGCGGCGAGCGGGCACGACGAGAATATTTCCTTTGAAGAGATGACCCAGCACGTGGGCACGGCGGACAGCGAAACGCTGCGCAAGCTGAGTTTGAGTATCTACAAGAAGGCCTCGGATTACGCGCTGACCAAGGGCATCATCATCGCGGATACGAAATTTGAGTTTGGGCAGACAGCGAATGGAGTGGTGCTGGCGGACGAGGTGCTGACGCCGGACTCTTCGCGGTTCTGGCCGGCGGATACCTATGAACCGGGTAAGGCGCAGTTGAGCTATGACAAGCAGTACGTGCGCGACTACCTGGAGTCGATTCGCTGGGAGAAGAAGCCCCCGGCACCGGGACTGCCGGAAGAAGTTCAGACAAACACGAGCGCAAAGTACGTGGAAGCCTATCGGCGCTTGACCGGGCAAGAACTGCCCAGGGGATAACGGATGAACGGCCTGGATTGGCTGATTGCAGGGATTCTCGTGCTCTCGGTAGTCCATGCTGCATCTCAGGGATTTGTGTTCGAGCTGTTCTCGCTGGGCGGGACGGTTCTGGGATACCTGCTGGCGGCGTGGGAGTATCCGGTTGCGGCGGGGTATCTTGCGCCCTATGTGAAGAACGAGTTGATTGCGAGCGGGGCCGGGTTTCTGCTGATCTTTGTGACAGTGGTGATTGCAGCAGGAGTGGCCGGACGGATTGCGCGATGGGCGACGAAGAGCGTGGGTCTGCGATTGATCGACCGGCTGCTGGGCGGCGTATTCGGATTTCTGCGGGGCGCGCTGGTAGTGATGGTGATGGTGCTGGCCATGGCGAGTTTTCTGCCATCGTCACAGGCGCTGGCGAAGTCAAGCCTGGCGCAGTATTTTCTGGTTGCAGGGCGTGGCGCTATTTATGCGGGGCCCGGTGAACTGAGACAGAAGTTTCGCGATGGGATGAAAGCGCTGGAGAAGCTTCGCGGCAACACCAGCGGAAGAGTACCTCGCAATGCAATACTTGGCAGCGCCAGCGCGTGATTGGAGACGATCCGGCGGCGAGTTCCGGTACCCTGGGACAGAATTGATTTCATTTGAGAAGAAAGAGAGGCCCTCGGTGAAGGACCAACTTGAGGCTCTTGTTGCACAGATGTATCAGAGCGGGATTTTGTATTCAGAGGCGGTACGCGAGTTCAGAAAGCGGTTCATTCTGACCGTCCTGGAGCAGAACAACGGGAACCAGTGCAAGGCGGCGCGCCAGCTTGGCATGCACCGCAATACGCTGAGCCGGACGATCACCGAGCTGGAGCTTGACGTGCGCGCGGTAAGGGCGGGTACGCGGCGTCCACCACGGAGCGAGAAGGCGCTTGTGATGGAGAAGAAGATGGCGCGATAGGACCTGACTTCATGGGGACCGCAGGGCCGCCTCGCGCGGCCCTTTGCTTGCGAAATTGTGCGGCAAAAAAGGACGGCCGGGTGGCCGTCCTTTGCTGTTGAAATTGAAGTGCGTTACTGGGGCTTAGGATGCGCGTGCGTGCCAGCGGCAGGCTTCTTTACAGGAGCAGCCTCAGGCAAGCCCTTGAGAACCTGACCGTCAGTAAAGGTAAGGTCGAAGCTATCGCCAACCGCATTGTAGGTGCTGGGTGATCCCTGGATGATGAGCTGTGCACCGGGCTTCGGAACGCGGGCGGCAGGAAGCGGTTCCTTCAGAGTCAAGGTGATGTCGGCCTTCTTGGCTTCGATGTCATCCTGACTGCCAGCCAACTTCAGCGACTCGCGGGTCGCCTCGATGACCGCGGCCTGGAGTTGCACGGGCTTTCCCTTGATGGCGGTCCAGACCTGTTCGCTTGCTTCCTTGTTGCCGCTGGTGAGGATGAACTGCCACTCGGCGAAGGATAGCTTCTCAGGAGCGCCCTTCTTCAGCATATCGGCGGCCTGATCGGCAGCAGAGGGAGCGGGTGCGACGGTGAAACCGGCGGGAATTGTGGGAGCCGACTTGGCGGCAGCCATGAGCTCGTCAAACCCTTCGGAGCCGCCGTGATAACGGGTGTACTGGTTCTTGGCGTAGGGAGTGAGCTGCGGAGCTGCAGCGGCTGCCTTGGCGATCCAGAAAAGGCCGTCCACCACGGGCGGCTTGGGAGTAAGGTAGGCGAGTGCCAGCAGGTAGATGCTGTTGACATCGGTAGGCTGCGCGGCGACGACTTCCTTAAGATTCTGCTGGGCTGCGGGGTAGTCCTTGGCCTGTAGCGCGGCATGACCGACGGAGCCGAGGTAGATCACCCGGAAAGAGCTCTTCATGGTGTTCCACTGCTCGTCCGAATAGCCTTCCGGCTTGGGCGCAGTCTGGATTGCCTGAAGTCCACGGGCACCGAGTTGTCCGGCCTCCTGGAGAGAGGTGGCGGCATCCGGGCCACCGGCCTGAGCCTGGGCGCGATCGAGATAGCTGAGCAGCGCCAGGGCGGTCAGGTTGTTTGGGTTCACCTGAAGGAGGCGCTGGGCAGCAGACTTGATCTGGGCGGCGTTGTTGAGCTGCTGGTAGGTCTTGAGGAGCAGTTCCAGGCCATCTTCCTTCATGACGCTGTTGGGATAGGTCTGGAGATAACTCTCCATCATCTGGGCCTTTTGCGACGGATCGGTAGCACCGACGGCGGCGATATAGGCGTTGTATTCGTTCGGATCCTGGATGACTTTCTTCTGCTGATCTCCCGGGGCAGTGGCTCCCGGCGCAGGTTGCTGCTGTCCCGCAGGGGCGGCCTGCGCTTGCGCTGCCACGGTGGCGGCAGCAAGCAACAACACGATAAGGGACTTCTTCATTCTCTTGCTCCTTAAGAACTATGCGGAATCTGCGACACTCATCGACAGCGGAATTGTGAAAACTACGCTGCCGGATACAACAGAAGTCGATGTCTGAAACAGCTTACTCGGCACTTTGGCCCGAGAACGCGATTATAGGGACGCGGAGGCAATTAAGGCAAGCATCCTAATAGCGATGGGCTCCAAAGCCTGATGGGGTTAGGATGCCTTCGCTGGTAATTTGGGATGTGCCAATCTGATTGTGCCATGAAGGCGCTTTGTGGGGATAGAAAAGGGATAGCGAATGAATCCAAATGACTCAGTTTTGGGAATGACTGCGGTGGTCACCGGAGGCAGCCGGGGGATTGGGGCGGAGATTGCCCGCGAGATAGGAAGGCACGGTGCCAAAGTGGCGATTCTGGGCCGGGACCAAGGCGCTGTGAACGAGGTTTGCGCCGAGATCACGGGCGGCGGCGGGCAGTGCGAGGGGGTGATCTGCGACCTTGCGAGCTTTGAGGACGTGCAACGCGCTGCGAAGGAGATTGAAGGACGGCTGGGAGCGGCGGATGTCCTGGTGAACTGCGCCGGCGTGGGCCTGATGGGAAAGAAGCTGCTGGACTGTACGGGTGAGGAGTGGGAGCGGGTGATGAACACAAATCTGCGAGGCGTGTTTTATGCCGTGAAAGCATTTGCGCCGGGCATGGTTGAGAAGGGGGGCGGGCACATTGTGAATATCTCGTCGATTGCCAGCAAGAACCCATTGCCGGGCGGGGCAATTTATGCGGCAAGCAAGTGGGGACTGAACGGACTTAGCTACTCGCTGGCGGAGGAGTTGCGGGAGAACAACGTACGGGTGAGCCTGGTGTGCCCGGGGTCAGTAAACACGGAATTCTCCGAACATGCAGGGCGCGACCTGAGCCGGATGCTGATTCCAGCGGATGTAGCCCACGCGGTGATGATGCTGCTGACGCAGAGGCCACAGTCGTTTGTGAGCGAACTGATCTTGCGTCCAACACAAAAACCCTGAGCTGGTTTGCTTCCGCGCAACGAGAGAAGAGTATAATTTCGCCTCTGGACGATGGCTTTTGAGTCAATTCCGATAGCGGGAAGCGACCTGCATATGCGAGATCCCCAGCAGCGCAAGACTATTCTGTGCGTGGACGACGAGCCGATTGGTTTGATGGTCCGCGCCAAGCTGCTGGAAATGTCCGGATTTTCGGTGATCACCGGAGTGGACGGCCCGACTGCGCTGGAACTGTTCCGGGCTAACGATGTGGACATTGTGCTGCTGGATTACCTGATGCCCCGCATGCACGGTGGAGAGGTGGCGCGTGAGCTACGAGCCATTGACCCGAAGACGCCAATCATTATCCTTTCTGCCTATTTGAGCCTGCCCGAGGATGTGATGCGACTAGCGGATTTGTGCCTGGTGAAAGGCATGCCGCCGAAGGAACTGGTGGAGGCGATTCGAAGTCTGCTCCCTTACGAAGACGGAGAGACAGGGTGACCCCGGAACGTTTCAGCAAATTGCTGCTGATGTCGCTGGCGGTTCCCACGCTTCTGGTGTTTGTGATGGCGTCAGTGGTGGCGTTTGAGGTTGGGCAACTGCGGGACGCCCTGGGCTGGGTGGACCACACGGACACCGTGATTGCCGAAACACGCGCGGAACTGCGCCGGATTGTGGACGCTGAGACCGGGCTGCGAGGTTTCCTGGTTACGGGGCGGGAGGAGTTTCTTGAGTCGCAGAGAGAATCGTCAGGGACGGCGGCCCGGTTTGCGAAGCTGGAAGCGATGGTTGCTGATAACCCTCCACAGCGGCAGAGGCTGGATGAGATCCGTGGGAAGTTCGAGAATTGGATCGGCTACTCAAAACAGATGGTGCAGCTGCGCGAGGGAGCGGGCAACTACTCTGATTTTGAGCTGAATATGACGGGCAAGCGGATGATGGATGAGATCCGCGCCGGATTTGCCACGGTGATTGACGTTGAGCAGGCGCTTCGCGACACGCGACTGGAACGTGCGACGCACATTGATAAAGACTTCAAGATCTCACTGGCTGGACTCTCGCTTCTGCTGGCGACGACGCTGGTTCTCTTCAGCCGCTACCAACTGCGCAACCTTGCACTTCAATATGGCAGCGCACTGAAAACGGCAGAAGAAAAGGCTGCGGAGGAACGCGAACGCAAGCAGTGGTTCCTGACGCTGCTACGCAGCGTTGGCGACGCGGTGATTGCGACCAACGCGAATGGGCGAATCACGTTCATGAATCCGGCGGCAGAGGCGGCAACGGGGTGGAGCGAAGCAGCAGCAAAGCAGCAGCGCCTTGAGAGCGTATTTCGCACAGTGAAGGCGGATACACGGGAGCGGCTGGAAAATCCGGTGGACAGGGTGCGGCGACTGAACGCAGTGGCTGGTCCTTTGGATCATCGGCTGCTGATTCGCAGGGACGAGAGCGAGATTCACGTGGACGATTGCGGAGCGCCGATCCGCGATGACGACGGGAAGATCATCGGATTCATTCTGATTTTCCGCGACGTTACCAGGCAATACGAACTGGAACGAACCCTGCGAACCTCAGAAAAACTGGCACTGGCGGGGAGAATCACCGCGAGCGTTGCGCACGAGATTCACAATCCGCTGGACACCGTGGGCAACCTGCTGCACATGATCCTGATTGACGGGGGCAGCGAACACATTGCCGAATATGCGGAGCTGGCAACGCAGCAATTGCAGCGCGTCCACCAGGTAACGCTCAGCATGCTGAACCTGTATCGCGAATCGCACGCACCGGTCACGGTGAAGCTGGCAGAGGTTGTGAATAGCGCTCTGGCCCTGCTGGAGATGCAGGTGCGAAGCAAAGAGGCGCAAGTTACGTGCAGGTTTACGGAAGGCTCATCCGTGGAGGGCTTCCCAGGGGAGTTGAGGCAGGTCTTCACAAATCTGATACACAACGCGCTGGATGCCATTCCGCAGGGTGGGACGATTGCGATTGACTGCATGAGCGGAGGCACGCAGAAGCAGGTGAATATCACGATCACGGACAATGGGTGCGGGATCGCGGAGCAGGACATACCGAGACTGTTCCAGCCGCTGTTCACAACCAAGGGCGAAAGCGGAACGGGGCTGGGATTGTGGGTCAGCAAAGGAATCGTGGAAAAACACGGCGGCACAATTGACGTAGAGACGAAGAACACGCCAGGCGAATCGTGGACGAGATTCCACGTGGTCTTGCCGAGACAGTTCCCTTCCCTGGTAAGTACGGCGCAGGCACTGGCGAACTGAGCGCGCGCGCAGAACACGAAGGCCGCCCCGAGAGGCGGCCTTCGTGTGGGACAAAGCCCGGTTTAGAAGTGGTAAGAGATGCCCATTCCAACGCGCGCACGGGCCTTGAGGTCGATGGCGCCGGGAACAATCTTTCCGACGAGCTGAGCCAGACCAAGATCCACCTGAAGCGGCGAACCTTCGATGTGGGGGACGATGCGAACGAAGTAGCTGAGCGAGGTCGGCACGGTTGCGGCCTTGGGCAGATACTCAATGTAATGGGGCTGCTGAACCACTTCCGAACCAATGATGAGGGCGGACTTGGACGGTCCCTTGACGACGAAAGCAGCGGCGCCGAAGAGGCGGCCCTGCCAGTTGGGAGCGTTTCCGGCGACGCCGAAGACGGAAGCGTTGGTCACCTTCTCACCAAGGCTGAGGACGAAGGGGAATCCCTTGACCTGGGTAATGGTCTTGGTAGCGACGACGTAGAAATCAGCGTTGCTGGAGGTGCGCTTCTGATCGATCGACCCGTTCCAGTAATTGACGACCTGGCCAACACGGAAGACGTTGGTGCGGCCGATGGCTCCCACGGCGATGGCCGGAACCCACTTGGTCTTGGCAGCATTTTCGTCCACGATGGTGACCTTGCCGTGGAATTCATTGAAGCCATCGCCAAAGAGGTAGCTGAGAGAGCTGCTGCCCGAAGAGCTGAGAGCGGCGGTGTAGCCGATTTCAAAGCGCTTTGCGAAGCCCTCGGTAACCGAGAACTGGTAGTCGTTGCCGATAACGTCACCGGAGTTCAGGTAGTGGAAGGCGACTTCCGGCTTGCCGAACTTGTGTGCAGGCGAAGCGGCAGTGTATGCGAAGGGGGTGAGGAGGGCGCCGGTCTGGCCTTCCCAGTTCAAACCCTGTGCAAAAGAAGCCTGTGAAAATGCGGTAATGACAAAAAGACTAAATGCGATAAAGAACTTCTTGGTGTTCATCCTGTGAATGTCTCCTCAAGTTTTACTGTCAGCGTTTCAATTTGGCGCAGCACAGCAGGCATCAGGGATCTCCTGCTTGCTGCACCCGGGGATTGTCGGGATGGCCTATTCCTGTCTGGTAGCCACCCTCGCATCCCCGGGGGAGTTAATCAGTTTGGTGTTGATTGATTTTACAATTTAGTCACCGTAACCGCCATCGTTTTCCAACGCCACCTTGCCGCGGAACATGCGATACAAGAAGACGAAATAACCAAGGGCGATTACGATTCCGATAATCCACCAGCGCAAGCCCACCTGAAGCGCGTAACTAGCGGTGATTGAGTTGTTAATAGTGAGGCTGTACTGGGGATCGATTGCAGGGAGAATTACCGGGTAGAGAGAATAGACCGCTCCAACCAGCATGAAAGTCAGATAGAGCGCTCCAGATACGAAGGCAAACACTTCCTTCTTCGCCTTCTGGAAGACGAATACTCCGATGAGGCTGGCAAAGACCAGCACGGGGATCAGGTACCCGATCTTGAGCGCGTTGTAGTTGGCAGTGATGCCGGGATGGATGGCGAGCGTGGCCAGCAGGCTCACGATGGTGAGCAGGATGAGCACGGGAGTAAGAACAAGCGACGTGGTGCGCGCCCGGGCATTCAGATCGCCATCGGTCTTCATTGCGATGTAGTTGGCACCGTGCACGCAGAGTGCGACGAGGGCAACTACGCCGGAGAGGACGGTGTACCAGTCAAGAACTCCGGGGTGTGCGCCGACATTCCAGTTCGTCCAGAGCGGAAGGAAGAAGTAGTGGTCTGCGCCGAGAGGAAGGCCGCGGACGACATTGCCGAGCGCGGCTCCGTAGAAGACGGCGAGGAGCAGGCTGCCGATGCAGAAGATTCCGTCGAAGAAGCTCGCCCAGATCTTGTCTTCAATGTGGGTGCGGAACTCGACGCCGATAGCGCGCAGCATGAGCAGCCAGAGAACCATCATCAGCGGGAGATAGAAACCGCTGAAGCTGGAAGCGTAGAGCTGGGGGAAGACAAAGTAGAGAACGCCGCCGGTTGCAAGCAGCCAGACTTCATTGCCATCCCACACTGGGCCAATGGCCTTGATGATCTTTCTGCGCTCTTGATCGGTGCGTCCGAGGAAGAGGTGCAGGGCTCCGGCGCCGAGATCGAAGCCATCGAGGACGACGTAACCGGCCAACATTACAGAGATTATTGCGAACCAGAGAAAGCCAACCATGTTAGTTCCTCCCCGCGGCAGTAGCATTTCCGCCCTTTGCGGGAGCGGGTACAAGGCTCTCAACGAATTCCGGACCGTGCCCGATTTCACGCTGCACGAGGAACAGGAAGAGAGCTGCAAGCATGGTGTACATGCCCATGAAGCCCAGCAGGGTGAACCACGCGTTGGCAGCGGAGACCGACTTGGAGAAACCGTCAGCGGTGCGCATGAGGCCATAGACGAGGTAAGGCTGGCGGCCGATTTCGGCAGTCATCCATCCGGCGGTGTTGGCAATGTAGGGCAAGGGGAAGCTGAGAAGCAGAATCCACAGCAGCCACTTGGTCTCGTGCAGCTTGTTCCGCCAGAGCTGGATGCCGGAGATCAACATGACAAGCATGAAGATGGTTCCGAGGCCAACCATGATGTGGTACGAGTAATAGAGCAGCGCGATGTTGGTGGGCCACTCGGACTCAGGGAATGAACTGAGACCACGCAGCTTGGAGTTCCAATCACGGCTGACAAGGAAACTGAGAGCGTGGGGAACGACCAGCGGATTGTCAATGGTCTTGGTTTCGACGTTGGGCTGGCCGAGGATGACGAGATCGGCAGTCTTGGTGTCGAAATGCGCTTCCATGGCAGCCAGCGTGGCGGGCTGATAGTCAGCTAGATTGCGGCCCTGTCCGTCGCCGGTGGGTCCGATGACAAGCAGGGAGAAGAGGATTCCGGAGACGACGCCGACCTTGAGGAAGATCTTCCCCTGCTCGACATGCTTCTCGCTGAGAACGTAGTAGGCGCCGAGGGCGGCCATTACGAATGCGCCGGTTACGGCGGCTCCAGCCATGTTGTGAGCGTACTGCCAGATCGCCCAGGGATTGAGAATCAGGCCCCAGAAGCTGCTGAGAGTGACGGAGTTGTCGGCTGCCATGCGGTAGGCGACGGGGTGCTGCATCCATGCGTCCGTGGCTACAATGAAGTATCCGGAAAGCCATGAGCCGAAGAATACGGCCATGCCGGTCCACCAGTGGGCGATCTTGCTGAGGCGCTTCTCTCCGTAGAGGAAAAGCCCGAGGAAAGCGGACTCGAGGAAGAACGCGAAGGTGCCTTCCATGGCGAGAGTCTGCCCGATGACGCCGCCGGCAAAGCGGGAGAAGTGAGACCAGTTGGTTCCGAACTGAAACTCCATCGGAATACCGGTCACGACGCCGAAGACGAAGCTGATGCCGAAGATCTTGGCCCAGAAACGTGCGGCTCTATTGTAACGATCATCATTCTTCCAAAGCCCGATGGACTTGAGAGCAACTACGAGCGGAGCTAAGCCCATGGTTAACTGCGGGAAGAGATAATGAAACGTCACGGTGAAAGCGAAGTGCAGTCTATGTATCAGTACGGCGGAGTCCATTCGCTATCCCATTCCATTCTAAGAAGTTAAGTACGTACGAGCTATGAGCAGGGCCCAGGATCAGAGGCATCTGCGAGAGTGCTTTGTCCCTCCGCCGACGCAGACAGTCCGGCAGCGGGAGAGGAGTTTCGATCAGTGAAGGAGCTAACCTCGACCAAGTTTCGAGGACGGTCGGATTCAAGGTGGTGAACCATTTCCGATACTCTTGCTTCGCGCAAAACCGACAACATTGCTTCCTGTGCCTTCAGCCAGACCTGGTGAGCAGCACATTCGGCGTGACGGTGGCAGGACTGGCCGGATGTAACGCAGACATTGAGCGCAATCGGACCGTCCATGACCTCGACGATGTCAAGCAAGGATGCCTGAGCACCGAGGGGAAGAAGAGAGAATCCGCCATCTACGCCTCGCCGGGCCTTGATCAGTCCTGCACGAGCAAGCGATTGGAGGATTTTGGAGAGAAAAGAGTCAGGCGCTTCGGCCGCCCTGGCAAGCATGGCTTTGGGAACGACGGTTCCTTCGGGCTTGCTGGCCAGATGAATGATTACGCGAACGGCATAGTCGGCGGCACGGGTCAGTTGCATAACAAGAATTAAGTGGACCTACTTTGTCCGCATTCAGCGTAGGCATGTCAGCCCGACTTTGCGGTGATGACGGTCAAGTGCCATTGTGATTTTGATCACGGAGAAATGAGATATCCACGAATGCGCAAGCGATAAGTTTCCCCAAGGCGGGGTCCCATGCGATACAAGTACTGGTTTTTGAGAGCGATAGCGGGATCAAGAAGGTGCTTTCGCGGCGCGCTAGAGCGGAACCAGTTGCTAGCCCGAAATGGAACTTCTGCCGAGCAATGTGTGAGTTCCGCTGCCGGCTGGCTGCAAACCGCGCACTCAGATGCGTGTTGTGAAATTGTGAAGACGAGACAAGTGTTCGGTTTACACTGGTATCCGTGAACGCTGAGATCGTAGCTATCGGCTCCGAGCTCTTGACGCCCTTCCGCCAGGATACGAATTCCCTGTTCCTGACCCAGCGTCTCAATGAGCTAGGGGTGGAAGTCATCTTCAAGACTATTGTGGGCGACCGCCCGGCGCACCTGCTCCAGGCTGCCCGCGTTGCCCTTTCCCGCGCACAGATTGTGATTTTCTCCGGAGGCCTGGGGCCGACCGAGGATGACCTGACACGCGAATGCGTGGCGGAGGCGCTCGGCGTGGAACTGCGCCGGGATCACGAGATGGTGACTGCCCTCTATACTCGCGCCGCTGCCCTGCGGATGCGCATGGCGGAGAACAACATCAAGCAGGCGGATTACATTGTGGGCGCAGAGCTGCTGAAGAATCCCCGGGGAAGCGCGCCGGGGCAGTGGCTGGATACGACCTATGATGGGCTGCGGAAGATTGTGATTCTGCTGCCCGGGCCTCCGTTTGAGATGGAAGGCATGTTCAACGACCACTGCTGCGACCGGCTGAAGCTGGTGCTGCCGGAAGTGCGGCTGGCGACCTGTGAGTTGAAGATCGCGATGGTGGGCGAGTCAACGGCAGACATGCGGGCGGCAAAGATCTATAAGCAGTTTGCGGATGTGGAAACCACGATCCTGGCAAAGGCCGGCGAGGTGCAATTCCATCTGACGGCGCACGGAGCTACGCAGGAAGAGGCGGAAGAGAAGATTGAGCGGGTGGCCTCACTACTGGAAGACGAATTTGCGGACGAGATGTTCTCCGCCGGCGGCGAATCGCTGGAGCAGATTGTCGGATACTTCCTGCAGATGCGTGGCGCGACCCTGGCGGTGGCCGAGAGCTGTACGGGCGGACTGCTGGCGGAGCGGATCACGCGGGTGGGGGGATCATCCCGCTATTTTATGGGCGGAGCGCTGGTCTATTCCGATGCGCTGAAGAGGGAGTTCTGCGGGGTGCCTCCATTGCTGCTGGCAAGCGACGGTGCGGTGAGCCGCCCGGTGGCGGCGGCACTGGCCGAGGGCATACGGCAACGCTGCAAAACGACGCTGGGAGTGGGGATTACCGGGGTGGCGGGGCCGACAGGCGGCACGGACCATAAGCCGGTGGGACTCGTCTATATCGCGCTGGCCGATGGAAAGCACACCGAGGTTGTGGAGCGAGTCTTTCCGGGCGACCGCGAACGCATACGGTGGTATGCAAGCCAGCTTGCGCTGGACCTGCTGCGGCGGAAGCTGCGATAGCCATGCGACTGTTTGTAGCGCTGGATATTGATGAGGCAATCCAGCAGAGGCTGGACGACTATGTGCGCACGCTGCAACCGCGGCTGCCTGGAGTGCGCTTTGTGCGCAGCAGCAACTACCACGTCACGCTGAAATTTCTGGGCGAATTGAAAAGCGCCGAGCCAGTGCGCGAGAGGCTGCGCGGAATTCGACGGGAGCAGTTTGAGATTGCCGTCCACGGAGTGGGATTCTTTCCGACGGCACGTGCAGCGAGGGTCTTCTGGGCAGGGATTGAGGCTGCGGGGCTGGCGCCGCTGGCGCTGGCAGTGGAGGAGTCGCTGGAGACGCTGGGATTTCCGCGCGAAAAGGAGTTTCATCCACATTTGACGCTGGCGAGAAATGGTTCGGGAAGGCCGCGTCCGGTGCGCGGAGAGCGGCCGCCGGAGGCATTTGCACAGCTGGCGCGGATTGTGGAGTCGAGCAAGCCCCCGGAGTTCGGTACAATGACGGCGCGCGAATTCTTCTTATACGAGAGCAAGCTGTCTCCGAGCGGGCCGAGCTATTACAAGCTGGAAAGCTTTGGCCTGGCGTGAGCACGCCTGCAATGGACGTGAGATGAGCTATCCCACATTGGCGGTTGTTGCAGCCTCTTCTTACCTGATGGGCTCGATTCCGTTTGGCTACATCCTGGTGCGGCTCTTCCAGGGAATTGATGTGCGCTCGATTGGAAGCGGCAACATTGGCGCGACCAACGTGGCGCGTACGGGCGGGAAGAAACTGGCGATTGTGACGCTGCTGCTCGACGCCTTCAAAGGATGGCTGCCGGTATTTTTGGTGCTGCACATTCCGTGCGTGCATAAGGGCAGTGTCACGGAACTGCACACGCTGGCGACGCTGGCGGCACTGGCGGCGGTGCTTGGTCATATGTTCCCGGTGTGGCTTGGATTCAAAGGGGGGAAGGGCGTGGCTACTGGGCTGGGCGTGTTCCTGGCGCTGGCTCCGCTGGCAGTGCTGATTGCAGTGGCGCTGTTTGCCGTGGTGGTTGCGTTTACCCGCTACGTATCATTGGGCTCGATTGTTGCCGCCGCTGCGTTTCCGGTTGCGCTGTGGTGGCTGGAGCGGGACGCGTTTCCGCCGGCAGCGCTTGCGCTGTGCGCCGCGGTGGCGCTGCTGGTCATCGTTCGTCATCACCAGAATATCGGCCGCCTGCTGGCAGGGACCGAAAGCCGCTTCGGCGCGAGGAAGGCATAACTATGGCAAAGATTGCGGTAATTGGCGCTGGGGCCTGGGGAACAGCATTGGCCATCACACTGGGACGCAAGGGCTCGCACAAGGTAACGTTGTGGGCGTATGAGAAAGAAGTGGTCGCCTCGATCCGCGAGACTCACGTGAATGAACCGTTTTTAAGCGGCTGCCGGATGCCGGACACGATTGCGGCGACGCAGAGCCTGGCAGAGGCAATCGAGGGCGCGGACATTGTGTTGAGCGTGATGCCCTCTCACCACGCTCGCCGGGTGTGGAGCCAGATGAAGCCGCTGCTGCGGCCCGAGATGCTGCTGGTGTCAGCGACCAAGGGGATTGAGAACGATTCCCTGCTGCGCATGACCGAGGTGATCACCGAGGTGCTGACGCGGGGCGAGGGGAGCTTCCAGCCGAAACTTTGCGCGCTGAGCGGTCCCACATTTGCGCGCGAGGTGGCCAAGGGTTTCCCGACGACAATCAGTGTGGCCTCGGCACAAACGGCACTCTGCGAGCAGGTGCAGGAGGCATTCAGCGACGCCAACTTCCGGGTGTACCGCTGTGACGACGTGATTGGCCTGGAGATGGGCGGCTCAGTGAAGAACGTGATTGCGATTGCCGCCGGAGTGGTGGACGGCATCGGATACGGACACAACACGGTGGCCGGACTGATTACGCGCGGACTGGCGGAGATGACGCGGCTGACGGTGGCGTGCGGCGGGAAAGCGGAGACGATGTCAGGCCTTGCCGGTTTGGGCGACCTGGTGCTGACCTGCACGGGCGGCCTCTCCCGCAACCGCAGCGTGGGCGTGGAGCTTGGAAAGGGACGCAAGCTGGATGAGATTATCGCGGGCATGCACGGCATGGTGGCAGAAGGCGTGTTGACCACCAGCGCGGCCGTGGGACTGGCGCATAAGGTCCAGGTGGAGATGCCGATCATCGGGCAGATGCATGAGATTCTGCAAAACGGAAAAGACCCCAGCGATGCGATTCGCGACCTGATGAATCGTCCACTGACCAAGGAAAGCGCGCTGTTTCGGGCATAGCATTGGAGCGGCCGCGGGACGGCGCTCGTTATAATTAAAGGCGAAATGATACAGACGTTATTTGGAAGCCTTAACCAGCCCGAAGAAAAGAAGACATCGCTCTTTGAGCGCATGAAGCAGGCCGTCACGCGCACGCGGGAGAATCTCGCGGAGCGCATTGAGGAAGTCGTCAGCTTTAACAAGGAAGTGGACGCTGGGACGCTGGATGATCTGGAAGCGATTCTGATCTCGGCCGACCTGGGTTCGACGACGACGAACGAAGTGCTGGCGGCAATGCGCGAGAAGGTGAATCGCAAGCTGATCGGCGATACCTCCGAACTGAAGCGCGTGTTGAAGGAAGAACTGCTGGCGATACTGAACCGGGCCGCCGAGAGCAAGCCGAAAGTAGTTGCCGACCCGCCTGAGGTCATCCTGGTAGTCGGCGTGAATGGCGTAGGCAAGACGACTACAATCGGCAAACTGGCCCACGTGCTGCGCGCGCAGGGAAAGACGGTGCTGATGGCGGCGGCAGATACCTTCCGGGCCGCGGCAATAGAGCAGCTTGAAATCTGGGGAGAGCGCACCGGGACCGAGGTCATCAAGACCAAGCCGGGCGGCGATCCTTCCGCAGTGCTGTTTGACGCGCTGCAGGCAGCCAAGGCACGCAAGATCGATTACGTGATTGTGGACACCGCCGGAAGATTGCACAACAAGCAGAACCTGATGGCCGAGTTGGAAAAGATGTATCGCACAGCGCAGAGGGTGATTCCCGGCGCGCCGCATGAGACGCTGCTGGTGATGGATGCGACCACGGGACAGAACGGACTGCAACAGGCAAAGGTCTTTACCGAGGCGGCCGGGGTCACCGGAATTGTGCTGACAAAGCTGGACGGAACCGCCAAGGGTGGCGTAGTGGTGGCGATTTCGCGCGAGATGAACCTCCCCGTGCGCTACGTGGGCGTGGGGGAGAAACAGGCAGACCTGATTCCATTCAACGCGGTCGACTTTGTCGACTCGCTGTTCTCCTGAGCAATGGCCATATCCGCCGATGAACTCTTTCTGAAGCAAGCGCTGGAACTGGCGGCACGAGGCCTGGGATTGGCTTCGCCGAACCCCATGGTGGGCGCGCTCATTGTGGACGAGCGCGGGCGTATCGTGGGCAGCGGGACGCACACCTACTCTGGGACCAGGCACGCCGAGGTGCTTGCAATTGAACAGGCCGGAGCGCTGGCGCTCGGAAATACCCTCTACATAAATCTGGAGCCGTGCTCCCACAAGGGACGCACCGGACCGTGCGCGGATGCGGTGATAGCCGCGGGAATTGCCCGCGTGGTCTGCTGCATGGAAGATCCCAATCCGCTGGTTGCGGGCAGGGGATTCGAAAAGCTGCGAGCAGCTGGAATCGACGTTGAAGTTGGTCTCCTGGAGGCTGAGGCGCGGAAGCTCAATGAGAGCTTTGCGCAATACATCCGAACAGGGCAGCCATTTGTAACGTTGAAGGCAGCGATGTCGCTGGACGGAAAGATTGCAGGGCCGCCTGAACCCCAGATGCAGCTCGTGGGCTCGGGGTCTGCGAATCCAAGCTATATTACGGGAGAGGCGGCACGCCGGAGAGTTCACGAGATGCGGCACGCCTCCGATGCAATCCTGGTGGGCGTGGGCACAGTGATTGCAGACGATCCACTGCTCACCGACCGCAGCGGACTTCCACGGCGGCGCCCCTTGATTCGGGTGATTCTGGATTCACGGCTGCGGCTGCCGCTGACCTCGCGAGTGGTGGAGACCGCAAACGACGATGTGGTGGTCTTCTGCTCCTTTGCTGAAGAAAACAAACGGCGCGCACTGGAATCCCGGGGAGTAAGAGTTCAGCAGGTTGAATTGGACACAGCGGCCAACACGGCGCAGTTGCCCCACGATGGCCGCCCGGACCTGTACCGCGTATTTGGAATGCTGGGGGCCGAGCAGATCACCAGCCTGCTGGTGGAGGGCGGCGCTTCAGTAAACTGGGCATGCCTGCGGGCGCGGCTGGTGGACAAGTTGATGCTCTTCTACACCGCGCGAATCTTTGGTCCGCAGGGTGCGGTGCCGTGGCTGGATGGACCCAACGCCTTGCCACCGGGCGCGGGTCTGCATGCATCCAGATTGACGATTCAGCGCTTTGGCGAAGACTTTGGAGTGGAAGCATATTTGCGCGACCCTTATCAGCAACTCGGACCGCAGGGTTGAGAGGAATACAGGATGTTTACCGGAATCGTAGAGGAAGTTGGACGCATCGCCCGCATCGACCAGAACGGGCAGAACCGCCGGATCGTAATTGAGGCCGCAAACGTAACCAAGGAGCTGAAAACCGGCGACAGTTGTGCGGTAAGCGGAGTATGCCTGACGGCGCTGGATATCACCGCGACCTCTTTTGCAGCCGACCTTGCGCCAGAGACCTGGGAACGTACATCACTGTCGCGGATTCACCCGGGGGCGCAAGTGAACCTGGAGCTTCCGCTGGCTGCGCATGGAAGGCTGGGCGGCCACATCGTGCAGGGACACGTGGACGGCGTAGGACGGCTGGAAGCCTTCGAACGAATCGCTGACTCGGACGGCTTCTGGCTGCATGTGCAAGTTTCGCCGGAGCTGGAGCGCTACCTGGTGTTCAAGGGCTCGATTGCGATCGAAGGCATCAGCCTGACTGTGGCAAAGCTGGAAGGGTTACGCTGCTCGGTGGCGATTATCCCGCACACCGTGGAGTGTACGAATCTGGGGACGCTGAAGCCGGGCGATCCGGTGAACATTGAGACTGATATCGTCGCCAAGTATCTTGAAAAGTGGACGGCTCGCGACCGGCAGCCGGGCTTGAGCGCGACGGCGCTGGTGGCAAAGGGATTCTGAACGGGATGCTATTCCGGTAGCTCGGGAGGACCAGCGGCTTGAGCTCCGCGCCAATATCCAAGGTCGAGCGTGTCCAGGGCAAGAAACTCGCGCACGATCTCCAACTCTGATTTCTCCATCTCGCCTGGCGTGCCAAAAAACACAACTTGTCCTTCGTGCAGAAAGACGATGCGATCAGCAATCTTCTTCGCCAGAGCCATGTCGTGGGTCACCACGATGCTGGTGAGCTTCAACTGGTACTTCAGTTTCTTGATCAAGTCCCCGAGAAGATGCGCGGTTAGAGGATCGACCATGGTGGTGGGCTCGTCGTAGAGAATCGCTTCCGGCTGGGCGGCAAGGGCGCGTGCAATCGCCACGGAGCGCTTCATGCCAGTGGAGAGCCCGGAGGGCAACTGGTCGCGGTACTCACCTACATTCACCATTTCCAGCAGTCCATCCACAATCTGATAAATCTGGGATTCGTTGAGGTCGCCGCGCTCGCGCAAGGGGAAGGCAACGTTTTCTCCGACACTGAGAGAGTCAAAGAGCGCGCCATTCTGAAAGACCATGGTGACCTTCTTGCGAATGCGCTCCAGTTCCTTCTCCGGGTAGTCGGTGATGTCCTCATGAGCCACCCAGACGCGGCCGTGGTCGGGCTTCAGGAATCCCATGATGTGATGAAGGGTTACGGATTTTCCCACGCCGCTGCGTCCGAGAATGCAGACAGTCTCGCCGGCCTTCACGTCAAAGCTGACGTTGCGCAGGATGACCTTCTCACCAAAGGCTTTGCTTACGTCGTCGAACTGGATGTACGGGCGGTCGAGATCGATTTCGTGCATGGCAATGTTCTGAGTGTAACGCGAAATCCGGGCACGGCCACCGTCAGGCACTGGCGGCGGAGGTTGGCTGCCACTGGAGCTGCAATCCTATGATGCGTCCCACCACATCCACATCCAGGCGTCCGTGCGCACTGACCACGGTGTCTCCGCTGGCTCCGGGAACAACGACGAAGACATGAGGCTCAACATAGCTCCCCTGGCCTTCTCCGCAGATGTAAAAGAGCGCCTGGGAATTGCGCAGCTGGTGAGGCACGGCGAAGGTGAGGTCGGCGACTTCCCCGGTCTCAGTTACGGAGACAGCGACCTCCACAGTGATGCGCGAGTGTAAGTCCTCCACGCCGATCTCAAGGTTGGGCTTGAAGATGACGTAGTAAAGGAAACCGCTCTCGGGATCGAATTCTGCGCGTTCGACTCGTATCATGATTAGTTTTGGAACTTGCAAAGCAAGTGGGTTTTGTATCATATGCGGAGGATTTGCACCACCAATCTTAACCGCATACAGTTCTTGTTCCTGGTTGCGAATCTCCGCTTGGGAAGCGTGAAGAAAGGCTGGGGGGCAACACGGGACGGAGAAGAGTGTTTGAATCGTAAGGGGTTTGCATGACGCAGTTGTGCCACCTCGGAGCGTAGCTCGCATCCAAAGAAAGTGCAGTACCTCGCAAGAGTAAGAGGAGCTGAAATGAGAACGAATCTGATTCGAAGCTGGATTTTGATCCTTGTCGCCGGAGCGACGATGCTCACCGCTGCCTGCAACAAGTCGCAGACGCGCACGGATGCGCAGGTGGCCGGCGATATCCAGGGAAAACTGAATGCCGACCAAGTGGTCGCAAACAAGCAGATTGCCGTGATGGCGGCGAATGGAGTCGTGACGCTATCGGGCACAGTGGGCAGCGACGCGGAACGCGCAGCGGCGGCCAGCGATGCCGCTACCGTGAGCGGCGTGCGCACGGTGGTCAACAACCTCACTGTGGATACATCTACGGCAGCACAGAATGCGCCTTCGTCAGTTCCGCCACCCTCGACTGACCAGGGGAGCGCGGCGGCATCGCAACCGGCAACCACCACCCGCGGCGTGAGTGCGAGAAAGCCCGGCGCGGCGCAGAACGGAAGCGTGAGCGGCCAGCAACAGGCATCCGCGCCGGGCTCGCAGGCTGATGCGATGGCGCAACAGAGGAATGAGGCTGAACAGGCGCAGGCTGCGCGCAACACGGCGCCTCCGCCACCTGCGCAGAGCGCACCGGCACCTCCTCCGCCTCCATCGAAGATCGAGATTCCGGACGGCACTCCGCTTGCGGTTCGCATGCTGGACACGCTGGATTCAGAGGCTTCGAATGCAGGCGATACATTCCGCGCCACGCTGAATTCGCCAGTGCAAGTGGACGGAAGAACGGTGATCCCCTCTGACGCTGACGTCTTTGGACGTGTGGTGGAGGTGCATGCGGCGGGCAAATTCAAGGGCTCAGGGCTGCTCACGATTGAGCTCACGAAGGTGAGCTTCAACGGGCGCTCGTACACGGTACACACCAACCAGTGGTCGAAGCAGACAGAGGGGCGCGGAAAGAATACGGCGGAGAAGGTGGGCGGCGGAGCCGCGCTGGGAGCGATCATCGGCGCGATTGCAGGCGGAGGCAAGGGCGCGGGAATTGGCGCGGCAGTGGGCGCGGGAGCGGGCGGAGTAACCCAGGCGGCGATCAAGGCAGCACAGATAAAACTGGGGCCGGAGTCGCTGCTGACTTTCCATCTTTCGCAGCCGGTGAGCGTGCTGCCGTCGTCGACGAACGAACGCAACGCGGGACGGCAGAGAGTGGATTAGCCGCTGCCAGTGCGGGTATTTCTAACTGGAGAGCGTTTTTCAGGGTGCTGACCGCGCCCCGGGGCAGGGGTGCGGACGATTGACCGGGTGGATAATCGTTGGAAACGCGGCAGTTATGAATGAGCCAATGGTTCAGGGAGGTCCGAAAGGATTTACCTTTTCGACAAGAGGATGCCCCCTGTTGCGATGACCATGCAGTACATGGAATGGATGTGCTGCATGGACAACACGGCGAGGAATTTGCGGGAGCGCGTGCGGCGAGACGACCGGTTCGTGTAATGCTTATCTCCGACTTCCCTTTGCACGGAGCATTCGAATGCGCGATCTGCTGATTTGCCTCCTGCTGTTCTCTTCCCTTGCCTGGGCTCAAAAGGTTGCGTCCACCTCGCCGTATGAGGCCGTGAATCCCTTCATCGGCACTGCGGAGGGAGGGGATACATTTCCTGGAGCCACACAGCCGTTCGGCATGATGCAGTGGAGTCCGGACAACACGGCCAACGGCTGGTACTACTATCCGGAAAAGACAATCCTCGGATTCAGCCTCACCCATATCAGCGGTGCGGGCTGTTCCCTGTATGCGGATGTTCCGGTTCTTCCGTGGATTGGGGAACTCAAGGAGCGGGGTTCGGCGGCAGGATACGCGCTGGCGTTCTCGCACGAGCATGAACAAGCGCACCCAGGCTACTATGCGGTGGAGTTTGACAATGCGATCAAGACGGAGCTGACCACGACGCTCCGCGCGGGGATCGGACGATTTGTATTTCCGGCGGGGGCGACGAGAACAATTCTGCTCAAGGCCGGAAGCAGCGCAACCTCGGGTGACACGAAGCGGGAGGCTGACAGCTCATCGGTCCAGATCAGCGGCGGCAATACGGTAACGGGAACGGTACACAGCGGGGGCTTCTGCGGAAGCAACACGAATTACACTCTCTACTTTGCGGCGGTGTTCGCCGAGCCTTTCCGGGACTCAGGGACATGGGATGACACCATGCACGCCGGCGCGAAGAGCGCCGAAGGGCACAAGGCCGGAGCGTATGTCTCGTTTTCCGAGAGCAGCAAACCGCTGCTGATGAAGGTTGGCATTTCGTTTGTCAGCATTGAGAATGCCCAGGCAAATCTGAAGGCAGAGATACCGGAGTGGAACTTTGATGCGGTGGCCGCCTCGGCGAAGAAGTCCTGGGTGGATCAACTCTCCCGGGTGGCGGTTGAGGGCGGCTCGGCGGAGCAGCAATCCATTTTCTACACGGGCGTGTATCACATGCTGCTCTCTCCGAATGTGTTCAGCGATGCAAACGGCGATTACACGGGCTTTGACGGCAAGGTGCGGAGGCTGGCACCGGGAGAGACGCAGTATGCGAACTTCTCTGACTGGGATACCTACAGGAATGTGGTCCAGTTCCAGTCGCTGCTTCATCCGGATGAAAGCAGCCAGATGATGCAATCGCTGGTGCGGGACGCGGAACAGAGTGGATGGCTGCCACGCTGGCCCGCGGCGAATGATGTGAGCTACGTGATGAACGGCGATTCCTCGTCGATTCTGCTGGCAACGGCCCATGCATTCGGGGCACGCAAGTTCGACACGGCGACCGCGCTGCGACAGATGATCAAGGGCGCCACCCAGTTTGCGAAGGGGCCGCACAACGCCTACGAGCGTCCCTACCTGGATTCGTATCTTGAACGCGGCTATGTGCCGCTTTCCGAGGTGTCGCTGTCCTCCGAGGACGAAGGCGAGTCGGCGGCCTCGACCACGCTGGAATACGCCAGCGCCGACTTCGCAATCTCGCGCCTTGCAGCGGCACTGGGCGATCAGCAATCCTCGGCGCGCTTTCTGCGCTCTTCGCAGAACTGGCGAAACATTTTCGACAGTGAATCTCATTTCATCCGCCCGCGCACGGCCGATGGCAAGTTCGTGGAGGGCTGGGACCCGGATAAGCTGCTGCCTCATCGCAAGGTGGAAGACCAATCCAACCAGTTGGGATTTGAGGAAGGCTCAACCTGGCAGTACACGTGGATGATTCCCCACAACTACGCAGGCCTGTTCAAAGCGATGGGCGGGGCGGAAGTGGTGGTGCCGATGCTCGACAAGTTTTTCGTGAAGCTGAAGGGGTGGGGGCTGCCTAACTACACCGTGACGAACGAGCCGGACTTCTGTGCAGCTTATGCCTATAACTGGGCCGGGGTGCCGTGGAAGACGCAGGCGGTGGTGGACCGGATACGGCGCGAGACATTCTCAACCAAACCGGACGGCCTGCCGGGCAACGATGACCTGGGTGCGACCTCCGGTGTCTATGTTTGGGGCGCGCTGGGGATGTACCCGGTGATTCCGGGGGTTGGGGGATTTGCACTGGCGAGCCCGATGTTTCCGCGCGCAACGCTCCGGCTTGGAAATGGGAGCACGCTTGCGATCATCTCCAAAGGGGACGGCCCTTATGTGCAGGCTGTGAAATTCAACGGCAAGCCGTACGGCAAGAGCTGGCTGCCGCTGGATGCGCTGAAAGGTGGAGTGAATCGCCTGGAGTACTTGCTGGGAGCGCAGCCCAACAAGAGCTGGGCGGCGCAGCCGGCGAATTTTCCACCCTCCTTTGACGTTTCGCAATAGGTGGGCAGCAGGCAGCTCACGAGGGATGGGGCGAGCCGCTGGCCGATTCGTAGTTCGTGGGGAGAGTTCCCCAGCTATGAACGACTGGCACAGCGGCGCTGCGGGGCGCGGCTTTTTTGCCGGGTATGCAACTGGCAAACGCAACGCGCCCTCTCAAGGGTGTGCCAAAGTTTACGATCTTCATCCATGCCGCCGGGACTTCAGGATTGGCGCAGACTCTGCGCACGGCGCGGGTAGCACCGGACATCCTTGTGATCCACGACGGAGAGCCTGGGGTGGAGCGGATGTGCCTGAGGTATCGAGCGCGGAGCAAGGTGCAGATACCGGGAGTGACCCCGGGGGCGTATGCGATGGACGCCTTCCACAACTGGCTGTTGCTGATGGTCCCCGGAGAGACCCTCAGCGTGGACACGTTTGCGGCACTGGAGAAGTGGCGGCACAGAAAGCAGGATGAGTGTGCGGGATACCTGATTCGCTGCGGAGACGACGGCCGTCCCGAGCTTCGTTTTGTGAACCGCGCAATGGTGAACTGGATCGGTGAGATTCCTCCGGTACCGACGCAGGCCGGCATTTTCCCGGGCGCGATCCTCCAGACCAAGGCGGAGCGCGCGGCCTGAGCTACACAATCCAAGGGCTTCCCTCTTTTGTAACTCCCTGTTTTGCCCTGCCCCCCATATAATCTGCTAGAGACCTGCTAAGCGAGAATTGCACGTGTACCCTGACTGGATGCTGGGCGCCGGATTCTTCATCTTCGGCCTGATCTTCGGAAGCTTTCTGAATGTCTGCATTTACCGGCTGCCGCGTGGCCTGTCGATTGTGTCTCCGCGCTCGGCCTGTCCGGAATGCAATGTGCCGATCGCGGCCCACGACAACATTCCACTTGTGAGCTGGCTGCTTTTGAAGGGCCGCTGCCGCCACTGCAAGGCGCGCATCACTCCACGGTATGCGGTGGTCGAGCTGATCTGCGGAATCCTGTTCCTCCTCATCTTTTTGAGGGCGGGGGTTTCGATGGATGCGTTGAAGGGTTGCGTGCTCTGCTTCCTGTGCGTGGGACTCACCTTCACGGATGCGGAGACGCATCTGCTGCCCGACGCGATGACGCTGCCGGGGCTGGGCATTGGGCTGGCGCTGAGCTGGCTCTCGCTGGTTCCCGGTCCCTGCTACCGATTTTTTCCGCTGCGATTCCAGGGGATGCCGACGGCGCTGGAGATGAACTTCCAGCTGGGATTGCGCTCGTTTGCCAATTCCGTGCTGGGCGCGGCGCTTGGGGCGGCAATTCTCTATGGGATTGCGTGGACGTACAAGGCGCTGCGCAAGACGGATGGCATGGGACTGGGCGACCTGAAGCTGATGGCAATGGTTGGCGCGTTTGTGGGACCGGTGCT
>CAILAZ010000330.1 GCA_903832295.1 uncultured Acidobacteriota bacterium
AGGAAACTCCTGGGTGCGGCAGGTCGTGTCGCAGAGGAACAAGCGGCAAAGAACAGGCGAGCCACAGAAGAACCAAACGTGAAGCGCAGTAACGACTCTGCACAATCCACCGGTCAACCCATTTGGATGGAGACGGAAGCCAGAGTTACGGATTGCCGGCATGAGCTTGTCCGCACAAGTGCGTTAACCCTGCGAACCACAAATGACTACAACAAACTGATCGTTTCCTTCACCTATTACGCCCACGCACGAACTTACTACGACAACTTCGTATCGCCTGCCGCCAGGGCGCAAGGCGAGGTCTTTTCTGTCTACTATAATGCCCTGAATCCGCGACAGAACACTCTCACGCCATCAGGGTCTCTGAAAAGAGGAGCGCTGTCGGATACCGCCATCCTCAGCTTTGTGCTTCTTTCGATGCTTCTCCTCGCCATTGCTTCTGGCTAGAAAGAGCGCTGAAGAGCTTGCCGATTCCGGGATCATTGAGACGAGTCAGTTCAAAATACTCAATCGAAGCTGCAAGGAGGACATCCTGGACGCATTTTGGAACTCCGCCGTCTCTCGTGCTTCTGCCATGCCGGGCGAAGGCGCAAGCCAGACGTACCCGCTGGGAGCAACGTTGACTTCAGATGGAGTGAACTTCAGCGTCTTTTCAGCCCATGCCACGCAAGTTGAGATCGTGTTCTTTGAGCACGCCGATGCCCAGCAACCGGCCCGAGTCATTAAGCTTAGCCCAATAACCAATCGCACTTCTCATTACTGGCACATCTTTGTGCCGGGAATCGTGGTTGGACAACTCTACGGATACCGCGTCGACGGCCCTGGTGAGGCGAACGACGGAAATCGCTTTGACTGCCACAAAGTTCTGATTGACCCGTACGGAAAGGGCGTTTCCGTAGGCCAGCACTATGACCGTTCCGCTGCGAGCCACCCCGGAGACAACGCTGCGACCTCGATGAAGAGCGTTGTTGCTGATTTGAGTTCTTACGACTGGCAAGGAGATCAGCCGCTCAAGCATCCGTTTCGCACCACAGTGATCTACGAAATGCATGTAGGTGGATTTACGCGCCACCCGAACTCAGGCGTCACCGAAGCCAAAAAGGGAACGTATCTTGGACTCATCGAAAAGATCCCCTATCTCAAGTATCTCGGAATCACAGCTGTCGAACTGTTGCCGGTGTTCCAGTTCGATGCTCAAGGCGCTGCCCCTGGACTCACTAACTACTGGGGATATGGGCCGGTGTCTTTCTTTGCGCCGCATCTTGGATACAGCACCTGCAATGACCCACTTATCTGCTTGGATGAGTTTCGAACAATGGTGAAAGAACTGCATCGTGCCGGCATCGAAGTAATTCTGGACGTTGTCTACAACCACACCGGTGAGGACGACGAGAATGGGCCAACACTCTGTTTCCGTGGGCTTGAAAACAGCTTCTACTACATGCTGGAGAAAGATAGGACCACGTATGCGAACTATACCGGGACGGGCAACACTCTCAAGGCCAACCATTCCGTTGTAAAGCGTTTGATTCTCGATAGCTTGAGGTACTGGGTTTCAGAGATGCATGTGGACGGCTTCCGCTTCGATCTGGCGTCGATATTCTCGCGCAACGAATTGGGCGAGCCCATGTTGAATCCCCCGATCGTTTGGGAGATCGATTCCGATCCGGTCCTTGCAGGCACAAAGTTGATTGCCGAAGCATGGGATTCCGGCGGACTATATGAGGTTGGCAGCTTCGGTAAGGACAAGTGGAAGGAATGGAATGGGCAGTTTCGCGACGACGTTCGCAGCTTTGTCAAGGGCGACCCGGAAACCGTCGTG